>NZ_MQTS01000245.1:0-200 GCF_020532825.1 Arthrobacter sp. SO3
GCCAGGCACTGACCACGTCACTGCCGCTGACCCTGGCGGCCCTGCAGGCCGGGACGATTTCCTGGCAGCACGCCCGGATCCTCGTGGATGAAACCACCAACCTGGACCGGGCCGGTACGACCGGGCTGGAAGCGCACTTCCTGGACCCCGACGCACCGAACCCGGCCCGCGGGTGCCCGGCCGGGGACCTCGTCCCGGGA
>NZ_MQTS01000245.1:210-289 GCF_020532825.1 Arthrobacter sp. SO3
TACGGCCGGGCTGGAAGCGCACTTCCTGGACCCCGACGCACCGAACCCGGCCCGCGGGTGCCCGGCCGGGGACCTCGTC
>NZ_MQTS01000245.1:299-837 GCF_020532825.1 Arthrobacter sp. SO3
ATCGTGGATGAAACCACCAACCTGGACCCGGCCGGGGCGGCCGGGCTGGAAGCGCACTTCCTGGACCCCGACGCACCGAACCCGGCCCGCGGGTGCCCGGCCGGGGACCTCGTCCCCCGGGACGGTTCCGGGCCAAAACCCGTGTTTGGCGGGAACGCCACCACCCGGTCAGCATCGAACAACGCCACACCAAAAGTGCTACGGACCGGCGGGTGGAGTTCGTCCCGGACCGGGACGGGATGGCCTGGTTCTCGGCGTACCTGCCGGCGGCTACCGCTGCGGGGATCTGGGACCGGACCACCGCTGCCGCCCGGGCCCTGCAGGGCCCCGCGGAGGCCCGCACCCTGACCCAGCTGCGCGCCGACATCGCCGCCACCCTGCTTCTGAGCGGCACCACCACCGGGGGAAGTGCCGGCGGCGGCACGGGGATGGCCGGGTGCGGGGATGTTCCCTCGCCCCGGGCGCAGGTGCTGATTACCGTCCCGGTCCTGTCCCTGCTGGGCGTGACCGGGGAACCGGCGGTCCTGGATGGGTACGG
>NZ_MQTS01000245.1:847-30148 GCF_020532825.1 Arthrobacter sp. SO3
CCAACTCCTCGCCGACGGCGCCGGGTCGTTCTACCGGGTCCTGACCGACCCGCGGGACGGTGCGCCGCTGGAAATCGGCCGGACCCGCTACCGGCTCACGAAAGCCCAGCGCCGGTGGCTGCGCCTGCGCGACGGGAAGTGCCCGTTCCCGGGCTGCAACAACGCCTCGCTGGACAACGACGCGGACCATCTCCTGGCCTGGGCCGATGGAGGGACCACCGGGATCAGCAACCTCGGCCAGCCCTGCCCCAGACACCACCGGCTCAAACACGGCTCGGCGTGGACACCTTCCGGGGCCAGCAAAGAGAAGCCACCCGGCTGGACCTCACCCACCGGCCGGTACTACCCCAGCGAACAACAGGACTGGGAACCACCCCACTGGCCCGACGGCCTCCGGACCACACCCACCGACGCGTTCACGGACATCGACGCCTTCACGGACCTGGACCCCGGCCCGGACCCGAACCAGGAACTTCCCGAAGACCCCTTCCCGGACTGGTACCTCTTCACGGCCGCACACGGATTCCCCGCCGCAGAGCCGGAGGACCCGGTATATCCGGAGGACCTGGACTGGCCAGAGCCCCTCCACGACGCCTACCCCAAATACGTCCTGCCCCAAAGTGCTTGAACGGCTCGTTGCACGCCGTTCAGCGCGGCGATCCCCCAAGTCCGATCCCCCCGAGTCAGTGACACACGGGCACTAGCCGCCGAAGGCGTTGATTCCCGTCAACTCGGCGGACAGCGCCCAGAGCCGGGCTGCATCGGCCGGGTCCACCGCATGGGCGTCCACACCCCGGATCCGCGCCTCCGGAGATCCAACCTCGGTGGGGTCCGCGATGTCGCAGTCCTCACAGTAAACGCCGCCCATACCGTCCAGGGCCGCCGAGGTCGCCGCCCACACGGACGTCGCGGCCCCCTGGGCGGGGGTCTTGAACCGCGCGTCGACCTTGCCCGTCTCGTCCATCCAGCCGGCAGCGATCATTTCTTCCCGCGGTAGGTGGCGTTGCAGTTCGGTCATGATCCCGCCCGGGTGCACCGCGAAAGCACGCACCCCGAAGTCCCGGCCTAGCCGGTCAAGCTGCACGGCGAACAAGGAGTTGGCCGTCTTGGCCTGTCCGTAGGCCCGCCACTTGTCGTAGCCGGTGTCGAAGTTGATGTCATCGAAGCGGATCGGCGAGAGCTTGTGCCCGGTAGAGGACAGCGACACCACCCGGGCGCCGGACCCGGCAACCAGGGCGGGCCACAGCAGGTTGGTGAGGGCAAAATGCCCCAGGTGGTTCGTGGCGAACTGCGACTCCCAGCCGGGCCCCACGCGGCGTTCGGGGCTGGCCATGATCGCGGCGTTGTTGACCAGGATGTCCAGGCTCCGGACGCCGCCGTCAGCGCCGCCGGAATCCGCGGAGCCCAGGAAGTCTTCTGCAAACTCCTTCACGCTGGACTGGTCGGCCAGATCAAGTGAGGCGACGCTCACCCCACCGGCCGCCGCCCCGGAGGGGACGCCGGCCTCCGCCAGGACTTCGCGGGCATGTTCCGGCCGCCGGGCCGGCACCACCACTACGGCGCCGGCTGATGCGAGCGCCCGAACGGTTTCCAGTCCCAGACCGGAATACCCGCCGGTGACCATGGCAGTCTTTCCGTGCAGGTCAATCCCGGCTATCACCGCAGCGGCTGTTGAGTCCCGTCCGAATCCCGAACCGATCTTGTGCTGCGGGGTCACGCTCATGTCATCGCTCATGTCATTGGCCTTTTCGTAGCGGGTTCACTTCAGGCATACCCGGTCAGTAGACGGGTTTTTCGGGCTCGACGTCACGCACCCAGGCGAGGATTCCGCCGTCGAGGTGACTGACCCGCTCATAGCCGGCAGCCCGGGCAGCGGCGAGGACGGCCGCGGACCGGGTTCCGGCTTTGCAGTGGAACACGATGTCCATGTCCTGCGGCAGCTCCTGCCACGCCTCACCGGCCAGGATCCGGCCTTGCGGGATCAGCAGCGCCCCATCGATCCGGACGATCTCGTACTCCCCGGTTTCCCGCACATCGATGAGGTGGAAGTCCTTGAGCCCGGCCTTGCGGGAGGCCAGCATCGTGGCCAGCTGGGTTGCCGTCACGGTATGTTCGGTGCCCGCATCCGCGGGGGGCGTAATGCCGCAAAAGGCCTCGTAGTCGGTCAGTTCCGTGATCCGCTCCGCCTCGGGATCACGGGAGACCCGGATTTCGCGCCAGGTCCCGCCAAGGGCGTCGAAGAGCGCCACGCGCCCCAGCAGGGAACGTCCGACGCCGGTAATTAGCTTGACGGCCTCCGTCACCATAAGCGAGCCCACAGCAGCGCAGAGCATCCCGAACACTCCGCCCTCCCCGCAGGATGGAACAGAGCCTGCGGGAGGCGCTTCCGGGTAGAGATCACGGTAGGTGGGGCCGTACTGCTCCCAGAAGACGCTGACCTGGCCGTCGAAGCGGAAGATCGAACCCCAGACGTAGGGCTTGCCCAGGATCGCTGCGGCGTCGTTCACGAGATACCGGGTGGCGAAGTTGTCGGTCCCATCGAGGATCAGGTCGTAGCCGGCGAACAGTTCCAGGGCGTTGGAGGCGTCCAGCCGGACCTTGTGCAGCTGGACATCCACCAGCGGGTTCAGTGCGGCAATGGCGTCCCGGGCGGACTCGATCTTGGGCCGTCCCACATCCGCCACACCATGGATCACCTGCCGCTGGAGATTGCTCAGGTCCACGGTGTCGTCGTCGATGATTCCGAGGGTGCCGACGCCCGCCGCGGCGAGGTAGAGCAGCGCGGGAGAGCCGAGGCCGCCGGCGCCGATCACGAGGACCCTGGCGTTCTTCAGGCGGCGCTGCCCGATTGCCCCGATCTCCGGGATGATCAGGTGCCGGGAGTAACGTTCCACTTCCTCCGGGCTCAGGCCGTCGGCCGGCCCCACCAGCGGCCCAGGCGCCGCGGGCGCCTTTTCAGGGGTTGCGGGGGCTGCGTTTTGGGTGAACTTGGAAGCCATACTTCAATCTATGCCCGAAGATGCCGCCAGGTCATATTACCGGCACGTAAAGTGGACGTAACAGCAAGCGAAAGAAGGCCGACAGTGGTTCATCAGGCACCGGTTGAACGGGGAAACGCCGGAAAGTCGACGGAGGTACCGGCACGAAGCGGACAGCGATCGGCACGGCTGCCCCGCGATGAACGCCGGGCGCAGCTGCTCGCGGCTGCCCAGGAGGTCTTCGTGGCCAATGGCTACCACGGTGCCGCGATGGACGAAATCGCCGAAACCGCCCACGTCAGCAAGCCCGTGCTGTACCAGCACTTCCCGTCCAAACGCGAGCTGTACATGGCCCTGCTGGATAGCCAGCTCAGCAAACTGATCGCGTTGCTGCTGGGTGCCCTCAACTCCACCACGGACAACGATGAGCGCGTCCAGGCGGTCATGCGCGCCTATTTCCGCTTCATCGCCAGCGACGACCAGGCCCACCGCCTCGTTTTCGAGTCCGACCTCGTCAATGACGCCGATGTCAGTGCCCGGCTGGAAGCCTTCAACAAGACCTTCGCCGACGCCGTCGCCCGGGTCATCGCGGAGGACACGAAACTGCCCGAGCTGGAGTCCCAGCTGCTGGGCCGCGGACTCGCCGGAATGGCCCAGGTCAGCGCCCGTTACTGGCTGGAAACCGACGGCAATCTTGACCTCGATGTCGCCAGTGATCTGATCTACCGTTTAGCTTGGCGCGGAATCTCACGCTTCCCCAAGGAAACCTAGACTACAAATAGACATGACACCGAAGAGAACTTTGATTGGCTGGGAGGCCTTGCAGTGGAAGTAAAGATCGGCATTCAGAACATCGGCCGCGAAATTGTCCTGGAATCGACCCAGGATGCCGACGCCGTGGCCAAGGTCGTCGGCGAGGCCATCACTAAGGGCACCGAGCTGCGCCTAACGGACGAAAAGGGCCGCCAGATCATCATTCCCGCAAACGTCTTGGGCTATGTTGAAATCGGCGCCGAGGAAGTACGCCGCGTCGGTTTCGGCGCCCTCTAGCCACCACCCGGTGCTGCCCCTCCGGGCAGCACCGCAGCTGACCCGGTCCACCGATCCGCGAGGAGTCCGAACATGCTTTCCCTGATTGTGGTTGCCCTGGTGACCGTGGCCGCGGGCTTCGTGGTCTGGGCCAATGACAAGCGGCACGCCAAGTACGGCATTGCGGTGCCTGCAGGGGTATCGCTTGCCGTGGGGATGCTGGGCTGGATCATCTTCATGGCCGCGGGCCTGGGCTACCAGCCCGGGCTGACCTGGATTCCGTGGGTGCTGCCCATGGCCCTCGGTGCCGCCGCCTCCGTGGCCGCTGTGCTGTACCTGGGCAAGACCCGCACCAGCCGCGACACCGCCCGGCTCACCGCCATCCTGCGCTACTAGGCGGGCCGGGCCGCGGCCGGGCTGTTGCCGGGTTGCCGGGGCTCAGGTGTCCGGCCCGTGGCCTGTTTCCGTGCAGAGGCACAACTGGTTTCCCTGCGCATCCGTGACCACCACCCAGCTGGGTGCGTGGTCATGGTTCATTAACGCTCCTGTGGCTGCCGTCTTCTCCAGCGCGGGGCCGGACTCGGCCTGGCTGCGGTGGATGTCGAGGTGGAGCCGGTTGGGGTTGGGGGTGGAGGTCATCTGGAACCAAAGCGTCGGGCCCCGCCCGAAGGGGTCCACCAGGTCATCGGAGCTGCCCCGGCGGTAGCCGAGTGCCACCCGCCAGACCTCCGAGATGGCGGCCGGGTCCTCGGAGTCGATGGCCACCTCGACGGTCCGGTAAAGTCCTGGCTCCGCGGCGGCGCCGATCCCTGCTGCCGCTTCGCCGGCGGCCGTCGCGGCCGCGACGTCCCGCCGCGTGACTTCGTCCCCGGCGTCGTGGGAGCTGTACCGAAGGAAGACCCGGTTGTAGCGCCAGTCCAGATCCGGGTGGTGGTTGTGTTCTTCTGCGAGCCGTCCGACGGCGGCGATCAGTTCCAGCGCCGCAGCCGCCGAAGACGCCTTGTAGACGGTGACGAGACCGCCCAGCCGGTACCTCCAGTCCGGCAGCTTCGTCAGGGCCGCGTCGACCTGCTCCTGGGTGAGGACGTCCCCTGTGGCTGCCATGGCAAGCTCCTTCGCTGCGTCGTGCCGGGCCTTCCTCCGCGAGGTCCCCGACCCCCCGGAGAACGGGCTGGGGGCGTTCGGCCTACAGGAATTCTGCCCGGCCATCCATCGCCGAGGATGCCAGCGCGTGCTCCCGGCGCGGGATCCTGCCGGCCCTTTTTGCCAGCCTACCGGCGATCACCGCGTGTTTGAAGGCCTCCCCCATCAGCACCGGATTCTGCGCCCGGGTCACGGCCGTGGCCAGCAGCACGGCGTCGCAGCCAAGCTCCATGGCCAGCGCGGCGTCGGAGGCAGTACCAATCCCGGCGTCCAGGACCACGGGCACGGAGGCCCGCGAGACGATCAGTTCGATGTTGTGCGGGTTCAGGATGCCCAGGCCGGTGCCGATCGGCGCGCCCAGGGGCATCACCGCGGCGGCCCCGAGATTCTCCAGCCGCAGGGCCAGCACCGGGTCGTCGTTGGTGTAGGCGAACACCTTGAAACCGCGGCCCACGAGTTCCTCGGTGGCCTCGACGAGTTCCACGGCGTCCGGCAGCAGAGTCTGCTCGTCGGCGATAACTTCCAGTTTCACCCAGTCCGTTTCGAGGGCTTCGCGGGCCAGTTCGGCCGTCAGCACGGCGTCCTTGGCGGTGAAGCACCCCGCGGTGTTGGGCAGCACCCGGATGTCGTGGTCCAGCAGCAGCTGGAACAGCGACCCTGCCTCCGCCGGCGAATAGCGGCGCATCGCCACGGTGGTCAGTTCGGTGCCCGACGCCAGCAGCGCGGCCCCCAGACCGTCCAGGCTCGGCGCCCCGCCGGTGCCCATGATCAGCCGCGACCCGAGCTGCACACCGTCGACCGTGAACGGATCCGCCGCGGCCGGTTTTACTCCCGGCGCTGCTGTTGTGGTGTCCTCCATGCTGCTCATCCTCCCTGTACCGCCGTGACCAGCTCGATGTCGTCACCGTCGGCGAGCGCGGTGCCGTGCCATTGGCTGCGGGGAACCACCTCGGCGTTGCGGGCCACGGCAACGCCCAGTTTCGTGCCGTCCGCGGACTGGCCGTTCGGCGCCAGCGGCCGTCCGGTGACCTGGCTGACCAGTGTGCTGACCGAGGCGCCATCGGCGAGGGTGTGCTCGCTTCCGTTCAGTTTGATGTTCATACCGTTTCCTTGCTGTGCTCAGGGTTTGGATTGGCGTGGCGGGCGTCGGTGTCCTGCGGTCCGGCGGCGGGCGTGCCGGCAGCCGACGCCGGGGCTGCCGGTGTGTCGTCGGCGGGCGTGCCGGCGGCGAACCGGTCCGGCCGGAAATGGGCCCACCGCGGGTCTGCGACGCGGTCCAGCAGCTGGCGGCAGATCTCCGCCGCCGCGGGCGTCAGCAGGATTCCGTGCCGGAAGAACCCGGTGGCGATAATCAGACCCGTAACGTCCCCCGGACGCCCCTGCTCCGCCACCCGGCCCAGCAGCGGCGCGTTGTCCGGGGTCCCGGGACGGGCTCTCGCGGTGGCCTCAAGCAATTCCAGTTCGGCGACTGCGGGGACCAGCCGCTGGGCGTCGCGCAGCAGCTGGTAGACACCGCCGGCGGACACGGCGGTGCTGGCCGGGGCCGCGGTCATGGAGGTGCCGCCGGCGGGCGCGGCTGGCCCGCTGTTCCCACCGAGATCGTCCTCCCGCTGGGTGGCTCCGATCACGACCGTTCCGTCCTGCCGGGGGACGATATACACCGGCACACCGCGGACGAGTCCCCGCACCGTGGAGGTCAGCAGCGGCCGCAGTCTCGCCGGCACCCGGAGCCGGAGGATGTCCCCGTGGACCGGCCGCAGCGGCAACCGGAGTCCGGCGGGCAATCCGTCCAGCGAGGCGGCACCCAGGCCGTTGGCCACAATGGTCTCGCCCGCCCGGATGAAGCCGCTGCCCTCGAGGCTGGCACCGACTACCCGCCCGTCCTCCCAGAGCAGACCGGCGGCGCGCCGGCTGATGGTGTGGCAGTCGCTGTCCGCGGCCAGGAGCTCCCCCATCCGGGCGAGCAGACGGCGCGGGTCCACCTGGTGGTCGGCGGGAATGTCGAAGGCGCAGGAGATCCCCGGGCTCAGCAGCGGCTCGCGGATCCGCGCCGCGCGGACGGTCAGCGGCTCCACGGCCAGGCCGTATGCCTGCTGGACGGTTCTCAGGTCCGCGAGCGCTCGACGGTCAGCGGCGTCGGCACCCACGGCGAGGGTCGGCGTCGTGAGGTACCCCGTGCCGGCCCCGGTCCCGCCGGCGGCGCTGGCGCGGGCGCCCGTTCCTGGGCCGCCGTCTCCGCGCTCGAGTCCGGCAGCGAAAGCCGGCCAGAGGCGGGAGGACTCAAGCATGAGCTCCAGGAGCGCCTCCTCCTGGTAGTGAAGTTCGCTCACCGGGGCAAGCATTCCGGCGGCAGCCCAGCTGGCGCCGCTCCCGGGAGCGTCGTCGATCAGGGCCACAGACCGGCCCGAGCGTCTCGCCGCCCAGGCGATCCCGTGGCCGACGACGCCGCCTCCGATTACGGCAACGTCGTAATATTTCCGGGCTCCGGCGTCATCATCGGAGGCTGCAGGCGCCGCTGCTTCAGTGAACGCGGCCGCGCCGCGGGCGGATATGTCGCCCATGAGGATTCCTTCCCTACGCCGGTACTAGCCGGATCAGGTCAAGCGGTCGGCTCTGACGCCCTCTCAGCCTGCCGGCGCCGGACGCCAATGGCGTGGTCGGCTGCGGCGGGCTCCCGCGGTATTGGCCCAGTTTAGAGGAACTAGGCTGGACCCATGAGCCAGGATGCCGTCCACACCACCGCCCGCCTTTACCTCTGCACCGATGCCCGCCGGGACCGCGGCGACTTTGCCGACTTCGTGGACGCGGCATTTGCCGGCGGAGTCGACATCATCCAGCTGCGCGACAAGTCCCTGGAAGCGGCCGAGGAGCTGGAACTCCTGGAAGTCCTGCACCAGGCGGCCCAGCGGCACGGCCGGCTCTGGGCCGTCAACGACCGGGCGGACCTCGCCTCGCTCTCTGGGGCTCCGGTGTTCCACATCGGGCAAAAGGACATCCCCCTTGGCGCCGCACGGGACTTCCTCGGCAAGGACACCGTGATCGGGCTGTCCACCCACAGCCCGGAGCAGGTCGATGCAGCCATCGCCGCCGCCCCCGGCCGCAACGGCCTGGACTACTTCTGTGTCGGGCCGGTCTGGGCCACACCGACGAAGCCGGGGCGCGCCGCCGTCGGGCTCGAACTGGTGCGCTACGCGGCCGACGCCATCCGCCGGGCCGAGACAACAGGCGGGGGCAAAGCAGCGGGCAAAGTCGCGGGTGTCGTGCCGTGGTTCGCGATCGGCGGCATAGACCTCGGAAACGTGGAGCAGGTGGTGGAGGCCGGCGCCCGCAGGATCGTGGTGGTACGCGCCATCACGGAGGCCGACGATCCCGCCGCCGCCGCCAAGTCGCTGCTCGCCGCACTGGACGCCGCGGAGCGCTGAGTCGGCCAGGCGGTCCGCTCAGCCAGCCAGGCGGTCCGCTCAGCCGGCCAGGCGGTCCGGTCAGCCGGCCAGACCGAGTTGCGCCATCCGGCGCGAGTGGTTCGCCGCCAGTTCCGCCATCAGCACGCGAACGACTTCCTTGGTCCGGTCCTCGTCGGCGCCGATCAGGCCGCCGAGGAACGCGTGCTCGAAACTCACCCGCTGGGCCTGGGTCAGGGCCTCGCCGAGCAGGCGTCGTGCCCACAGCGCCAGCCGCGACGCCAACCTGGGGTCATCGGCGAGGGCGGTCTTGAGCCGCTCCCGCAGCACCGCCGTGGCCTCCTCATCGGCCTGGATCTGCTCGACCAGGGCCTGCGTGCCGGCGTCGACATAGCGGGAAATGGCGCGGTAGAAATCGGCGGAGACGGTGTCGATCACATACGCCTTCATCAGGGATTCGTACCAGTCCGCGGGGCGGGTGCGTTCGTGGAAATGGTCCACGGACGGCTGGAACGGCAGCATGGCAACCTCCGTGTCCAGGCCCATGGCGTCGAGTTTGGCGCTGACGAGTTCGTAGTGCTGGAACTCGATCACGGCGATCCGGCCCAGCACCGCGCGGTCGTGCAGCGTGGGTGAATAGCGGGCATCGGAGGAGAGCCGTTCGAAGGCGGAAAGCTCGCAGTAGGCCATCACGCCGAGCAGATCCATCAGGAAACTGTTGTAACGGGCAGGATCGGCCGGGGATGTGCTCATGATTCAAGACTAATGGGGCAAATGAAGCTAATCTGATTTTCGTGTCCCATCATCGCCTGACCCCGAATGTCCACCAGCAGAAAAACCAACTTGCCGAGGCGCTCAACGCGCTGCGCACCACGCTGGAACTGCCGGGCCCCTTCCCCGACGACGCGCTCCGGGAGGCCAAGGAAGCCGTGGCCGGGCACGAACTTCCGGAGCTGGATTTCACGCATATCGACTTCGTGACCATCGATCCGGCGTCCTCCACCGACCTGGACCAGGCCCTCTTCATCGACCGCTCCGGTGCCGGCTACAAGGTGTTCTATGCGATCGCCGACGTCCCCTCCTTTGTGGCCCCCGGCGGGGCGCTCGACGCCGAGACCCGCCGCCGGGGCCAGACCTTCTACACGCCCGACGGCCGGATTCCGCTGCACCCGGAAGTCATCAGCGAGGAAGCGGGAAGCCTGCTCGCCGGGCAACTCTGTGCCGCGTTCGTCTGGGAATTCAAGCTGGACGACGCCGCCGAGGTCTCCGCGGTGCAGGTCCGCCGCGCGAGGGTCCGCAGCCGTGCCAAACTCAGCTACCACGGTGTGCAGGCCGAGCTTGACGCCGGCACCGCCGCGCCCGTCCTGCTGCTGCTCAAGGAAGTCGGGATGAAGCGCGTGGAGCTGGAACGGCTCCGCGGAGGCGCCAGCCTGAACATGCCGGAGCAGGAAATCGAACAACTGCCCGACGGCGGCTACCGGATCGTGGCTGCGCCGCCGCTGCCCGTGGAGGACTGGAACGCCCAGATTTCCTTGATGACGGGGATGGCTGCCGCGGGGATCATGCTGGCGGGAAAGGTGGGCATCCTGCGCACGATGCCGCCGCCGGATGAAGCGTCACTGGCGCATTTCCACCGCCAGACCCGCGCCCTGGGCAAACCCTGGGATGGCCAAATGAGCTACGGCGAGTACCTGCGCACCCTCGACCCCACCGACCCCCGGCAGCTGGCGATCGTGCACTCGGCAGGGATGCTGTTCCGCGGCGCCGGTTACACACCTTTCGACGGAACGGTGCCCGAGGCCGCCATCCAGGCCGCCATCGGCGCCTCCTACGCCCACTCCACGGCCCCGCTGCGCCGCCTGATCGACCGTTTTGTCCTAGTGATCTGCGAGGCCCTCAGCAACGGCACCGCTGTTCCGGACTGGGCCCGCCAGGCCCTGCCGTCCCTTCCCGCCATCATGGCGGCATCGGACCAGCTGGCCGCGAGGCTGGAACGCCTCTCGCTCGACACCGTCGAGGCGGCGCTGCTGGTCAACCACGTCGGCCAGGAGTTCGACGCCGTCGTCATTTCCGGCTCCAAACCGGCCCGAAACGGGAAACCAGCCAACGGGAAAACAACGAACGGCAAGAACGGCAACGGCAGGAACGGCAACGGCGGCGCCAGCACCAGACCCGGCAACGGAAGCGGACCCTCCGGGATCGTGCAGATCGCCGAGCCTGCCGTCACCGCCCGCTGCCCCGGCGAACTGGAGCCCGGCACCCAGGTCCGGGTCCGGATTGTGTCCTCCGACATCGCCACCCGCGAGGTCAGGCTGGAGCTGGTGGGCTGAGCACACGACAGGGTTCCCGCGCACATCTTTTCTGACACAGCGCGGTCCGTCGAGGTTCCGGGCCGCGTACAGCTAGACTGGAAGGGTAGATATGGATGCCCGGTCGTTGATTTCCTTGATTTTTGAATTCAACAAGCCCGCCCCTACGCGATCTTGAGACAGACCCGCTGGTCCCCAGTGCCAGCATTTGATTAGCCCGCGATCGGCTTCCACTGGAATTGCCTGCGCGCCTGAGCGTGCTCCGGAACGGCCACCCGGCCGGCCCCGTTGAGCAAGCAGCGCAGCCCAAAATGAATAAGGAAACTCCCCTAGTGAGTGAATTGCACACGCACCAGCTTCTGACCGACGAATCCGGAACGGAAACGATCGAGCCGGAAGAGACCATCATCTCGGACGAGAAGCCGCACGAGATCGCCGAGAAGACCTTCGCGGACTTCAACGTCCGCGCCGACATCGTGGAGTCGCTGGCCGACGCCGGTATCACGCACCCCTTCCCGATCCAGGCCATGACCCTGCCCGTCGCCCTCAGCGGCCACGACATCATCGGCCAGGCCAAGACCGGCACCGGCAAGACCCTCGGCTTCGGCATCCCGGCGCTGCAGCGCGTCGTCGGACCGGACGACGCCGGCTACGACAACCTCCCCGCTCCCGGGGCCCCGCAGGCCCTCGTGATCGTACCGACCCGCGAACTGGCTGTCCAGGTCGCCGGCGACCTGCAGAACGCCGCCCGCAAGCGCAACGCCCGCATCACCACCATCTACGGCGGCCGGGCCTACGAGCCGCAGGTTGAGTCGCTGCAGAAGGGCGTCGAGATTGTCGTCGGTACCCCCGGGCGCCTGATCGACCTCTACAAGCAGAAGCACCTCGTCCTGAAGAACGTCAAGATGGTCATCCTGGACGAGGCCGACGAAATGCTGGACCTCGGCTTCCTCCCCGACGTCGAGACCCTCATCGCCGGCACCCCCGCCGTCCGCCAGACGCTGCTGTTCTCGGCCACCATGCCCGGCCCGGTCGTCGCCATGGCCCGCCGCTACATGACCAAGCCGACGCACATCCGCGCCGCCGACCCGGACGACGAAGGCCTGACCAAGCGCGACATCCGCCAGCTGATCTACCGTGCCCACAGCATGGACAAGATCGAGGTTGTTGCCCGCATCCTGCAGGCCCGCGGCCGCGGCCGGACCATCATCTTCACCAAGACCAAGCGGACCGCCGCCAAAGTAGCCGAGGAACTCGTGGACCGCGGCTTCGCGGCCGCCGCCATCCACGGCGATCTTGGCCAGGGCGCCCGCGAGCAGGCGCTGCGCGCCTTCCGCAACAACAAGGTGGACGTCCTGGTCGCCACCGACGTCGCCGCCCGCGGCATCGACGTCGACGACGTCACGCACGTCATCAACTACCAGTGCGTTGAGGACGAAAAGATCTACCTGCACCGCGTCGGACGCACCGGCCGCGCCGGCAACAAGGGCACGGCCGTGACCTTCGTTGACTGGGACGACATGCCCCGCTGGGGCCTGATCAACAAGGCCCTGGGCCTGAGCGTCCCGGAGCCGGTGGAAACCTACTCATCCTCCCCGCACCTCTTCGAGGAACTCGACATCCCCGCAGGCACCAAGGGCCGTCTGCCCCGCGACAAGCGCGTGCTGGCCGGTGTTGATGCCGAGGTCCTGGAGGACCTGGGCGAGACCGGCAAGAAGAACGCCCCCCGCACCGGACAGGCCGGCGGCGGCCGCGACACCGCCCGCAGCGGCGGCGCCCGGGAAGGCAGCCGCGGCACCGGCGGCCGCGACAGCAACCACGATTCGCGCCGCAGCGGCGGCGCCGGTGGTGGCACTGGCGGTGGCACTGGCAGCGGACGCTCTGGTGACCGCCGTCGTCGTCCCGCCGAGGCTGACGCCGGCACCGGTCCGGTAGCAGAGGCCCCGGCCAAAGCCGCCGCCAGCGCACCGACCGAGGTCGACCGCGCCACCCGCGCACGCCGCCGCACCCGCACCCGCCGCCGCAACGGCGAAGTTGTCGCAGGCGAAGCCCTGCAGGGCGAGGCCTAAACCCCTTTATGACTGACTCTGTCTGGGCGCCGGACGGCAGCAATCTGGTGGTACACGCGGACAACGCGGACTATCTCCCCACGCTGCCGGACGGCGCCTTCACACTGATTTACGTGGACCCGCCGTTTAACACCGGCCGGGTCCAGAAGCGCCAGGAAACCAAGATGGTGCTCAACGCCGGCGGCGACGGCGACCGGGTCGGGTTCAAGGGCCGCTCCTATGACACGATCAAGGGCGCGCTGCACAAGTACGACGACGCATTCAGCGACTACTGGTCCTTCCTGGAGCCGCGGCTCGTCGAGGCCTGGCGCCTGCTCGCCGACGACGGCACCCTGTACCTGCACCTGGACTACCGCGAAGTGCACTACGCGAAGGTCATGCTGGACGCTATCTTCGGCCGCGAGTGCTTCCTGAACGAGATCATCTGGGCCTACGACTACGGCGCCCGCGCCAAATTCCGCTGGCCCACCAAGCACGACAACATCCTCGTGTACGTCAAGAACCCCTCGAAGTACCACTTCGACAGCGCCGAAGTGGACCGGGAACCCTACATGGCCCCCGGACTCGTGACTCCGGCCAAGCGCGAGCTCGGCAAGCTGCCCACCGACGTCTGGTGGCATACGATCGTCTCCCCCACCGGCAAAGAGAAGACCGGCTACCCCACGCAGAAGCCTGAAGGGCTGATCCGCCGCGTGGTGGCGGCCTCCAGCCGCCCAGGCGACTGGTGCCTGGACTTCTTCGCCGGTTCCGGGACCCTCGGCGCCGTCGCCGCGAAGCTCGACCGGAAGTTCGTCTGCGTAGACCAGAACCAGCCGGCCATTGACGTCATGGCCAAACGGCTTGCCCCGCACGCCGCCTTCACGGAGTTCCCGGGCACCTGAACCCCGCCCGCCCCCTGTTGCTCTCTCACTATTGGTGGCCATTCCGGCTCCATGGGGACCAAAACAGATAGCGCAACGGGTGTGGCCGGGACCTGGCCCTGCCGTGGTCCGTCAGCGCACCACGGGGGTTCCGGTTCCCAGTTCCTCGATCCGGGCGAACACCTCGGACGAGGTCAGGTTCTCGCCCAGCCGGTTCGGCTTCCCTGTCCCGTGGTAGTCGGAGGACCCGGTGACCAGCAGACCGTGCCGGGCCGCGAGTTTGCGCAGGAACGTCCTGCCCTCCTCGGGATTGTCCCGGTGGTAGACCTCCAGCCCGGCGAGCCCGGCGTCGATCATTTCCTGGTAGACGCGCTCCCCCACGATCCGGCCACGGGCGGACGCCACCGGGTGGGCGAACACCGGCACCCCGCCGGCCGCACGGACCAGCTCGACGGCGAAGGCCGGGTCCGGCGCATAGTGCTGCACGAAATAGCGTGAATGTGAGGTCAGGATGGATTCGAAGGCCTCGGTGCGGTCCGCAACCACGCCCGCGGCGACGAGGGCGTCGGCGATGTGCGGCCGGCCCAGGGTGGCGCCCGGCGCCACGTGGTGGATGACATCGTCCCAGCTCAGCGGGTAGTCCTCCGCGAGCAGGCTGACCATCCGCTCGGCCCGGGTGAAGCGGGCATCTTTGGCCTTGGTGATTTCCTCCAGCAGCCCCGGGTGCGCCGGGTCGTGCAGGTAGCAGAGGAGATGGACGCTGATGCCCTCCATGGTCCGGCAGGAAATCTCCATGCCGGGAACCAGCGCCACGCCATGGCCGCGGGCGGCAATGCCGGCCTCGGCCCAGCCTGCGGTGGAGTCGTGGTCGGTCAGGGCGATGACGTCGAGCCCCGCCTCCGCGGCAGAGGCCATCACCGCCCCGGGCGCTTGGGTGCCGTCGGAAACATTCGAGTGGGCATGCAGGTCAATCCTCACCTCCCCAGCCTAGTAGATCGGCGCCGCGACGCCCGGGATCAGCTCCGCCGGCCTGTTCGCCTTAGCCGCTCCGCTGGTGAGACGATGGGACGGTGAACGATGCAGATAACACCCCAGTCTCCGCTTCCCAGCCCCTCGACGAGCGCGTCAACAACCGCTCACAGCGGCCCAGCTCCGATGCCTTCAAGGCGTTTATGGCCAGCAACTGGGCCCCGTCCCCCGTGCAGCGTCCGGAACGCGACGCCGTCGCCGGCCACGCCGCCGCCCGCCGGCGCGCCATCTCAGAGCAGTTCAAAGGCGAACGCCTGGTCATCCCCGCCGGTCCGCTGAAGGTCCGCTCGAACGACTGCGACTACCGCTTCCGCCCGCACTCCGGGTTCGCGCACCTCACCGGCCTGGGCCTGGACCACGAGCCCGACGCCGTGCTTATCCTGGAACCCGCGGGGGAAGGCAAGGGCGACGACGGCGGCCACCACCGCGCGACGCTCTACTTCCGTCCGCTGGCAGGACGCGACACCGAGCAGTTCTACGCCGACTCCCGCTCCGGCGAATTCTGGATCGGCGCCCGCCCCACCCTGGCCGAGTTCAAGGCCCGCCTCGGCCTGGACACCGCCGACATCAGCGAACTTGAACTGGGGATCACCAAGAACGTTGGCGCCCCGGAAATCGGCGGGATCTCCATCCGGCTGGTGCGGAAGGTGGACGAGAACATCGACGCCCTCGTGGACACCGCCCGCTACAACACCGCCAAAGACCCGGAGAACCTGGACCTGGGCATCCTGGACGCCCTCGACGAAAAGCTCACCGAGGCCCTCTCCGAGCTGCGCCTGCTCAAGGACGAGTGGGAAATCGAGCAGATGAAGACCGCCGTCGCCGCCACGGTGCAGGGCTTCACCGAGGTCGTCAGGGTCCTGCCGCGGGCGCTCACCCACCAGCGCGGCGAGCGCGTCGTCGAAGGCGCGTTCTTCGCCCGGGCCCGGGAGGAAGGCAACGAGCTCGGCTACGACACCATCGCGGCCGCCGGCAACAACGCCACGGTGCTGCACTGGACCCGGAACACCGGCAAGGTCAACGCCGGGGAGCTGCTGCTGCTCGACGCCGGCGTCGAGGCCGATTCGCTCTACACCGCGGACATCACCCGCACCCTGCCGGCCAACGGCACGTTCTCCCCGATCCAGCGCAAGGTCTACGAGGCCGTGCTGGACGCCGCCGACGCCGGTTTCGCCGCCGCGCAGCCCGGCACCAGGTTCCGCGACATCCATACGGCCGCGACCACCGTGCTCGCGGAACGGCTGGCCGAATGGGGCCTGCTGCCGGTCTCCGTCCAGGAAGCCATCAGCGCCGAAGGCCAGCAGCACCGCCGCTGGATGCCGCACGGCACCAGCCACCACCTGGGCCTCGACGTGCACGACTGCGCCCAGGCCAAGCGCGAGCTGTACCTCGACGGCGTGCTGACCCCGGGCATGGTGTTCACGATCGAACCCGGGCTGTACTTCAAGGACGAGGACCTCGCCATTCCGGCGGAATTCCGCGGAATCGGCGTCCGGATCGAGGATGACATCCTGATGACCGCCGACGGTCCGGTCAACCTCAGCGCGGCGCTGCCGCGCAAGGCCGACGACGTCGAGTCCTGGATGGCGGGCATCTACCTGGAAGCGGACGGCCAGAGCGCCTAGGGCACGTGGTCCCGGCCCGCACTGCCGCAGTCACGCAGAAGCTCACGCGCCGCAGCTGAGACGCATAAGGTGAAACGCAGAAGGCCTCCGACCGGATCATCCGGTCGGAGGCCTTCTGCGTTGCCGTTCAGTGGCGCGGGTTGCCCTGGTCGGGATCCTGCTTGGGCGCGTCGGTGACGCGAACCCCGTACTGCGGGCGGCCGTCCGGCAGGTCCGGGTAGGCGAACCCGGCCGGCTTGGGGACCTCTTCCGTCTCCGCTGCGGTGTGGGCCTGCCCTGCCGGCTGGGCCGGCTCTGCGTGCTGGCCAGGCTCTGCGTGCTGGCCTGCGGCCGGCTGGCCGGGCTGCCCCGCACCGGGCTCCTGTCCGCCGGTTTCGGGGGTCCGCTGGCCGTACGGGTCGTTCCAGGCCGCGGGGCGCTGCGGGGCATGGCCCTGCTGGCCCGGCTGCTGGGCTCCCTGCTCCGGACCCGGCTGGTAGGGCTGGTGCTGGTAGTCGCGCTGGGAGTAGCCGGCCGTCCCGCCGGACGCCGAGGCGTCGTGCTGGGTCATCGGAAGCTGGTGCAGCAGCCGCCGCGCCTCGTTCGCCGCTTCGAAGGAAACAACGACGTCGTAGTTGGTCGCCACCACCTGGCTTGTGGAGGTGAAGTCGCGCTTCCCCCGCTGCATGGCGTACGTGACAATGCCGAAGAGCATAAAGAACGCCGCACCCATGAGCACCGACGTCATGATCGAGAAGGCGCCGTCGGTCGTGGAGAAGAAGGAGAGCATGATGCCGACGAACAGGCCGAACCACATGCCGCTCAGCGCCCCCGAGAGCGCCACCCGGGGGTAGGTCAGCCTGCCGGTCACCCGCTCTACCATCTTCAGGTCGTTACCGACGATCGAGACCATCTGCACCGGAAATTGCTGGTCGGCGAGGTAGTCCACCGCCTTCTGGGCGTCCAGGTAGGAGGTGTAGGAACCAACGGTGTCGCCCTTGGGGACACTGCGGGCCTCGTCCGGGCCGTTGGGGGCGCCAGCCCTGGGAGCACCAAAAATGTTTGACATACGACCATTCTTACCTATCCGGCTGGGCACCGGCTGTAAATTCAGCTAAAAGAGAGCGGACTCGGTAGCCTGTACTGGTGAGCACAAATCTATCGCGGGTGTTTGTTGCGCGCCTCCTCGGCCTTGACGTCTTCGACCCACTGGGCGACCGCCTCGGCCGGCTGCGCGACGTCGTCGTGCTCTCCCGCGGGACCCGGAGCGCCCCGCATGTGGTGGGCATCGTCGTGGAGGTCCCCGGGAAAAAGCGGGTCTTCGTCCCGATGACCCGGATCACGTCGATCGACCAGACCCAGATCATCTGCACCGGGCTGGTGAACCTGCGCCGCTTCGAGCAGCGCGGCGCCGAAACCCTCGTGGTGGCCGAAATGTTCGACCGCCGCGTGACGCTCGCCGACGGCAGCGGGGACGCCACCATCGAGGACATCGCGATGGACAGGCACCGCTCCGGCGACTGGTTTGTCAGCAAGCTCTTTGTCCGCCGCGGGCACTCCCTCTCGCCGCTGAGCAGGCTGCGCCGCAACGAGACGATGATCATCGACTGGGCCGACGCCCAGCAGGGCGCCCGCACCGAACCCCAGGCCGCCACCCAGTTCGTCGCGACCCACGAGGACCTCAAACCTGCCGACTTCGCCGAGGCCCTGCAGGAGATGAGCGACAAGCGCCGCTTCGAGGTCGCCAGCGAGCTCCAGGACGAACGCCTCGCCGATGTCCTGCAGGAGATGCCCGAAGGCGACCAGGTGGAGATCCTCTCCGCCCTGGACGTCAACCGTGCAGCGGACGTGCTGGAGGAAATGGACCCGGACGACGCCGCCGACCTCCTCGCCGAACTGCCCACCGCCCAGGCCGAAGAACTGCTCCAGCTGATGGAACCCGAAGGCGCCGACGACGTCCGCCGGCTGCTCGAATACGACGAGGACACCGCCGGCGGCCTGATGACCCCGGTCCCGGTCATCCTGCCGCCGGAAGCCACCGTCGCCGAAGCCCTGGCCCATGTCCGCCGCGAAGAGCTCTCCCCCGCCCTGGCATCGTCCATCTTCATAGCCCGGCCTCCGCTGGAGACGCCCACGGGCCGTTTCCTCGGCGTCGTGCACATCCAGCAGCTGCTGCGCTACCCGCCGCCCGAACCGCTGGGCAACCTCGTGGACAAGACCCTGGAGCCGGTGTCGGACCAGGCCCACATCAGCGAGGTGGCCCGCACGCTGGCCACGTACAACCTCAACTCGCTCCCCGTCGTCAACAGCGACGGTCGGCTTGTGGGGGCGGTGACTGTTGACGATGTGCTGGATCATCTGCTGCCCGATGACTGGCGCGCCCACGAGGACGATGTCCCGATAAGGAAGCTTGGAGGCCGCATTGGCTGATAACAGCGCACCACGGAACCCCCAGGTCCGGCCGGGCGGCAAATCGGACAAAGGCAGCCTCGACACACCCCTGAGCGGCCGCCAGCGTATCCTGCCGAAGTTCTCGCCCAACCCGGACGCCTTCGGCCAGACCACGGAAGGCTTCGCCCGCTTCATGGGCACGCCGCAGTTCCTGGTCTATATGACGGTCTTCGTGGTCATCTGGCTGGGCTGGAACACCTTCGCCCCGGTGGAGTGGCAGTTCGACTCGCGGGCCCTCGGTTACACCCTGCTGACCCTGATGCTCTCGCTGCAGGCCTCCTACGCCGCACCGCTGCTGCTCCTTGCCCAGAACCGGCAGGACGACCGTGACCGCGTCTCCCTCCAGCAGGACCGCCAGCGCGCGGAACGCAACCTCTCCGACACCGAATACCTGACCCGGGAGCTCGCCTCGCTGCGGATCGCCCTGCGGGAAGTCGCCACCCGCGATTACGTCCGGGCCGAACTGCGCAGCCTGCTCGAGGACATGCTGGAAGCGCAGGAGGAACTGCGCACCCACGACCCCTCTGCCGGCGTCCACGAGTCCCCGCGGGACAAGATCAAGGAAAAGTTCAAGGACCGCCGCGACAAGCAGCGGAGCCCCCGGACCCAGCAGATCGCCCGGGTCAAGTCCGACAGCAAGAACGACCCCAGGCCGAACAAGAAGGCCGACACCACTCCACCGGACACGCTGCAAGGCGCCGGACCGGACAGCGCCGGCACACCGGCGCTTCCGGCGTCCCCCGAGAACTGAGCAGCCACAGCATGAACCCTCCCCACGACAGCACCACCGAGGACGGCACCGCCGAGGGCACCTCCGCCGACAGCACCACCGAGCGCACCTCCGCCGTGGAACGTGCGGTGCACGCCGCGCTCGCCACCGTGATTGATCCCGAACTCCGCCGTCCGATCACGGAACTCGGCATGGTGGACACGGTGGAGGTTTCCGACGGCGGCCGGGTCCGGGTTGCGGTGCTCCTGACCATTGCCGGCTGCCCGCTGCGCGGCACCATCACCGCCGACTGCGAGGCTGCGCTGACCGCGGTCCCCGGGGTCACCGGCGTCGAGGTCGAACTGAAGGTCATGACACAGGAGCAGCGCGACGCCCTCAAGGAGCAGCTCCGCGGCGCCGGCGGCAGGCGCGGCATCCCGTTCAACGAACCCGGCTCCCTGACCAGGGTGTACGCCGTCGCAAGCGGCAAGGGCGGTGTGGGCAAGTCCTCCGTGACAGTGAACCTCGCCTGCGCCCTGGCCGCCCAGGGGCTGCGGGTGGGGATTGTGGACGCGGACGTCTACGGCTTCTCCGTCCCGGCACTGATGGGCATCAGCCAGGCCCCCACCCGAGTGGATGACATGATCCTGCCGCCGGTCGCCTACGGGGTCAAAGTCATTTCCATCGGAATGTTCGTCACCGGCAACCAGCCGGTGGCCTGGCGCGGCCCCATGCTGCACCGGGCCCTGGAGCAGTTCCTCACCGACGTCTACTTCGGCGATCTCGACGCCCTCTTCCTGGACCTGCCGCCCGGTACCGGCGACATCGCCATCTCCGTGGCCCAGCTGCTGCCGCAGGCCCGGATCCTCGTGGTGACCACGCCCCAGGCTGCGGCCGCCGACGTCGCCGAGCGGGCCGGGGCCATTGCGACCCAGACCGGCCAGAGCGTCGCCGGCGTCGTGGAGAACATGTCCTACCTGGAAATGCCCGACGGCGGCCGGATGGAGCTGTTCGGAAGTGGCGGCGGCGCAGTGCTCGCCGAACGGCTGACCGCCACAGTGGGCACCGATGTCCCGCTGCTCGGACAGATCCCGCTCGACATCCTGCTGCGGGAAGGCGGCGACGCCGGGGTCCCCCTGGTGCTGGGCCGTCCCGAAACCCCGGCGGCCGTGGCACTGCTGGAGATCGCCGGGAAGCTCGCCTCGGTGCCGCGCGGGTTGCGGGGAAAGCCCCTGGGCCTGCAGCCCCGCTAGGTAGCCTCGGAGTCGAAGGGTGCCGGCTCGCCGTCCGGGAGACGCTCCACTGCCCGGGCCGGCCGGCGCTCCGCAGCCGCGGTGGCGGCCGCCACGGTGGCGACCGCGGCCGGAGCACCCGCGCTGACGGGCTTGGTGTCATCGTCCAGCAGGGCTTCCTTGATGATCCTGCGCGGATCGTACTGCCGGGGATCGTACTTCTTCCAGTCGACGTCATCGATGTCGATGCCGACTTCGTCTTTGATCTGCTCCCGGGCCCCGGACGCCATCCGGCGCACTTCCTTGACGATGTTGGCAAGTTTCTGGGTGTATTCGGGCAGCCTGCTGGGACCAATCACCAGAAGGCCGATGATCAGCAAAAGTACGAATTCCGGTCCATTGATTCCAAGCACTGTAGGAAGATTACCCTCTCAATCGGGGCCGGGACGATTCGGCCGCGACACACGGGCCGCGCCCTCGACGGTTCCGCCGGTCACGGGGCCAGCAACTCCACGATCCTGCCCAGTCCGCGCTCCAGCCGCACGGTGATGTTGGGCCCGGCGTCGGACCCTGCCCCGGCCCCGCCGGGCGCCCCCGGGCCGCTGGCTGTTCCCGGGCCGCCGGCTGTTCCCGGGCCGTCGGCTGTTCCCGGCTTTGCGGCCTCCCCGTCACCGGCTCCCCCCGCGTCCGCGGGTCGGGACCGGAGCAGGGCTGCCACGGCGTCGGCCGCGTGTTCCGCGGGCTGATCCGAGACATAGGTGAAGGTGGCATCGCCCGCCTGGTAAATGGCGGCGAACGGGGAATCGTGGTTGATCCACAGGCTCCCGCGGCCAGCCCCCGCTGGGCCGCCCGCCGCGGGGCGGCGGTCCGGCGCTGCGGTGAAGCCGTCCGACGTCGCGGGGTGGCCCGTGAGCACGTTGACCGGGACCGCCGGGGCGGGCTGGGGCCCGGCACCTGCAGTGCCGGACTGCCGGGGGACGTCAGCGTGCTGTTCGAGGATGGTGGCGGAATCCCGGCCGTCGGTGAGACGCAGCTCGAGGATGTCCCCGCCGGCCAGCACCCCTGCCCTGGCCCAGACCAGGTGGTATCCGAGCTCACGGAGCTCCGGGCAGGTCCAGCCCTGGGAGCGCAGGGTGGTGAGCTGCGCGGCTGTGAGGGCCCCGTCCGGCGTGAAGTCAGGTTTGCCGGTGAGGCTCCAGGCGGCGGGCGTCCCGGCCCCCTCCTCGACGGTGGCCGCCGCGGACATGGAGAGGTCCCGCTGCAGGAAGACCGGGGCAGGCGCTCCGCCCGCCTGCGGGGCGTCATCCCCGCCCATCAGGTAGGCCGATAAGCCAAGCAGCGCCGCGGCGGCTGCCGCGCCGCCGGTCACGAGCACGGCTGCCCGGAGCGCCAGAGGGAGGCGGCGGGCCACCGGCCGCGGCGGGGGCGGCGGTTCCCGGCGGGCGAGTTCCTCGGTGCGTGCCAGCAGGCGCGCGGTCAGGTCACTGCTGGCCGTCGGGATTTCAGCGCCGCGCAGCCGTTCCAGGTACTGGCGTTCGCGTCGCTGCTGAAGCCGGCATTCCGCGCACGATTGCAGGTGCCGGCCCCGCCGTTCGTGCGGGCCGCGCAGCAGGCGTTGCAGCAGACGCATCGCCTGGTTCAGAGCAGACCGGCGATGCGCGGCAGCTTCAGCCGCGGCTTCAGCGAGGACTTAGCCGGCTGCTGCGGCCGCGGATCGCGGTGCGCCAGCTTCTCCCGAAGCATGGTCCGGCCGCGGTGGATCCGGGAACGGACTGTTCCGAGTTTGATGCCCAGGGCGACGGCCACCTCGTCGTAGGACAGCCCTTCGAGGTCGCAGAGGACGACGGCGGCGCGGAAATCCGGGGGAAGCTCTTCGAGGGCGGCCTGCACATCGACGTCAAGATTGTTGAATTCGAAGCTCTGCTCCGGTCCCGGCTCGCGTCCGGGCAAGCGGGACTCCGCGTCGTCGGCCAGGGCGTCGAAGCGGATCCGGCTCTTGCGCCGCGCCTGGTCCAGGAAGAGGTTGGTGGTGATACGGTGCAGCCAGCCGTCCAGGGTGCCCGGCTTGAAGTTCTCGAGCGAGCGGAACACGCGGACGAACACTTCCTGGGTGAGGTCCTCGGCGTCGTACTTGTTCCCGGTGAGCCGGTACGCGAGGCGGTACACCTTCGCGGAGTGGTTGGTCACCACTTCCTCCCAGGTGGGCCGGACCCATTCGGCTTCCGCCGCGGGCTGGGACTCTTCAGTTGCAGGGACAGCTGCCAAAACCGACATTGTCCGCTCCCCTCGTGGATGGTGCTTACGCCGTGGACGGTGCTTGCGGCTGCAAGCTCCTGCATCCTTGATTCGGCGCCGATCACCACGCGGATGAGCGGATATCCATCATTTCAAAATAAGCTGGGAATTTCCTGACGCCGGGGGTCCTTCAGCCCACGGCGCAACCGGCTGCCGGCGCCGTGGCATCGGGCCCGGGGCAGGGAAGAGCCGGTCCGTTCCGGCAAGGACCCGTGTGGACGCCATAACGGCCGGAGCGGGGGCGCCTCCCGGCCGCGTAGCACCGGACACAGTAGGCTGGAGTGAACAATCCCCTGCCGCCCAGAAAGCGAATTCCATGAGCGCCGATAAGTCCACGAGCTGGTCCTACGCAGAAGATCTGCCTGCCGAGGACGAGGTCCTGTTGCACGCGCGCGAACGGTCGTTCGAACTGGGCGTCACCCCGGTGGGCCCGGGCGTCGGAGCCGTCCTGACGGTCCTGGCCGCCGCGTCCAAGGCCCAGACCGCGGTCGAAATCGGCACCGGGGCGGGCGTCTCCGGCGTCTGCATCCTGCGGGGCCTGGGTCCGCACGCGGTACTGACCACGATCGATGTCGACGTCGAGCACCTGAAAGCCGCCCGGGAAGCGTTTCAGGAAGCCGGCAGCCCGGCCAACCGCACGCGAACCATTTCCGGCCGGGCCCGCGACGTCCTCCCCCGGCTGACGGACGGCGCCTACGACCTCGTCTTCATTGACGCCGACAAGCCGAACTACCCCGGCTACGTGGAACAGGCCGTCCGTCTGCTCAAGACCGGCGGCCTGCTGATCGTCAACGATGCTCTCGATAAGGACAAAGTCGCCAACCCGGCCGCTCGCGAGGCCACCACGGTGATCCTGCGCCAGGTGGGCAAGTCCATCCGTGACGACGAGCGCCTCGCGTCAGCCATGCTGCCCACCGGCGACGGCCTGCTGGTCGCCGTCAAGAAATAGGCTTCCGCAGGCCTCAGGCACCCCGGCCGGCGGATCGCGAAAAGCCGGATCGCAAAAGAGGGCGGGGTCCGCAGCCGTCCGGCTGCAGAGCCCGCCCTCTGTCGAAAAGTTGAGTACTGCTATTCGGTAACGCCGACGAGGCATTCCTTCAAGTTGGTGGCTTCGGCAGAATTGAGTTCGACCACGAGCCGTCCGCCGCCTTCAAGCGGGACACGCATGATCAAGCTTCGTCCTTCTTTGGTCACTTCCATCGGGCCGTCGCCGGTGCGTGGTTTCATAGCCGCCATAAGGAATATCCCCTTCATTAGTCCAGTGACATACCAGCCCGGCCGGGCTGCGTCCGCTTAGTCAATCAAGCTGCCGGCGACCATTGATGACAGAGCCATCAGGGCCATATAGTCAGTTTGCTTCTTGTCCTTGCTTACCATCTATTATCGCGTAACAACGCGGCTGTAGCTAATCGTTGGACTTTCCGCCGCGCCGTGTCATGCCGGGCCGGGAGCCGCGAAAGGTGAAGCGCATCACGGCGGATAGTCGCCTCCGCCGGGCAACGGCGCCCACGCCCACAACCAGACGATCCAGACAATCTGCAGCAGCAGGAACATGAGGACCACCGCGCCCCGGTATGCGCGGGACCGTGAGATCAGGGCCGCGCTGAGAGCCAGCGGGAAGAGCGGAAGCAGCATCCGGAAGGTGCTGGTCTGGGGGTGCAGGAACAGCAGCAGGTAGCCCAGATAGCAGGCGCACCACAGCCGCAGTTCCGTGCCCAGCGCCCGCACCGGGCGGGACATCATGAACCAGGCGAACAGCGCAACGAAGACGAAGGGCGCCAGGAGGCCCAGGACCGGTCCGAAGAGCAGGACGCCGGTGTCGAACCAGGGTTTGAACGGCACCAGGTCGTGGCCGCGCCAGACGGTTTCGGTCTTGGTATAGGCCTGGATATCCCCCGTGACGGCCCAGGCGATGGCCGGCCACATCAGCGCGCCGGCCCCGCTGACCACTGTCAGCCCGGCGAGCGACCAGAGCTGGCTGCCGCCGTGCGGCGCGGCGCCGGACTGACCGGCGGGGCCCACCGCCGCGGTGCCCTGTGATGCGGGGCCGGAAGCCGTGCTGCGGTCCGTGCTGAGGGCTGCGCTGCGGGCCGCCGCGAAGTACTGCCACGCCCGGCGGAGGAACAGCAGCCCGACCATCGCCGCGAACGGCACGCCGGTCGGCCGGGACAAACACATCAGCGCGACGACGGGCATGGCCCACAGGTACCGGCGTTCCAGCACCAGCAGCAGGGCAGCTGCCAGCAGGAGCAGGTTCAGGGACTCGGCGTAGGGCACCTGGAGCACCGGCGAGACCGGAAAGGTGGAGACGAACACCGTTCCCCACAGCGCGGTGCGGTGCGGGGCCCGGTGCCTGAAGAGTTTGTAGATGACCAGCGCCGCACCCAGACCGCACACCATCGCGATGAGCGTCAGCGTGAACGCCGGGTCCATTCCGGTCAGGCCGGCGACCACGCGGCCCAGGATGGGAAAGAGGGCATAGAACGCCCAGGCATTTTCCTGGACGTTTCCGGCCCCGTCGGTGGGGAGGACCGCCGGGTAGCCGTTCCGGAGGACCTCGCCGTACCAGCGTGCATCCCAGATATTGACGAAGGACCAGTAGTCCGGTTTGGCGGGAAACCAGGGGTTGACGCCCTGATGCAGGGCGGCTGCCATGAAGATGCAGGCACTGATCAGCCGCGCGGCGGCGTAGAGTCCGCCCACCTGGACCCACCAGGGCCAGCGGGCCACCCGGGCTCCGGCTGTTGCGACGGCATTCCGGGCCGCTCCGGTGGCGCCCCGCGGCATGGGGCCGCCGGGGGCGCCGGCGCCGCCTTCCGCGCCCGGCCGGTTTTGCCGCTGCACCGTTTCCGGCGCTCGGGCAGAGGGGTGCTCACTGCTCACGGAGCCTGCTCCGGAACATCGCGCAGGCGTCCCAGTTCCGTCCCAAGGGCCGCGATTTTCCGGTCCTTGGCTGAGAGCTGTTCCCGCAAGTCGTCCAGCACTTGGTCCACCTGGTCCATCCGGTATCCCCGCAGTCCCACAGCGAACCGGAGACGGTCGACGTCGGACGGTTCCGCCTCGGCGGGCAGCAGCACGGGCGGGAGGTTGGCAACCGGCTGGTCGAAGCCGTCATCGAGGGCCTGCGCCGCGCCGTCGTCACCCCCGCGTCTGCCGCGGAAGACTTTCGACGCCCTGCCGGTGCCGAGGAGGAAAGCGGCGCCGGCCAGCGCAATCGCAAGGAAGACCAGGAAGAAGCTCACTCCCCCATCGTGCCAGACGACGGCGTGCCCGGATGGCGCTTCGGGGCCGGTCAGCCCCGCGTGCCGCCGGCGTCGCCGGTTCCGGACCCGCTGCCGTTTACTGATCCGTTGCCGGTGGTGCTGCCGTTGGGGTTCCGGTGCCGTGCGGCGCCTTCCACCACGAGCTCCACGGCGAGCGCGGGGTCGTCCACGACCTGCAGCAGGTCCAGGTCCTCCTCGGACATCATCCCTTCGGCGACCAGCGTGGTCTGGATCCATTCCACCATCGGGCTCCAGAACGCCGTTCCCACCAGCACAATCGGAAAGGACGTCACCTTCCGGGTCTGGACCAGGACCATCGCTTCGAAGAGTTCGTCCAGCGTCCCGAGGCCGCCGGGCAGCACGATGAACCCCTGGGCGTACTTCACGAACATGGTCTTGCGGGCGAAGAAATAACGGAAGTTGACCCCCAGGTCCACCCACTGGTTCATGCCCTGCTCGAAGGGCAGTTCGATGCCGAGTCCCACCGACACCCCGTTGCCCTGCACTGCGCCCTTGTTGGCAGCCTCCATCGAGCCGGGACCGCCGCCGGTGATCACAGCCAGCCCGGCTTCGGCCAGCTGGCGGCCCACCTCGACAGCAAGTTCGTAGTTTAAGCTGCCGGGCACGGTCCGGGCCGAGCCGAAGACGCTGACCGCCGGGCCCAGGTCGGCCAGGGCGCCAAAGCCTTCCACGAACTCGCTCTGGATCCTCAGAACACGCCACGGGTCGGTGTGGACAAACTGGCCCGGCCCCTTCGTGTCCAGCAGGGTCCGGTCAGACATCGTGACCTTGGCGGCCTTGCGCCGCAGCTCCAAGGGACCCTTGTGCCGGATCCCGCCCGGGGGCGGCGTGTCGCTGGGTTCAACTGCCGTCTGCGCGGGCGCCTTTCCGGCGGTTGTAGCGGCGGTTGTTGCGGCGGTCTTTCCGGCGGCTGCGCCGGCTTGGGCCGGGTCTCCGTTGTGCTGCGGATCGGTACTCATGCCCACAGGTTAGCGCGGAAATCCGCCTGCGCCGGTCCGGCACAGCACGGGATTGGGGCCGCCGGGGCCGGATCCGCCCTCCAGCCCCGCAGGCTACCGGAATCCGCCTCAAGCAGGCTGACCTGCAGGTATCTCTTGAATCACGATCTTCCGGAAGTGTGAGTGATTGGCGTCATATCCCGGCAATGTTCGCTAGATTCTTCTTATGACTACTCAAGTGCCCGGCGACGCGCTCGTCTCCCTGAACGCCGTCAATAAGCATTACGGCCAGTTGCACGTCCTGAAGGACATCAACCTCAATGTCCGCAAGGGCGAGGTCGTTGTTGTCATCGGGCCGTCGGGTTCCGGCAAGTCAACGCTTTGCCGGGCCATCAACCGCCTCGAGACCATCGACGACGGGGTGATCAAGATCGACGGCAAGGTGCTGCCCGAGGAGGGCAAGGAACTCGCCAAGCTGCGCGCCGACGTCGGCATGGTCTTCCAGTCGTTCAACCTCTTTGCCCACAAGACGATCCTTGAAAACGTCACTCTTGGCCCCATCAAAGTCAAGGGACTTTCGAAGACCGAGGCAGACAAGGACGCCATGGCCCTGCTGGAGCGCGTCGGCGTCGGGCACCAGGCGCCCAAGCTTCCGGCCCAGCTGTCCGGCGGACAGCAGCAGCGTGTAGCGATTGCCCGCGCCCTGGCCATGAAGCCGAAGGTCATGCTCTTCGATGAGCCCACCTCCGCCCTGGACCCGGAAATGATCAACGAAGTCCTCGACGTGATGATCCAGCTGGCCAAGGAAGGCATGACCATGATCGTGGTGACACACGAGATGGGCTTCGCCCGCAAGGCCGCGGACCGCGTGGTCTTTATGGCCGACGGCCAGATCGTCGAGGACGCCACGCCTGAAGAGTTCTTCACCAACCCCAAGAGCAGCCGCGCCAAAGACTTCCTCTCCAAGCTGCTGACCCACTGAGTTCCCTCCCCCACTGAGTTCCCTCCGAGTTCGCACCCTGGCCGCCGCGAGGCGGCCGTCCAATGAAAGGAATGTCATGAAGGCATTTATGACCCGAAGGAAATCCCTTCTGGTTGCCGCGTCCACAGCTCTGGCCCTCAGCCTGAGCGCCTGCGGCGGCAGCACCTCCACTTCAAACCCGCCTGTCGCCGAGAAGCCGAGCTTTGCTGCCGACACCACCATGGCCAAGCTTTCATCCGCCGGCAAGATCGTCATCGGCACCAAGTTCGACCAGCCGCTGTTCGGCCAGAAGGGCCTCGACGGCAAGCCTGTCGGGTTTGACGTGGAAATGGGCAAGCTGATTGCCGGCAAGCTGGGTATCCCGGCCGACAAGATCGAATGGAAAGAAACGGTTTCCGCAAACCGTGAGCAGTTCATCAAGAACGGCGACGTTGACATCATCGTGGCGACCTACACGATCAATGACAAGCGCAAGGCCGAAGTTTCCTTCGCCGGCCCGTACTACGAGGCCGGTCAGGCCCTCATGGTGAACAAGGACAACACGTCCATCACCAAGCCCGAAGACGTCAAGGGCAAGAATGTCTGCTCCGTGACCGGGTCAACGCCCGCCGCGACGATCGTGGAGAAGTACGGAGCAATCCTGGTTCCGGCCGCGACCTACTCCGCCTGCCTCGAGCCGCTTCGCAACAAGCAGGTTGAAGCGATCACCACCGACAACGTGATCCTCGCCGGCTTCGTGGCCAAGGAACCGGACGCCTTCAAGCTGGCATCGGACCAGACCTTCACCAAGGAGCCCTACGGCATTGGCCTGAAGAAGGACGACACCGTCTTCCGCAACTGGATCAACGACCAGCTGGAAGCTTTCGCCAAGGACGGGTCCTACAAGAAGGCCTGGGAAGACACCGCCGGAACGGTCATCAAGACTGCGCCCGAGCTTCCCACGATCGACCGCTACTAGCCAGGTGTGGCGGTTGCCGGGGCCCGTGCC
>NZ_MQTS01000245.1:30210-39927 GCF_020532825.1 Arthrobacter sp. SO3
ACCTATGGACGTCATCATTGAAAACCTCCCCCAGTATTGGGACGGCTTTCTCAGAACCCTCTTCCTGTCCGTGGTTTCGGGGATCATTGCGCTGATCTTCGGCACCGTCCTCGCGGCAGCCCGCGTCTCGCCCATCGCAGCTTTGCGCGGGTTCAGCATGACGTACGTGGAGATTGTCCGGAACACGCCGCTGACCATCGCCTTCTTCTTTGCCGCCGTGGTCCTGCCCCGCCTCGGGGTGACATTCCAGCAGTTCGAAGTCGCCGCCATCATCGCCCTGAGCGCCTACACCTCGGCCTTCATCGCCGAAGCGGTGCGCTCCGGCGTCAACAGCGTCCCCGTCGGCCAGGCCGAGGCCGCCCGCAGCATCGGCATGAAGTTCAGCCAGGTCCTCAGCCTGATCATCCTGCCGCAGGCTCTGCGCACGGTGATCCCGCCCATGATCAACATTCTCATTGCGCTCGTGAAGAACTCCTCGGTGGCCGGCGCGTTCTACGTGCTGGAACTCTTCGGCTACGGCCGGCAGCTCGCCAACGCCAATGGCGACGCGGTGCTGTGGGTCCTGGTCGGCGTCGCCTTCTTCTACCTGCTGATAACCGTCCCGCTTGGCTATGTGGCCACCGTGGTTGAACGAAAGGTGGCGATCGCCCGATGACCTCGGTCCTTTACGACGTCCCCGGGCCCAAGGCCCGCCGCATTTCCCTGATCGGCTCCATCATCGGTGTCATCGTGATCGGCGGACTCCTGGTCCTGGCCGTCATGACACTTGCCCAGCAGGGTATCTTCGACCCCAAACGCTGGGCGGTGTTCCAGATTCCCGATGTCTGGGTGCTCATCGGCAATGGCATCCTCGCCACGCTCAGCGCGGCTGCGGTGGCTGCCGTGATCGCGTTCCCGCTCGGGCTGGTGCTGAGCCTCATGCGGATCTCCGCCATCGCCTGGATCCGGATCCCGACGCGGATCGTGCTGGAGTTCCTGCGCGGCATGCCCGTGGTCCTGATGATGTTCTTCGTGCTGCTGGTGTTCGCGACGGGCTCGTTCGTCGCGGTTGTGGCGGGTCTCGTGCTGTACAACTCGGCGATCTTCGCCGAGATCATCCGCGCCGGCATCCAGTCCCTCCCGAAGGGCCAGCGTGAAGCCGGCCTCGCGATCGGCCTCACCAGTTTCGCCTCCCGGCGCAGCATCGAGTTGCCGCAGGCGATCCGGCGCATGCTGCCGTCCCTCGTGGCACAGCTCGTCGTGCTGCTGAAGGACACCTCGCTGGGCTACATCGTGTCCTACGAGGAACTGTTGCGCAAAGTGCAGATCATGGCCGACTTCCTCGGCCCGGCCTACCTGTTCCCGGTGTTCTTCGTGGCTGCGGCGATCTACATCGCCATCAACTTCTCCGTCTCCCGCCTGGCGATCTGGATCGAGAAGCGCGGTTCCAAAAAGGCCGCCGGCGGCGTCGTGCACGTGCCGGTCGCAGGGATCCCTGCCAAGTAGGCTCCCCGCCACGCGGCCCGCTCCCGCGCCGCGCAGCCCCACACGCAAAAGGTCCGGAATCCCTATCGGGGGTTCCGGACCTTTTGCGTGTGGTCTCGTGTGAGTGGCCGTGCGGGGTCGGCCTTGTTCCGCCTGACTTGCGCCGCCCGACTTGTGCCGCCGGCCGGGTCAGGCCGTGAGCCAGCTCCGCAGCGCCCGCAGGCATTCGCGGATCGCGTCGGCCTCGACGTGTTCGTTGTCCTTGTGCGCAAGCAGGGCATCGCCCGGGCCGAAGTTCACCGCCGGGATGCCCAGCTCGCTGAAGCGGGCGACGTCGGTCCAGCCGTACTTCGGTTTCGGCGCGGCCCCGACGGCGGCAACAAAGGACGCTGCCGCCGGGTGGTGGAGTCCCGGCCGCGCGCCGGCGGCGCTGTCGGTCCGGACGACGTCGAATCCGTCCAGCAGGTCCCGGACGTGCTGCTCGGCCTCGTCCGGGGTCTTGTCGGGGGCGAAGCGGTAGTTGATTTCCACGACGCACCGGTCCGGTATGACGTTGCCGGCGGTCCCGCCGTTGACCTTTACGGCGTTGAGGCTTTCCCGGTAGTCCAGGCCGTCCACGGTGATAGTGCGGGGCTCGTACGCCGCGAGCCGGGCAAGGATCGGGGCCGCGGCGTGGATCGCGTTGCTTCCCATCCACGCCCGGGCCGAATGTGCCGCCTCACCCACGGTTGTCGCTTCGAAGCGCATCGTGCCGTTGCAGCCGCCCTCCACCGTCCCGTCAGTGGGTTCCAGCAGGATCGCGAAGTCCCCGCCCAGCAGGCTGCCGTGGTTCCGGACGAGCCGGCCCAGTCCGCTCTTGACGGCCTCGACTTCCTCATGGTCGTAGAACACGAAGGTGATGTCCTTGTCCGGTTCCGCACCGCCGTCGAACATCCCTGCGGCCAGCGCCAGCTGCACGGCGACGCCGCCCTTCATGTCGGTGGCCCCGCGGCCGTAAAGGACGCCCTCGCCGGGCGCCCCCGAAGGCCAGTAGGACGGGACGGTCCCGAGGGAGCCCTCCGTGGTCGGCAGGGGCACGGTGTCCAGGTGCCCGGCCAGGATGACCCGTTCGGCGCGGCCGAGGTTGGTACGGGCGATGATCGAATCCCCGTCGCGGACCAGCTCGAGCTGCGGAATGGTGCGGAGGGCATGCTCCACGGCGTCGGCCAGTTCCCCCTCCTCACCGGAGACGCTGTAGATGTCGATGAGCGCCGCCGTCAGCAGCGCCACGTCCTGGCGCAGGTCCAGGCGGGCGGCGGCGTGCGGGCGGGCGGTCGGGTGCGCGTTCAAGTCCGGGGCAGTCACTCTCCCACTTTATCCGCTGAACTTCGCCGCCGCCCCGGCTGTAACGGGTTTCGGGGTGGGCCTGCGCCGTCTATAGACTTGGGGCATGACTGAAACCGCTTCTTCCGCTGTGCCCGCAGACGCCCGCTCCGCCTATGGTTACGGCGTCGCCACGATCGCCACCGGCACTGGTGAAGGCACCGTCCTGGACGTCTGGTTCCCGGCTCCGGCCCTCGGAACGGCGACGGAGCGCCTCCGTGACGTCGCCAACGCGGACCAGTCGCTGCTCGACATCGCCGAGACCGGCGCCGACCCCGACCGCGGCACCGAGCAGAAGGTCGTCTTCGTCCAGATCCACCTCGACGAGGCCCCCGCGGACACGGCCGACGCCTACCTGCGCCTGCACCTGCTCTCGCACCGGCTGGTGCAGCCGAACACCATCAATCTGGACGGCATCTTCGGCAACCTCCCCAACGTGGTGTGGACCAACTTCGGACCCGCCGCTGTCGAAGGCTTCGAACTGACCCGGGCCCGGCTGCGCAAGCGCGGCGCCGTCACCGTCTTTGGCGTGGACAAGTTCCCCCGCATGGTCGACTACGTCATTCCCTCCGGCGTGCGCATCGCCGACGCCGACCGGGTCCGCCTCGGCGCGCACCTGGCCGAGGGCACCACGGTCATGCACGAGGGCTTTGTGAACTTCAACGCCGGCACGCTTGGCACGTCCATGGTGGAAGGCCGCATCTCGGCCGGCGTGGTCGCCGGTGACGGCTCCGACGTCGGCGGCGGCGCGTCGATCATGGGGACTCTCTCCGGTGGCGGCAAGGAAAAAATCTCCCTGGGCAAGCGGGTGCTGCTGGGCGCCAACTCGGGGGTGGGCATCAGCATCGGCGACGATTGCGTCGTCGAGGCCGGGCTTTACGTCACCGCGGGAACCCGCGTGCGCGTGGTCGGCGCCAAGGACGCCGACGGCGAGGACACCAGCCAGGTCGTAAAGGCCGTGGAGCTCTCCGGCGTCCCCAACCTGCTCTTCCGCCGCAACTCCTCCACCGGTGAAGTGGAGGTCCTCCCGCGCCAGGGGCAGACCGTCGAACTCAACGAGGCCCTGCACGCCAACTAAGGTTGGGTGCGGAACGCCAGGCGTTTGCAGAATGTACCGGCCCGGAAAGGGCCCGAGGGAGTAGTTTCGTGGCACGCAGAGGCAGCTTGCGCCGTCGATTTGTGCTGCTGCTGACCCTGGCCATGGTCACGGGCGGAACCTTCACCGCGATGGCCTTCGTGCAGCGGTCCGAAGTCCTCATCACCGAACACTGCACGGCTGCGGGCGGCGGCAGCTCCGACCTCGCCACGGACCAGGCCGCCAACGCCGGCCTGATCACCGCCGTCGCCGTCCGCCGGGGGCTCCCGGCCCGGGCGGCAAGCATCGCACTGGCCACGGCCATGCAGGAATCCAAACTCCGGAATATCGGCCACGGCGACCAGGCCGGGCCGGACTCCCGCGGGCTTTTCCAGCAGCGTCCCTCCCAGGGCTGGGGGACGCTGGAGCAGGTGATGGATCCGTACCACGCGACCAATGCCTTCTACGATGCCCTCGCCAAGGTCCCCGGCTACGAGGCGCTGGACATCACCGTGGCAGCGCAGCGGGTCCAGCGTTCCGCGTATCCTGACGCCTACGCCCAGCACGAGGTGATGGCCCGCGCCTTCGCCTCGTCGCTGACCGGCCAGACACCCGCAGGACTCGACTGCTCGCTGCGGGACCCGGACGCCGCCGGCGACACGGCTGCCGTGCAGGAGCGTCTGGCCGCGGCCTTCGGCGGCCTTCCGGCCTCCACCGAGGGCCGCACCCTCCTGCTCGACGCCGAGGGAACCCAGGCCTGGGCCGTGGCGCAGTGGGCGGTTGCCAACGCCAAGGCCCTCTCCATCACAGAAGTCCAGGCGGAGGGCCGCAGCTGGTCGCGCCAGGCCCGCAACGGCTGGCAGTCCGCCGATATTCCGGCGGGACAGGTCAGGGTCACGGTCGCCGAGGAGCCGACGCCGAAGCCGTAGGCCTCGCCGTCGGCTCTCCCGGCGCCCCGGGGAGGCCGGGCACGTGGGCAGCTGGGAACTTGGGGCAGCTGGGCACGTGGGCGGCCGGGCTCAGACCAGCAGGTCCACCACGGGCTGCACGTAGCTGCGGAACAGTTCCGGCTGGGACAGCAGCTCGGTGCTCATGATGATCTTGTCGGGTTCCAGGTACCAGGCCCGCGGCTCGGCAAGGGGCAGTTCAACGATGGTCAGGCTGAAGTCGTTGGCGGCGCGTCCCACCTCGAGCAGCCGGTCGTCAACCATGTCCTGCAGCAACTGCACCCCGCCGGCGGCTTCGCGCTCAGCCTCAAGGGCAACGTACTCGCCGCGGCGCTCCCGGGCCCAGGACAGCGCCGCACCGAAATGCGCCTGCAGCACACGCCGGAGGGCCGGGGAATTACTGAAGGCGCGGAAGCCGGGCGGGCCCAGTTCCGGGGACATCTCGGGATGGGCCTTCAGGAGCTGTTCCCACCAGGCTTCCCATTCCGTCTTGAGCGCGCTCAGCCCGCCGACCTCAGCAATGAGATGGGTGTGGTCCGCTGGCCGGATCTTCGGTGCCGCCTGGCAGAGCGCCGGGTGCCCCGCGCTGTCCAGGCCGGCGGCGTCGCGAACATACAGTGCAATGAGCATGGGTCCCGAAGTGTCCATGGTGATTCGCCAGCCCGGCCCGCCTGTGTGGTGCATCCGATTGCCTCCTTGGCAAGACGTACGTTTCCAGTGTATTCCTCAAGTTAACGCACGTTAATGCCCGCCGGCGTAGCTGCCCAGCCCGGTGAGATGGGACTCCAGCACGTCGGTGCACATCTGCGCGGTCATCCATTCGGGCTGCAGCAGGGCGTGCATGGTGAGCCCGTCCAGGGTGGCCAGCAGCCGCTCCGCCTCCGTGACCAGCCGCTGCTGGTCCATGGCCGCGTCTGTGTTTGCCGCTGAGGCCACTTCCATCACGAGCCGCCCGACGATCGCGGCCACGGCGCGGTGGCTCCGGTCGGCTTCCGGGGCCAGGAACGGTTTGGTCCTGGCGGCGTTCTTGAACGCCATCCAGACGCAGGCGTCAACGGCGCGTTCCTCATCCAGCGGAAGAAACTCGCCCAGCAGGGTTAACACGCCCTGGTGGTGTTCCGGGGTGCCGGGCCGCACCTCCGCGAGCCGCTCATCGGCCGCCGTCAGCCGGCTGACGATCCGGTCCACAACGACTCCGAAGGAGTGCGTCAGGAGTTCGTCGCTGCTGGCGAAGTAGTGCCGGACCGATCCGACCGCCAGCTCCGCCTCGTCCGCGACTTCGCGGAGCGAGGCCCGTTCCAGCCCGTCCGCTGCGACGATCCGGAAGACCGCTTCGACCACTTCCTGGCGCCGCAGTGCGGCGTCGACAAATTTGGGCATTAGTCTTTTTTAGCACGGATGTGCCCGGACGACGGCGGGCCACACCGTCGAGGAGCGTCCCCGCCTGGGTCAGGTGCGGCCACCGCCCGACAGGGCCCCGTCCCGGAATGCAAACGACGCCGGCCGCGCACCCCGAGGGGTGCGCGGCCGGCGTCGTACTTCTGGTCATGCCTGGGGCATCACACGGAAGGGTAGTTGCGCTCCGGCTCACCGATGTACAGCTGGCGCGGGCGGCCGATCTTGGTGTTGGGGTCGTTGATCATTTCACGCCACTGGGCGATCCAGCCCGGCAGCCGGCCAATCGCGAAGAGCACGGTGAACATCTTCTCCGGGAAGCCCATGGCCTTGTAGATCAGGCCGGTGTAGAAGTCCACGTTCGGGTAGAGCTTGCGCTGGATGAAGTAGTCATCATTCAGGGCCTTCTCCTCGAGGCGCAGGGCGATCTCCAGGAGTTCGTCGTTTCCGCCGAGCTTCGTGAGGATCTCGTGGGCCGTGGCCTTCACGATCTTGGCGCGCGGGTCGTAGTTCTTATAGACACGGTGTCCGAAGCCCATGAGGCGGACGCCGTCTTCCTTGTTCTTGACCTTTTCCATGTAGTCCTCGGGCTTGGTGCCGTCGGCCTGGATCTGGCGGAGCATCTTCAGCACGGCCTCATTGGCGCCGCCGTGGGCGGGGCCGAAGAGGGCGTTGATGCCGGCGGAGACAGAGGCAAAGAGGTTGGCGTTGGAGGAGCCGACCAGCCGGACCGTGGAGGTCGAGCAGTTCTGCTCGTGGTCGGCGTGCAGGATCAGGAGCAGGTCCAGCGCCTTGGCGACGACCGGGTCCACTTCGTACTGCTCGGCGGGCAGGCCGAAGCTCAGACGCAGGAAGTTCTCCACCAGGTTGTGGGAGTTGTCCGGGTAGAGCATCGGCTGGCCGATGCTCTTCTTCAGGGCGTACGCGGCGATGACCGGCATCTTGGCCAGCAGCCGGTAGGTTGAAACCTCGACCTGTTCGGCGTTGAAGGGGTCCAGCGAGTCCTGGTAGAACGTGGAGAGCGCGGAGACGGCCGAGGACAGCACGGGCATCGGGTGGGCGTCGCGCGGGAAGCCGCTGAAGAAGCCCTTCAGCTCTTCGTGCAGCAGGGTGTGGTGGCGGATCCGCTGGTCAAAAGCTTCCAGTTCGGTGGCGGTCGGCAGGTTGCCGTAGATCAGCAGGTAGGAAACTTCCAGGAAGCTTGAGTGCTTGGCGAGCTGCTCGATCGGGTAGCCGCGGTACCGGAGGACACCGGCGTCGCCGTCGATGTAGGTGATGGCGGAGGTGGTTGCGGCGGTATTCATGAAGCCGGGGTCGAAAGTAACGGCACCGGTCTGCTTCAGCAGTTTGGAAACGTCGTAGCCTTCGTTTCCTTCTACAACCTTGATGCGCGGGAGTTCGAGCTCGCCGCCGGCATGGCGCAGGGTTGCGCTGGTGGTCTCAGTCATGGAGTCTCCTCTGAGGCCTCGGGGGCCTCTGTAGAAAGCTGGTCCAACATCTGGTGAAGCCGCCCACGGAACCTGTCTTAGACACGGGTTCCAACGGCTGCGCTGCCTTCTTGTGGAAAGCCACCATTGATAGTCAGTTAAAAACTACCGGCAGTTTCCGGGTGGCACTAATCCAAGGCCATCCGGAACCCGCCAAAACGCGCCACTTGTGGCGCGTGTCACAGCATTGTTACGGGCCTGCGGCCAGACGCGAGGCGGCGGCGTCGATCCGCTCATCGCTTGCCGTCAGCGCGACGCGGATGAATCCGTTGCCGGCGTCCCCGTAGAAAATGCCCGGGCCGACGACGATCCCGCGGTCCGCGAGCCGTCCAACCGTGTCCCAGGTGGCTTCGCCCGCGGTGGCCCAGAGGTAGAGCCCGGCCCGGGATTCGTGGATGGTCAGTCCAAAGCGCTCGAGCGCAGGCACGATCCGTTCCCGACGCCCCCGGTAGAGGTCCTTCTGCGCCTGGACGTGGCCATCGTCGCCGAGGGCGACCCGCATGGCTTCCTGGACCGGGTAGGGAACGATCATGCCCGCGTGCTTGCGGCTGTTGACCAGGTTCGCCATGATGGCGGGGTCACCGGCCACAAAGGCGGCGCGGTAGCCGGCCAGGTTCGACTGCTTGCTCAAGGAGTACACGGCCAGCAGGCCTTCATGGGAGCCTTCCGCGACCTGTGGGTCCAGGATGCTGGGCACGGGGGCTCCCCCGCGCTGGACGTCCCATTCGCCCCACCCCAGTTCGGCGTAGCACTCGTCCGAAGCCACCACTGCGCCGAGCGCGCGGGCCTGCCGGACGATCCCGCGGAGCGATTCTGCGTCGCGGACGCTGCCGGTGGGGTTGGCCGGGGAGTTGACCCACACCAGGCGCACTCTGGCGCGGGTGGCGGCGTCGAGCTCATCGAGGTTGTCCGCGGCCACATGCTCAGCGCCGGCGAACGTGGCGCCAATGTCGTAGGTGGGGTAGGCGACAGTGGGGCGGACGACGACGTCGCCGGCCTTGAGGCCGAGCAGGAACGGGAGCCAGGCCACAAGCTCCTTGGACCCCACGGTGGGCATGATGTCCTGCGGATCCAGCCCCGGCACGCCGCGGCGGCGTTCAAACCACGCGGCGATCGCTTCCCGGAGCCCGGCTGTGCCGTGGACCGTAGGGTAGCCGGGCGCGTTCGCCGCGGCGCGGAGCGCCTCCTGCACCACTTCAGGGGTGGCATCCACCGGAGTCCCGATCGACAGGTTGGCCACTCCCCCGGGGTGTGCGGCTGCCCTGGCAATGTACGGCGCCAGGGCCTCCCACGGGTAGTCGGGCAGGCTGAGGCCGAAGCTGCGCAGCGCAGATGTCACCGATGCCCGCCTTAGCTCTCTTGGTTCTGCGGCGGCAGGGCGGCGATCATCGGGTGGTCCGTGTGGGTGTTGCCGACCTTGGCGGCCCCGCCCGGGGACCCCAGGTCATCGAAGAATTCAACGTTGGCCTTGTAGTAGTCGGCCCATTCCTCGGGGGTGTCATCCTCGTAGTAGATGGCTTCGACGGGGCAGACCGGCTCGCAGGCACCGCAGTCCACGCACTCATCGGGGTGGATGTACAGGGAACGCTCACCCTCATAGATGCAATCGACGGGGCACTCTTCAATACATGCCTTGTCCTTGACATCTACACACGGCTGCGCGATTACGTACGTCACGTCCCTGGCCTCTCCACGTTGGTTCCGGCGACTGCCGGAAAACTGCTCCCGGCCTGAGCGCCGGGCTGCTGACTTCTGAGCCTATTATCTCCCGGTCCGTTCCCGCGAACCTAGCCGGGCGTCACACGGGTCCGCACTATTGAATCTACCGGACCTAGTATGAACGTGTGAGTTCCCCGACGAGTTTGCCCCAGGAGTTCCTTGCCGCCGCCGATCTGGGAACCCGGGTGGTTGTCAGGTACCGGGTGGCGGGCGGCCTGACGGACGCCCTGGGTGAGCTGGTGGCACGCGCCGACGGCGGCTGCACCAT
>NZ_MQTS01000246.1:0-1536 GCF_020532825.1 Arthrobacter sp. SO3
CTGCTGGGCGGACTGTTCGGCGGTGGCCAGCCGTCGTCGCAGGCCGCTGTTCCAGACACCGGGCAGGACTCGGCGCTGGAACCACAGGCCCGCCCGCAGGGCCAGCCCGCCGACGGTGCGCCGCGCCCCGGGGAGCTGATCGACGTCGACCTCCCGGAGAGCCAGCCGGAAGAACAGAAGAATGAAGACGGCGGCGCCGGCGGACTGGGCGGAATTCTGGGCGGTCTGTTCGGCAAAAAGTAGGCACGGGCCATGGGGTGACGGGGCTGGTAGGGTCATCCCAACCCGCGCCGGAGACCGCCGGCCGGAGACAATGTTGGGGGACATCATCTTGGACTTCGCGGCCAAAGCGCCACACCTTGCCACCGGCCACACCTTGCCACCGTTTGTTTGATTCTCGCTGCGGGGATGTCGTTGAGCGCCTGCGGCGCAGCGGAAGCAGCCGGGGACTCCGGAATACCGGCGACAGCCACAGCAGCATCGACGGCGGCGTCCGCATCGACGTCGACGGAATCGGCGGTGGGCGGCTCCGAAGGCTGGTGGAACGCCACACCGGCCAGCGGCAACACAGCGGGCCTCCCCCAGGAAACGGTGGCCATCAATACGAGGACGAACACGGTGGTCGACGCAATGATCGAAAACTTCCGCGTCGACCTCAACGGCAACCCGCTGCGCTAGCACCGCCTCCTCCGCCCGGCACAATGCCGCTGCTCAACCGCCCGGTTGCCGTACTGCTGCACGGTGGTTCCGCCAGTGCAGCAGGACGGCGGCCAGGATCAGTGGGACGTGGATGCCGGGGAGGTTCTTCGCGAACCATCGCGGCAGGTAGATGTCGGTGACGGAGCCTGTCTCATCGCCCAGGTCCCTGGCCACGGCGGTGAGCGGGCAGTGAAAGCCGTTGGCGGCAAAGACCAGGGTTTCGGCGGTCACGACGGCGGCGGCCAGTCCCACCCGCCGGTCGGTGCGGCCGCGGGCACCGGCATACAGGACGTAGACCATGCAGGCCTCGATCGTGAACCAGGCGAAGGTGTGGAATGCCTTCACGGCGCGCAGCAGGGAAGCGCGTTCAGCCTTCCGCAGCTCTCGTGGATCCTTGAGTCCAGCCATGCCTCCAGCGTAGCCGCGGTCCGCCGTCGATTCAGAGGCTTTCGACCCGCGAGGACGTGGGGGCAGCTGCGCGAGCCAGTCGTTTAGCTCCCGGGGACGGCGGAACAGGATTGTGGCCGGCATCCCGGGGACCGTCTGGAGGCTGCGCATCACCGCGCGCTTGGACAATGTCCCGCCAGACCCCGTAGGCGCTGTCCAGCACCCAGCTGTCCCGGGCAGCAATCCCGGCTGCGATGTCCCGTTGATCCCCGACGGTGCGCTGCTGCCATCCGGGAAGCCAGCCAATATCGTCATCCGCGGAGAACTCGGGCAGCCCGGTGGCCCGTGCGTAGGCGCGGGCGGCAGTCGATTTGCCGCTGCCGGTCACCCCATAGAAGAGGACGCGGGAGGGCGCGGCCGGAGCGGGTTCAAGGGCGGCGCCCGCCGCGA
>NZ_MQTS01000246.1:1552-11761 GCF_020532825.1 Arthrobacter sp. SO3
TGTCCCAGTGGTTTGGAGTAGGTGTCAGCCGTTTCCGTGGCAACGGTCCGGCGGCCGGCCGGGTCAAGAACTTCGTAGGAGTAAGTCGAGGTAGCGCCGGTGGGCCGGTAGCCCAGGCTTGCGTAGAAATTGAGTGCTGCCATGTTGCCGGGCTCGACACCGAGGGTGATCCCGCTGTGGCCGGCCAGCCTGGTTTGCTCTTCCAGCCAGACGCAGAGCGCTCTTCCAGCCCCCACTCCCCTGCTGCCGGGATGCACGAACAGATGCTTGAGCTCAGGGTCGGGGCCGGCCCGAAAATCCAGCACTGCTCCGCCGTGTGGGGTGTCCCCCGTCCACGCCGTGGCGAAGACCATGTCCCCGGCCGCCTGCCGTTCCAGGAAGCCCGCAGCGATGTTTGCTCCCGGGTGCTCGTGCAGGCCCAGGGCGGGAAGATCGCCCGGCGTGCACCTGCGGATGCTCACGGTTGTGTTCACGGTTCGTCCCCCCGGATGTGGCGCCGCGCCAGGCGCGGCCCCCTTTTGCGCGTCGGCGCTACGCTAGCACCTCCCGTCCGTGGCCGGGGACAAGGCCACGTGCGAGACTGTTCCTATGCCAGAGTTCACCGTCCTCGCCGGCCCTCCAGATTCCGACGCCGAGGTGCTGGCGCTGTACGAGTCAGTGGGCTGGACCGCTTATACAAGGGAACCTGAGGTACTCGCCGCCGCCATCCGCGGTTCCTCTTTCGTTGTCACCGCCCGGAGTGCCGGCGGCGGGTTGGTTGGCCTGGCCCGCGCGGTCTCCGACGACGCGACCATCTGTTACCTGCAGGACATCCTGGTGGGTCCGGCGTACCAGAAATCAGGTGCCGGTCGCGCTTTGCTCGACGCTGTGCAGACACGGTACCTGCATGTCCGGCAGTTGGTGCTGATCACCGACAACGAGCCCGGCCAGCGCGCCTTCTATGAGGCTCTTGGTTTCACCGCGGGCTCCGATTTCCGCCCCGAACCGTTGCGCGTCTTTGCGCAGTTCCGCTAGTCCGGGTTGAGCCCGCGGACTCCCACTCCCGAACAGCACCGCTTATCCGGAGGACTGTCGGATCCCGGCGACCCAGCCTCGCTCACGATGGCAGTGTCGGGCTCATTCGAGCCGGAAGTAACGGTTTCGTCGCGGAACCTGGCGCGGATCGAGGTGCGGCGGCGGGATGAACCAGGGCACGCCGCCCCTGAGCTGGACACTCCACTGCTCTTTGTGGATCAGGCCGTGGTGATGGGAGCAGAGCAAAGCTCCATTGCCGGTTCCGGTGCTCCCGCCATGTGACCAGTAGTTGATGTGGTGGGCCTCGCACCAGGGCGCCGGAATGGTGCACTGGGGAAAGGCAAAGCCCCGGTCCCGCGCCGTGATGGCTTTGCGGATATGCGGCGGGAAGACCCGCGAGGTGCGGCCGATGTCGAGGATACGGCCCTGGCCTCCCAGCAGAATGGGGATGATGTCGGCGTCGCACGCGACCATGCGCACGATCGAGGCCGTGACGGGGCCGGTAAACATCAGAGTCCCCGCGTTGGACTCCGGACCGGGTGTCTCCGCGTCGGCGCCGCCGAGCCGTTCCAGCAGGTGACGATAGTCAATGGTGACCACCACCTGCGGGCGCAGCCCTCCCGCGGCGGGCAGGTTTCCGGCAGCGAGGGCCGCTTTGCACGCTCCGACGACGCCGGCGCCGGGAGGTGTTGCCGCGCCGGTCCGCAGGTTTGCGGCAACGTTTATGACGGTGAGCAAGTGTTCGAACTGGTCTGTCGTGGCGAAGATTTCCACGTGATGCAGTCCACGGCGTGCCTGCCGTATGAAAGCCCCCTGGCGCTGGCGCAATTCCTGCTCGCTGGGTTCCTCGCCGTCCTGGCCCAGGGCATCCGTCCAGCGCCTGGCGATCCTGGTCAGGAAATCCTGATCGTTCTCGACCGCAGTCAGGGTGAGGGCCTGCTCCATCCGGGCTGCTGCCTCAGGTGGACACGCATGCCGGACCCGGTCCAGGGAAAGGCTGATGATAGTCGCTGCCCGCGACGCGACGTCCCCGGAGGCGACGGCGGCCGCGAGTTTTTCTTTTGCGGCCGGCAGAGGCTGGCCCGACATGCCTGCGGACGGCAGAATGTCGGCGGCCAGGGCCAGCCGGCGTCGGGATTCCGCGGCGCTGATCCTCAGCCGCGCCCGTAGGAACTCCGCGGTGTTCCGGTACCCGTCATTAACCCATTCCGGCGAAAGTTCCGCGGCTCCCGGCTCCGTCCCAGTGGGATCCGACGGGAGACCGGCCGGGGCGCCCGCCTCAACGTTCCAGCCGGTCAACCAGCCGGCAGGGGCATTGGAACCAAACTTCGCGGCTGCAGTCTTCGCTCCCACTGCCGCCTCGCTTCGGGTCCGGTCAACCGCCGCCGCGGCCACCAGCTGCAGGTAGTCGACCATGCGGGACAGCTCCTCCACGCGGCCGGCGAAGTCCGAGGCTTCGGTCACACCGTACAGCGTTGAATCGGTTAATGCCGTCCCGTTTGAAGAGCGCAGCCCTGCAAGCGCCGCATCCAGAGCACGGTCCGCGTCTTCCGGCCCGTGTGGTGCGGGCGTCAGCCGGGGAATTCCAGTGAGGATTCCGGCACCAGGCCGGGTGGCCTGGACCGGGAGGAAATCTTCGCTGGCTTCCATAGACAAATTCCACCACGAGGCTGCGACATTTTCGGGGCCGAACATATAGGTGGCTTTATTGCTGTCTCCAAATGAGTAGTTGTCGGCTGCGTGACGGATCCGGCCGGCTGTACGGGGTCAGTCAGGTTTACGGATGGTGACGGTGAATCCGTCGGGCTGGTTGCTAACAGCGTCGCTGTTTTCGTAGGTGCCGAGGGGCACAATCCCGGCGAAGTGTCCGACGTGGTGGTAGTAAAGGACGAGGCTCTGCTCGGGGGCGTAGTACCCGATCGTCAGCGGCGCGGCGTCACTGCCCTCCGGTGCGCCTTCGAGGCCCAGCGGGGCTGGAAGTTTCGAGATCTTTTCCTGGCCGCCGTAGTCACGGAACGACAGCGTCAGGGGAAGCTGCGCCAGGAGCGACGCTGACGCGGCGCTGCCGTCCAGTTCTCCCGTTATCTCCCGGCCGTCGAGCTCGATGACAATCGGTGTAGTCGCTGACGTTCGAGTCCGGGTGGCAGTCGGATCGGCCGCCGGTGTGCCAGGGGAGGGTGAACGTGGGTCGCCCTCCCCGGCCGGGCTATAGGTGCAGCCGGCGAGGGCGACGGCGATCACGACGATCGCGGGCACCACGACACCTGGTCGCAGGGCCTTTCCGGGTGCGAAACGGTGGCGCATCAGCCGGGTGTTCATGGGGGTCCTTTCCGGGAACTGCGGTAAGGCATGGTCTGCGGGGTTTGCCGGTGTTGTTAGAGGCGGGCAGGGAATGCGGTGCGGCGTCCGTAGATGGTCAGCATGAGCGCGGCCAGGCCGGCGACGATCATCACGACCGCAAGTACCAGGCCGCTGAAATTCGTCAGCAGTGCGGCACCGAGGATGCCGGCGGTGAAGATGGCGAGGTTGAACGCCACCGGCAGGAACGAGTTCGCGACGTCGGAGTCCGCGCCTCCGGTGGTGGTGAGGGCGGCTTGGAGCTGGGCGGCCGCCCCGCCGAACGTGATCCCCCACAGCACGGTCGCGGCGATGATCGCCGGGGACGATGTGTGGCCGGCGAGGAGTACCACCGCGGCTGCGATGAACAGGGCGACGCTTCCGTGCAGCAACGGGCGGGGGTGGCGGTCCAGGAGCGCGCCGGTGATGACGATTCCGGCGATCGAGGCGACCCCGAAGATGAAGAGTTCGACGTCGACGGTGAGGCTGCTGCTGGTGGCCCGCAGGTACGGGGCGATGTAGGTATAGATGGTGTTGTGTGCCAGCATCCAGGCGAAGATCACGGCCAGGATCACTGCGATGCCGGGGATGCGGAAGACCCGGACCAGGGGAAGCCGGGAGGCTCCGGGCTGCCCGTCGGCGTCGGGCGCGATCGCGGCGATGAACACCCCGGCGACTACGGCCACCGCGGTGAGTCCGGCGAAAGCCCACCGCCAGTCGAATGTCGTTCCCAGCCAGGACCCCAGGGGTGTGCCCAGAGCGAATCCGACGGGTGCCCCGACGGAGACGATCGACAAGGACAGCCCTGCATGCGAGGGTGGACTGATCTTCCGGCCGTAAGCGGCCAGCATCCCCCAGATGATTCCCGAGAACGCGCCGGCGACGAAACGCGACACCAGCGACAGGGTCACATCGGTTGAGAGGGCGGTGGTGCTGTTGGCCAGGATGAGGCCAAGGATCGCGCCGAGGAGCAGCGGCTTGCGGCGCATGCCCCGGGTCAGGGTGATGGCGGGGATGGTGATGATCACCGTGCCGAGGGCGTAGGCGCTGACGAACAGCCCGACGGTGCCCTCGCTGGTCCCCATCCCGGTGGCGATAGCGGGCAGCAGGCCGGCCGGCATGGTCTCCATCGCGACGAGGACGAAGCCGATGACCGCCAGAGCGGCCAGCGTGGCGAGCGGCAGCCGTTGCGCTTTCTCACTAGCTACCGGTGCCGGCGCCGGAAGGGTGGTGGTGTTCATTCTTCTCCTTGCCTGCAACTGGGTCGCGGGGGTTACTTACTGGTCGGGAACGGTTCGGCGTACATGCGAAACCTGTCGCGGCGGGTGTGGTCAGGGCGTCGATAACCTCGTCCGGGTCCTACCGCAATTAAGTCCTTACCCAGTCAACACGCGAACTATCCCGGGGAGGAGTCTCTATCAAGGGGTGTACCAGCAGGGCACCCCAACGAAGTTCTCAGGGACGTATTCTCGTGGCATGGACAACAAAGCCGAGGTACGCGAGTTCCTGATGTCGCGCCGCGCGAAGGTCACCCCCGAACAGGCCGGACTTCCCGCCGGGCCGAACAGACGCGTTGCCGGGCTTCGCCGCACGGAAGTTGCGACACTCGCAGACGTCAGCGTCGAGTACTACGCCAAGCTCGAACGTGGTGCTATCGGCGGAGCCTCCTCATCCGTGCTTGATGCCATCGCCCGCGCCCTTCTCCTCGACGACACGGAGCGGACCCACCTCTTCGACCTCGCCCGTGCGGCCGACGGCATTCCGCTATCCGGGCGTCCCCGCCGCCGTTCCACGAAGAACGCCGTAAGTCGACCCAGTCTTCACTGGGTGCTCAGCACGATCACCGAGGGCGTTGCCTTCGTGCGCGACCAACACCAGGACCTCCTTGCCACGAATGAGCTCGGCCGGGCTTTCTATTCGCCCCTCATCGGCGCCCGCGGTCGCACTCCCAACCTGGCCCGGTTCCAGTTCCTCGACCCTGCATCCCGCGATTTCTATCCTGACTGGGAGCTCTTCGCCGAGATGTGCGTGGCGATCATGCGGGCCGAAGCCGGCCGTGACCCCAATGACAAAGGGCTCCATGACCTCGTTGGTGAGCTGTCCACGCGCAGCGAGGTATTCCGGCAGTTGTGGGGCGCGCATGACGTCCGGACCCATGGGTCCGGCACCAAACGATTCAACCACCCCGTCGTCGGCGAGCTCACTCTCGCCTACGAAGAACTCAGCATTACTGCCGACCCAGGGTTCGTCCTCATGATCTACACCGCCGAGCCCGGCTCGCCCAGCGCTGAGCGACTGCGGCTGCTCGCCAGCTGGGCAGCTACAGGGTCCGCAGCGGCGGCGCCCCGTTAGGGAATATCAAGGGGATGCGCGCTTCGCGGCCGGCGTCGCCGCTTATCCGGCGGGGGCCGCGAGATCCTCCACCACGACGCCGACGTGATCCATCCGTGAGATCGTCATGCACCCGCTGCAGCTTCACGGTCAGCATCAGTAATCGGTGCGTCTATAGCTAAGCTTGCGGGGCCTTAACGCGGCGCGGGCCCGAACCATCTGGCCAGCGCATCCTCCAGCCGCAGCGGCGTCCCGTCTCCCGTCCACGCCACATGCCCGTCGGGCCGGACCAACACGGCGGCAGGAGCGCTGACTGAACCAATCACCGGAAGCTCCCACCCGCCGTCGTATGTGGCGTTCACCAATTGCACCCGCTCCGCCCACGGCCCCGGGTCGATGATGCCCGGCGCGCCGAGGTTGAGCAGCACCGCACGGGCACCGTGCAGGAGGGTGAACACGCGCAGCGGGCCGCTGGCGGTGACGACGTCGAGATCGGGCATGCGGCGCCCGAGCAACGGGTGCCCCTCACCGAGGTCGTAGCGGATGTCCAGGCCGGAAATGAGCCCGCCCAGCCGCTTCCGGGCCTCATCGATCGTCAGCAGTTCGGCCACCGTGTCGGCCAACGCGCCGACGCGCGGGTCGGCCCGCTGCATGAGTGACTGCGCCATCGTGTGCTTCAGCGCGCGGGCCCCGGCCGGGTGCCGCTCGGCGTGATAGGTGTCCAGCAGGCTGTCCGGGGCAATGCCCTTGACCACCTGGGCGAGCTTCCAGCCGAGGTTCACGGCGTCCTGGATGCCGAGCCCGATCCCCTGCCCGCCCGAAGGAGCATGGATGTGCGCGGCGTCCCCGGCCACCAGCACGCGGCCGCTGCGGTAAGACGAGGCCTGCCGCGTGGCGTCGGTGAACCGCGAGATCCATGTCGGACTGTGGACCCCGAAATCGGTGTTGTAGACCCGGGTCAGCGCCTCGCGAAGGTCAGCCAGGGTGGGCTCGGTCGCCGGTCCAAGTTGCTTCTCGGTCACGACCACACGCGTGGTTCGCCCGTCCTCCATCAGGTGCAGCCCGTGGATCCCCACCTCGTCGATGCGGATGCCCGCCGGCGTCTCCTCGGTCACTTCCACTTCGGCGATCAGGCTGCTCCTCGTCGCATCCCAGCCGGGGAACCCGATGCCGGCTGCCTTGCGGACAGCACTTCGCCCGCCGTCGGCGCCGACCAGGTACAGCGCTCGCAACGGGCCGCCGTCGGCGAGATGCACGTCGACCCCGCTGTCGTCCTGGGCGAAGCCGGCCACCTCGAGCCCCCGATGGACCGGCACACCCAGCTCCTCGATCCAGCCGGCCAGAATTTGCTCAATACGGTTCTGCCACAGGCCGAGCGTGTAAGGGTGCCGGGTAGGAAAGTCGCTCACATCCAGCGTCGTGTTCCCGAAGAACGCCGCCTGGACACGCTTGCCCTCGGCGAGGAACCGGCCGGCAATCCCGCGCTGATCAAAGATTTCGATCGTCCGCGAGTGGAACCCGCCCGCACGCGAGCCCACCAGCTCCGGCGTCGGGCGGCGCTCCACAATCGCCGCATCCACCCCCGCCAGCGTCAGCTCAGCGGCCAGCATCATCCCAGTCGGACCGCCTCCGGCAACGATCACTTCAACCATCACAACCCCCTGCCCCTCCAGGCCTTTTCCGTGCACCGGTTCCGGGCACGTCCGAGCCAGTTTGAGGCATGACGGGGGCCTTGCCGCAAGCCCCCTTGCGCGCGATAGATTGGAAGTGGCGGGGACACACTCCGGTTTCGGGTCCCGGCTGGCCCAGCGAAAAAGTCATACTCCGGCCGGCGCGGGCAGGGCCGTGGGAAACTGGGGGCATGGACAGCCCTGTTGCCCCGACCTCCAGCCCGGCACTCCCCCACGACGCACGGCCCAACGAAGAAGCACATCCCGCAGCCGCGCACTCCACCGAGCTCCCGTTCGAACTGCGACGCCCTCTGGGGCCCCGCGATCCCGGGGACGCCTGGGTCGAGGGCGACCGTGGTCGGTTCTGGGGGCGCTTTGGTTCAGCCGGGCTGCTCGTTCACGACCCGGCCAAGGGCGTCCTGCTCCAGCACCGCGCCCTGTGGAGCGACCAGGGAGGCACCTGGGGTCTTCCGGGCGGAGCCCTCCACCAGGGCGAAGAAGCGGTCCGCGGGGCTTTGCGCGAGGCCAACGAAGAAGCCGCCGTCCCGCCGGAGAACATCCGGGTGCTGTTCACCTCGGTGTTCGACGTTGGCTACTGGACGTACACCACCGTCGCCGTCGAGGTGGTGGAAGCGTTCGAACCGGAGATCAGCGACCCGGAAAGCCTGGAACTGCAGTGGGTGCCGGTCGAGCTCGTCGGCGACAAAGAGCTACATCCCGGTTTCGGAGCGGCCTGGCCGGTCCTCCGTCGCAGGCTTGTGGGGCTCGACGCCGGAATGGACAGCGGCGCCGACGCCGGACCCGGCACCGACAGGTAGGACGCTCACGCCTGCTTCGGCGCGGGACGACGGCGGTACAGCCAGATGAGGCCCAGGATCGGCAACAGCAGCGGGATGAACGCATACCCGCGGCCAAACAGGGACCACACCGTCTCATGCGGGAAGTTGACCGAGTCGAACACACTAAGCGCCCCGACCACCAGCACGCCCACCAGTTCCACGAGCACCGCCACAACGGACACCTTGAACCAGGTCCGGCCGGGCTTCGCGAGGGACACTGTCGCCACCAGGTAGACGACGGCGGCGAACGCCGACAGCAGGTAGGCCAAGGGGGCTTCGGAGAACTTGGTCAGGATCTGGTACCCCGCCCGGGCCGTTGCCGAAATGGCAAAGACGGCGTAGACCGCGATCAGCAGCCGGCCGGGACCGGTGTTGCGGGTATCTTTTGCCGCCGGCGCCGGTTCTGTGCCCGGTGTCGTTCCAGTGTCCTCGTGCGAAGGTTTCGCTGTCACGTTCTTTGCCTCTTCCACGTCAGTACCAAATCTGATTCATTCGGGCCGCCATCACCAGGGCGGTGACGCCGACGGCGGCCAGCACGAAGTTGCTCCAGCGGGTGCGTTCCAGGATGGCCCAGTACACCGCGCCGACCGGCAGCAGCAGGGCCGTCAACAGGTAGCCCCAGAACTCCCACGGCTCCCCGGCGATGTGTTCCCCGCCCGCGACCCGGATGATCGAACCGACAAGGTACACCAGCAGTGAGAGTTCGACGGCGGCGACCGAGAGGATAGTCGTGTCGTTCGGGGCCTTCTTGAGGATGCCGGCTATCAGGCAGATAAGGCTCGAGACCAGCCCGACCACCAGGATGATGTAGAAGTACGCGTCCACTATTGCCCGGCCTGATGTTCAGCCGTCGGCTGCTTTGGCGGGTGCTTCTCATTGTCCGGCGCGAAGACCAGCACCGGTTTGGCGTAGCTTCCCTTGTCAGCGAGCAGGGCCACGAGGGTCCCGTCGGGGGCGAAGGCAGCGGCCGGCTGCTCCGGCGTGGCCGCGCCGGGAGTCCCGGCGGCCGCACCTGCGGCGATTCTGCGGCCGAAGGAAATCTCGGTGGTTTCCTCGTCGCTGAGTTCACGGTTGGGCATGAGGGCCCGGGCGGCCTGGGACATTTCCAGCACGTCCAGCTCTTCGGCGAGCTCTTCCAGGGTGTGGGCCTGGTCCAGGGTGTAGGGGCCCACCTGGGTGCGGCGGAGCGCCGTCAGGTGGCCGCCGACGCCAAGCGCATGGCCGAGGTCGCGGGCCAGGGCCCGGATATAGGTGCCGGAGGAGCATTCCACCGTGACGTCGACGTCGAGCGCCTCGCCGTCGCGCACCGGACGGATCCCGTGGACCTCGAAGCGGTGGATGGTGACCGGGCGGGCGGCCAGCGTGACCTCTTCGCCGGACCGGACCCGAGCGTAGGCGCGTTCCCCATTGACCTTGATGGCGCTGACGCTGCTGGGGACCTGTTCAATCTCACCGGTCAGGGCTTCGACGCCGGACCGGACCGCTGCTTCGGTGACCGCGGCGGCGCTGTGCGTGGCGGTGACCCCGCCTTCGGCGTCGTCGGTGACCGTCGATTCACCCAGGCGGATGGTGGCCGTGTAGGTCTTGGAGGTGCCCACGATGTACGTCAGCAGCCGGGTGGCCTTGTTGATGCCGACCACCAGGACGCCCGTGGCCATGGGGTCCAGCGTCCCGGCATGGCCGACCTTTCGGGTACCGGCGAGCCGCCGCATCCGTCCAACCACATCGTGGCTGGTCCAGCCTTGCGGCTTGTCCACTATTACCAGTCCAGAAAGCACGCTCCCCAGTATATCTGCGGCAGGGCAGCCCTCGGCGCCGCGAGCTGCGCCGGCGCCCCGGCACCCGGGGCTGCGCCGGTTAGGATGGCAGACATGCCCGAGCTTGCCGCCCACGTCCGCGATGTCCCCATCAACCAGATCCGCGAAATCACCGAAGCCGCCTGGGGAACTCCCGGTGCCATCGTGCTGAGCATCGGCGAACCGGGGTTCGCCGTCCCCCGCCATATCCTCGAGGCGGGG
>NZ_MQTS01000246.1:11820-28896 GCF_020532825.1 Arthrobacter sp. SO3
GCCCTGCGTGAGGCCTTCGCGGCCAGGTTCCGGGAGCACAACGCGACACCGGTGGCAGCGGACCGCGTTTACGTGGTCGACGGCGCCCAGCAGGGCCTGCACTTCGCGATGAGCCTGCTGCTCTCCCCCGGCGACGAAATCCTGATCCCCAACCCCGGCTATCCCACCTTCGCGATGACCAGCAGCCTGCTGCACGCTGTCCCCGTGCGGTACCCGCTGTATCCGGAGCATGACTTCCAGCCCCGGATCCAGGACATCGAGGGGCTCATCACACCGCGAACCAAGGTACTGATCCTCAATTCGCCGTCCAACCCGCTGGGCGCCGTGCTGGGCGAGGAGCTCACCCGCAGCCTCGTGGAGCTCGCCCGGCGCCACGATCTCTGGATCATCTCCGACGAGTGCTACGAGGCGTTCACCTACGATGTTCCCCACGTGAGCCCGGCCCGCTTTGACAGCGATGTCCCGGGCGAAGCCCGCGTGTTCACCTCGCTCACGCTCTCCAAGACCTACGGCCTGACCGGGCTGCGGATCGGGGCACTGATCTGCCCGCCGGGACTGGAACAGAGGATGAACAACGTGATGGAGGCGATTGTCTCCTGCGTCGCCTCGCCCTCGCAGTACGCGGCGCTGGCTGCGCTGACGGGCCCGCAGGACTACGTCAGCCACGCCCACGCGCACTACCGGGCCAACCGGGATGCTGCCTCGGCGGTCCTGTCATCCAGGGGCATCCCGTACCTCACGGCGCAGGGGGCCTTCTACCTTTGGGCCGATGTGTCCCATGTCAGCGGCGGGGACGTCCGCTCCTGGGTCCGGCGTTTCCTGGCCGATTCGGGAGTGGCCTTTGCCCCGGGCACCGCGTTCGGCTCGATCGGCGAGGGCTGGATCCGGATTGCCCTCTGCAGCAGCCAGGCTGATCTGGTGGAAGGCCTCGGCCGGATTCCGGCCCGGCCAGCTGACCGCTGAGCTTTCCGGGTCCCTGTCCCCTACCGCCGAGGCACGGCAACACCTAACCTGAGCGCATCGCGTGCAATTCCGCGTGCGGCCCCGGGCGTGGAGTTCCGGGACTGGTGGTGAGGGGTTCGGTCAGGGAGGCAGACATGTGGTGGCAGGACTTATTGTGGGGCATCTGGAACGGGCTCACGGCGTGGATTGTGTTGATCGTCCACGTCTTCGGGCAGTGGAGTGAGTTTCCGTTCTACAACTCGGCACGCGCCGGTAACTGGTACGACTTTGGTTTCCTGCTGGGCGTGGGATCGCCCTTCCTGGGTGGCCTGGGCGCCAGGGGCGCACGGAGCAGGCGCCGCTGACCGCACCCGGCCCGCGGACGGAACCGGCCCCGCCTCACAGCATAATCTCGTCCTCCGGAGGCAGTTGCTGCGTGGGCGCGTGGGAGAAGGACAGCTTGACGACGAAGTGGGCCTCGGAGCAGTTCTGCGCGATGATGGCCCCCGCGTCCCCGGCCAGCTTCACGCCGAACTGAAGCTCCAGGTGCTCCGCGCCTATTTCCTTCAGGACCTCCGCCGCCGCGTTGGCCGCAGGCCGGATGGCTGCGAGGGCATCCTCCAGCCTCCGCCCGGCGTCCGTGATCCCCTGCTCATTCCGCGCGGGGCGTTCGACGCCGAAGCTGCTGTCCGCGACCTCGACCAGCACAGTCCCGGAACCCACTTCGTAGCGCAGTATTTCGGTCATTGCTTCCTCATCTCGCCGGAGGGACGGTCAGGGCTTGCCGGCCGCCAAAGCGCCGTCGAGCCATTGGCGCAGGGCCGCGGCTGGCGGAGCGCCCGCCTGCCGGGCCACCACCTTGCCGTCCCGGATCAACAGCATGGTCGGAATGGCCTGGATGTCGAAGCGCCGTGAGAGCGAGGGCGACTTGTCGACGTCGACCTTCACGAGTTTGACCCGGCCGGCGCGTTCCTGGGCCAGCTTGTCCAGAACAGGGCTGACCATGCGGCAGGGCCCACACCAGGCTGCCCAGAAGTCGATCAGGGCCGGAGTGGACGACTGCTCGGCGATTTCGGCGAAGTCCGCGTCCCCGGCGTCGACAATCCAGGGCAGGTCCTTGCGGCAGTTGCCGCAGCGCGGGTGGCCGGAGGCCGCCGTCGGAATCCGTTTGGTCTTCCCGCAGTGGGGGCAGGTGATCAGGCTGGAGCGCACGGTCCGCCGCCTTCCCGAGTGCCCGCAGTCATGGTTCCATGTGACGCCCCCGCGCGGGGCCAGCCTAGAGTCCAAAGACCCCCGGCCCGCACTTGGACGGCTTCAGTATTCAATGCGGTCCGGGTTGCTTCGCCAGGCCTGGAAGGGTACGTCCGACGCCGGGACGGCGGTTTGACGCACCGGCATCAGTTCCGGCCGGGTCCCGTCGAAGTATTCATAGAACAGTGCGTCGTCGAAGCCGGCGGCTGCGGCCGCGTGGCGGTCCGCGGCGAAGTAGACCCGGTCCACGCGGGCCCACAGGGCGGCAGCGAGGCACAGCGGGCATGGTTCGCAGCTGGCATAGAGGACGGCCCCGCTGAGATCGAAATTGGCGGACGCGGCCGCGGCCGTGCGGATGGCCACCACTTCGGCGTGGGCTGTGGGGTCGTTGTCCCGTGTGACATGGTTGACCCCCTCATGGGTCTGCCCGTCGGGAGTCACGACGAGCGCCCCGAACGGTCCGCCGCCCGCGGCCACATTTGCGGCGGCGAGCCGGATGGCCTGGTCCAGGAAGCGGTTGATTTCGGCAGTCGAGGGTGCGGTGGCCATGGTCCGATCATAGCCAGCAGGGCCGCCGGCCGGGGGGAAGGTCCGTGTTGGCCGCGGGGGCATCGACATTGCAACCTCGAAGGCCTACTATCCGCACTAGGGGCCCGCCGTGCATTTTCCGGCTGCCCCTGCGATGGTCTCAACGGTCTCAACGGTGTGGATACTTCATCACTCGCCACGGGAGCCAACCATGAGAAAGAGTTTGTCATTGCTAGCCACGGCCGCCACCGCAGCCGTGTTCCTCTCGGCCGGGACGACGGCTGCCGGCGCAACCCCCGGCGCGGCTCCCGGCGGTGCCTCAGCCGGGGACGCCGGAGACAAGGCACCCGTTGTACTCACCGGCAGGCTGGTCGGCCCGCTGCATGTCAGCGCCGGCCGCCACGGCTCGGTCACGGTGAGCGAGTCGTTCGCCGGCCGGCTGACCCGGGTCGATTCCGACGGGAACCAGGTTGTCCTCTACGAAACCCCGGACTGGAGCGTCGCGGGCAACGCCCAGCGGGATGGGACGACGTACTTGCTGGAGAGCCAGGGCGCCGGACCCGATCCGGCAGAACTGGCCGGCCACATCCGTATCATCGACGACGAGGGGCACCAGCGGACTCTCGGCGACTTCGCCGCCCTGGAAACGGAAGACAACGCCGACGGCCAGACCCGGTACGGCTACCGTGACCTGCCGGAAGGCTGCGAAGCCCAGCTGCCGGCAAATATGCCCGCCAGCTACACAGGTGAAATTGATTCGCACCCGTACGGCATCGCCGTCACGGAGCACACCTTCTACGTCGCCGATGCCGGGGCCAACAGTGTGGTTTCTGTTGATGCCCGAAGCGGCAAGACCGAGACCGTCGCTGTGCTGCCGCCGCGGCCCTACAAGATCACCCCGGAAGCTGCCGCGTCCAACGGCCTGCCCGCCTGCGTCGTGGGAACGACCTACGACTTCGAGGCTGTCCCGACCGACGTCGCCGTCGGGCCTGACGGCTGGCTGTACGTCACCTCGCTCCCGGGCGGCCCGGAAGATCCGGCGCTCGGCCCCCGTGGGGCAGTCTTCAAGGTGGACCCTGACGACGGCGAGGTGAAGCTGGTGGCGGACGACATCATGTCACCCACGGGGCTGGCTTTGGACGACCATGGCGCCCTGTATGTTGCCTCGCTGTTCGGCGAAGGCGTCCTCAGGATCGATCCGGACTCGGGTGAACAGACGGTGGTGCTCGCCGCAAGTTTCGCCGCCGACGTGGACCTGCGCGGGGACACCCTCTACGCCACGGTCAACGCCCTGCCCGGGCCGGAGGGTCCGCCGGACGGCCAGGTCATGTACGTGGGGCTCAGGGACGGGCGGCACGACAACGCCACGCGCAGCTGACCATACGGCACCGGTGGCAGACGGAAATGGCCGGTCCCCTGGCGGGGCCGGCCATTTCCTTGCTGTCGTGTGTTGCTGGGTTACTTGTTGCTGTCCTCGTCGACGTCGTCCTCGGTGCTGAGGTCAAGGTCCTCTTCGTCGAAGTCGTCCTCGTCGAGCTCCACGTCCTGCGGAATGTCACTCTTGTAGGGGTCTGCGTCGCCGGCGTGCTTGGCGCTGGCAGCAAGTGCGGCCACTTCGGCGTCGCGCTTCTTGGCGGCCCGGAGCAGTTCCTCCAGGTTGGAGGCGTTGACCGGAATCTGGTCCGCCACGAACTCCAGCGTGGGGGTCAGCCGGACGGTGATGTTCCGCCCGACTTCCTGACGCAGCACGCCCTTGGCCTTCTCAAGCCCCTTGGCAGCCTCGGCCTGGACCAGCTGGTCACCGAAGACGGTGTAGTAGATCGTGGCATGCTGAAGATCATTGGTCACACGCGCATCGGTAACGGTGACGCCCTCAAGCCGGGGATCCTTGACCCTCCGGCCCAGCGCCTCGGCAACAACAACCTTAATCCGCTGCGCCAACTTGGCAGCCCGTGCGGGATCAGCCATTTCCACTCCTAAAAATTTGGATGTACGACGGCGCGTTAGCGGCTGGCGTACACCTGTTGGGTTTTCATTCCACGCGCCTAAGGCGAGTCTACGACGGACTCCCGTTGGATTCTTCCGGCGGCCCTTTGGAGCCGTGGAGGGGGCCCGGGAGTGGCATCGGGCCTGCCGGAGCTGGGTGGCCGACGTCGTAAGACGTTGGCCACCCAGCGTAGGGGCGGGGCCCCCTCTACGGCGGAAAAGTGGGGGCCGCCGGAAAAATCCAACGGCCCCGCACCTTGTAACGCTAAACCGACTTAGACGCGCGGCTTTTCGCGCATCTCGAAGGTCTCGATGATGTCACCTTCGTTGATGTCGTTGAACGAGCCAAGACCGATACCACACTCGAAGTCCGTGCGGACCTCGGTGGCGTCGTCCTTGAAGCGCTTGAGCGTCTCAACGGTGAGGTTGTCACCAATGACCTTGCCGTCGCGGCTGACACGGGCCTTCGCGTTGCGTCGGATAACACCCGAGCGAACGATCGAGCCTGCAATGTTGCCGAACTTGGAGGAACGGAACACTTCGCGGACCTCGGCGGTGCCAAGCTGGACCTCTTCGTACTCCGGCTTGAGCATGCCCTTGAGGGCTGCCTCAATGTCATCAATTGCTGCGTAGATGACGGAGTAGAAGCGCATGTCCACGCCTTCGCGGTCTGCCAGTTCGGCAACACGCTCGGCGGGCTTGACGTTGAAGCCGATGATGACGGCGCTGTCGACCGTAGCCAGGTTGACGTCGTTCTGCGTGATCGCACCGACACCGCGGTGGATAACACGGAGCTGGACACCTTCGCCGACGTCGATCTTGAGCAGCGCGTCTTCGAGGGCTTCCACGGCACCGGACACGTCACCCTTGAGGATGAGGTTAAGGGTGTCGATCTTGCCATCGGCGACGGCCTGGTCGAAGTCTTCCAGGCTGATGCGCTTGCGGCGCTTGGCGAGTGCGGCGTTACGGTCCGCAGCTTCACGCTTCTCGGCGATCTGGCGGGCAGTGCGCTCGTCGGCGGTCACAAAGAAGGTGTCGCCGGCGCGCGGGACGTTGGACAGACCCAGTACCTGCACGGGGCGGGACGGGCCGGCCTCGGTCAGGGCGCTGCCGTCGTCGTCGAACATCGCACGGACGCGGCCATGGGCCGTGCCTGCCACGATGGTGTCGCCGACGTGCAGGGTGCCGGACTGAACCAGGACGGTGGCAACAGCACCGCGACCCTTGTCCAGGTTGGCTTCAATCGCGATACCGCGGGCGTCCTTGTTCGGGTTGGCGCGCATGTCCAGGGCTGCGTCTGCGGTGAGCAGAACGGCCTCGAGCAGCTCGTCGATGTTCAGGTTCTGGCGGGCAGAGACCTCCACGAACATGGTGTCGCCACCATACTCTTCCGGAACCAGTCCGTACTCGGTCAGCTGGCCGCGGACCTTTTCCGGGTTGGCGCCTTCCTTGTCGATCTTGTTCACGGCCACGACGATCGGCACGTTGGCCGCCTGCGCGTGGTTGAGGGCTTCAACGGTCTGCGGCATAACGCCGTCGTCCGCTGCGACCACGAGGATGGCGATGTCGGTGACCTTCGCACCACGGGCACGCATGGCGGTGAACGCCTCGTGGCCCGGAGTATCGATGAAGGTGATCTTGCGATCGGTACCTTCGTGGGCGTGGGTGACCTGGTAAGCACCGATGTGCTGTGTGATGCCGCCGTGCTCGCCCGCCATAACGTCGGACTTGCGGATGGCATCGAGCAGGCGGGTCTTACCGTGGTCAACGTGACCCATGACGGTGACAACCGGAGGACGTGCCTCGAGTTCCTCATCGCCTTCGGCTTCCAGCTCGGCGTCGAAGTCGATGTCGAAGCCGGAGAGCAGCTCGCGCTCCTCATCCTCCGGGGACACGACCTGGAGCTTGTAGCCAAGCTCCTCGCCCAGCAGGGCGAAGGTCTCTTCATCCAGCGACTGCGTGGCGGTAGCCATTTCGCCGAGGTGGAAGAGGACGGTCACCAGTGCGGCGGGGTTCGCCTCGATCTTGTCGGCAAAGTCCGTGATGGACGAGCCACGGCGAAGCCGGACTACGGTGTTGCCGTCGCCGCGGGGCACACTTACGCCACCCAGCGACGGAGCACTCATCTGCTCGAGTTCCTGGCGCTTGGCACGCTTCGACTTGCGCTGCTTGCCACGGCCTGCGCCGCCCTTACCGAAGGCGCCCTGGGTGCCACCGCGACCGCGGCCACCCTTGCCGAAGCCACCGCCGGCCGGAGCGCCGCCACCGGCACCGGGAGCACCGGTACCTGGAGCGCCGCCCGGACGGCCGGGGCCGCGGGCTCCGCCGCCGGGACGGCCTGCACCAGCGGGTGCGGGACGTTCGGTGCGGTTAGGCATCATGCCGGGAGTCGGACGGTTTCCGCCGGCCCCTGCCGGACGGCCAGCGCCTGCTGCGCCGGCCGGACGCGGAGCACCCGGGCGTGCACCCGGAGCGCCGCCGGTGCGGGGAGCACCCGGACGGGGACCACCAGCACCTGCTGCGGGACGCGGGCCGCCGGGGCGTTCGCCCTCGGTGCGGCTTCCGCCCGGACGCGGCATGCCCTGGGAAGGAGCGAACGGGTTGTTGCCCGGACGTGAGGGACGATCGTTGTCGCCGCCGCGGCCCCGGGGCATGCCCTGGGACGTAGCGAACGGGTTGTTGCCGGGACGGGGACCGCCCGGGCGGGGTGCCGAGCCACCCTGGCGTGCCGGAGCAGCCGGGGCTTCTGCCTTGGGTGCCGGGCGTGCGCCGGGCTTGGCGCCCGTGGACGGCGCGGCCGGAGCCTGGGCGGCGGGAGCAGCCGGTGCAGCCGGAGCCTGGGCGGCGGGAGCAGCCGGAGCGGCGCTGGGTGCCGGAGCAGCCGCGGCCGGTGCCGGAGCTTCAGTCTTGGTTTCCGCAGCTTTGGGGGCAGCCGGGGCCGGCGCGGGCGCCGGACGGTTTGCCGAGGGGCTGGCGGATGTCTTGGGTGCTGACGCAGGCGCTTCGGACTTCGAAGCTGCTGCTGCGTCGGGGAACGCGTTGCGGAGTTTCCTCACAACGGGGGCCTCAATGGTGGAAGAGGCAGAGCGAACGAATTCGCCCAGTTCCTGCAGTTTGGTTACTGCATCTTTGGAAGTAATACCGAGCTCTTTAGCAAGCTCATGTACGCGGACCTTGGCCACATTTCTCCTGTCTCGGTCCGCACCGAGCCAGGCACGAACCGTCTACTTCTTACTGCGGACCTCCGCCGCGAGTGCAGCTGAAAGGTCCATTGCAGAGCGCAACAAATTTGTCATCGTTGCGCACTCATCGCTGGGAACTCATCGGGTTTCCATCAGTTTTCTGACCCGCTTTCAGGTTGGACGGTTGTTGCTGCGGCCACCGGGGTGTCCACGGCTTGCGTGCCTGCCATGATCCGGCGTTCGACGTCGGCTGTTACGGTAGCGCCGTTGAGGGCGCGTCCGAACGCCCGACGTTTGACCGCCAGTGCCAGGCACTTGTCGCTGGGGTGCAGCCATGCACCCCGGCCAGCCATCCGGCGTCGGTCATCCAGTACGACGGCGGTTGAACCGCTGCCGTCGGCGACGAGCCGGAGAAGCTGCGACCGCGGGCCCTTGTTCCGGCATCCGATGCAGGTACGCTGCGGTTGACTCTCGAGGTGTTGCACGTGTGCCACTTACGAGTATCTTCCTGCCAGTACATATCTGCCGTCCCCGGACTTCCGGAGCCCGTCTGGCAAAGGGGTTGTGATCAACACCTTCGCCGGACTCAAACCCGGACGCGTTGGGGACACGCGGATACCGGCCGTTAGGCGCGGTCATGTCTATTCTAGCCCCTCAAGCGCCCGGGCCCCGAACTTGCGGGGACACGGACGCTGACGGGCGGGCCCGGACCGGCGCCCTTTGGTTGCGGTTCCTCTTGCTCAGACCCCTGAAGGCGAGGGCCCCTGGAGTTTGGAGCCCCTGGCGTCGGGAGCCTATTTGTCGCGGCTGACCGCGGCGTCCGAGACAATGTCGATCCGCCAGCCGGTGAGCTTGGCCGCAAGGCGGGCGTTCTGGCCTTCCTTGCCGATCGCGAGGGAGAGCTGGTAGTCCGGCACCACAACGCGGGCCGAGCGGGTTGCCTCGTCCGTGATGGTGACCGAATTCACCCGTGACGGGGACAGTGCGCTGGCGATGAACGTTGCCGGATCGTCGCTGTAGTCGACAATGTCGATCTTTTCATCGTTGAGTTCGTTCATGACCGCCCGGACGCGCGAGCCCATCTCACCGATGCAGGCACCCTTGGCGTTGATGCCGGGGGTGTTGGCCTTGACCGCCATCTTGGTACGGTGCCCGGCTTCGCGGGCCAGGGCGACGATTTCCACGGAGCGGTCCGCGATTTCCGGAACTTCCATTTCGAAGAGCTTCCGCACGAGACCCGGGTGCGACCGGGACAGCGTGATGGAGGGACCCTTGGTACCGCGGTGCACGTCAATCACGAAGGCGCGGAGCCGGTTGCCGTGGGTGTACTTCTCCCCCGGCACCTGCTCGGGCGGCGGCAGCAGTGCCTCGACCGTGCCCAGGTTGACCTGGATCATGTGCGGGTTGTTGCCCTGCTGGATGGTTCCGGCCACCAGCTCGCCCTCGCGGCCCTTGAACTCGCCGAGGACGTTGTCATCCTCAACATCGCGCAGCCGCTGCAGGATGATCTGCCGTGCCGTGCTGGCCGCGATCCGGCCAAAGCCCGCGGGGGTGTCTTCGAATTCGCCGATGGGGGCGCCGTCGTCGTCGATCTCGGTGGCCCAGATGGTCACGTGGCCGCTCTTGCGGTCCAGCTCGGCGCGGGCCTTCTCGAAGGCTCCCGGCGTCTTGTGGTAGGCCACCAGCAGGGCCTGCTCGATCGTCGGAATCAGGAGATCCAGCGGGATTTCACGCTCACGCTCCAGGAGTCTCAGTGCGCTCATGTCAATATCCATTAGGCCTCCTCAGAAGGTCCATTGTGTGCGTTCTCCAGGCCGGCCTCTTCGAGGTGGCTGAACTCTATCTCGACTTTTCCACTACGGATCTTGTCGAAAGGAAGCTTGATGGGCTCGCCCTGCTTGGGCTTCATGCCCTTCTTTACGGTGATCTCCGGGATCAGGGTGACGCCGCCGTCGTCGACGGACTGGACCCGGCCGGTGACATTCTCGCCCTGCAGGACATTGACCTTGACCATCCGGCCGCGGGCGCGGTGCCAGTGCCGCTCTTCGGTGAGGGGACGGCCGACGCCGGGCGAGGAAACCTCAAGCTCGTAAGGGCGTGCGTCGGTGCTGGGATCGTTGTCCAGGATGTCGGAGAGGGTCTGGGAGATCTCGGAGATGACGTCGAGACCAACGCCGCCCGTCTCCTCCTGCGGCAGGTCCACCACCACGTGGACCACCCGGTTGGCTCCTGCGACGTGAATGGAAACGTCCTCCAGGTACAGCCGGTTTGCCAGGACCTCGGGCTCAAGGAGGGCATGCAGCCGCTCGGCCTCAAAGTTGTGAGCGGGTGCGGCGTCAGCCCTACCCGTCCCGGTCCGGACTGTCGAAGTCGTGGCTTCTGCGTTGGTCATGATGCCGGCCGCCTCCCGCTAGATGATGTTGTGTGTACTAGCCTAGCGATTTTCCGGGCGCCGTGGTGCACCGAGTTCCCGGCCGGCATGACAACATGGTCTGTTGTGAAAGACGACAGCAGGGAAAAGCGGCGCCGGGGGCTCCTTCCCCGCATCTCGCTCCTGGCCTGCCTTGGCCTTGTGGTCGTCAGCCTCGGCGTGGCCCTGAGTCCCCAAAGCCCCGAGGAGCCCGCCGAACCGCTGTTTTCCGAACAGGCGAGATCCGCCGCACTGGCTGAAACCATGCGGCTGCGGGCTGCCGGCGAGCAACTCGGCCAGTCCCCCTCCGCCGACGGGCAGCCTGCCGTGGCGCGCACTGTGAGTTTGCTGACAAGCCAGGCGCGGGCGCTCCTGGTCCCCGGCCTGGAGGAACCTGGCGCTTCCCAGCGGACCGGCACCGTCACCACTTCGACTGCCCCTCCGGCTGGGTCCGCGTCCGGGTCCCCGGCTACGGCCGGGTCTGCCTTCGTGGCCGCCCCCGCGTCCGGGCCCGCCTCCTCCGCGGCTGCTCCCGCTTCCGCGGCCGCACTGGCAACGGCGCTGGCGGCAAGCGCCTCGCAGCGGCTCGCCGACGCTGCCGTGGCCGACGGCGGGATGGCCCGGCTGCTTGCCGCCGTCGGAACCGCCCAGCTGCTTCAGGCCTCCGCCCTCGCCACTGCGGCAGGGGCTCCCGCCCCCGCTGTGCCCGACCCGGCCGCACCTCAGCTGTCCGGGCTGTGCCCGAGCGCGTCGGCATCGCCGTCGCCCTCCCCCGGGGGTGCTTCAGCCGGCAAGGACCCTGCCCCGCCTTCCCTCCCCGCAGCCCTGGCGGCGACCGTGGAGACCGAACTGGAAACCGTATACGGCTACCAGGTGGCGCTGACCCGGCTGGGCGGCGAGGCGGCCGCGCCGGCGTCGGAGCTGCTCGCCCGGCATGAGGCCCTCGCCACCGGCGCCGAGGCACTGAGCAGGATGCACTGCGCCCCGATTCCGCCACGGGAAGCCGGATACACAATGGCGCCTGGCTTCCTGGCCTCACCCTCGGCCGGCCTTGGCGGGCTGGAGGCTTCGGCACTGCCTGTTTACGGCGACTTGGTGGCGCTGAGCGACGGCGAGACCCGTCAGTGGGCGATCTCCGGCCTTGTCGGCGCCGCCCGCCGGTCCGCGTTGTGGGGTGCCGACGCCGGGGCGCTTCCGGGCCTGACAGCGGACGCGGACACCTTCCCCGAGATTCCCTAGACCCTCCACCGCCCCCTCCGTCCCGGCGACGGCCTCATACGCCCTCCTGTTCCTGCCCGCGGCCGTCCATCGTCCGGGGCTGCGCCACCCCGACGAGGTCCAGACGAGGTCCAGGCCTGGAAACCGCGGTGGCGAGGACGTAGCAAAGTGCCACCGCTGGCCACCCGCGTGGGGGCTGCGGGAGGGGAAGCCGCGGCTTACTTAGGCTCGTAATACTGGTGGGGCGGCGGCGGCGGTGCTTTGCTGTAGGCATGGACAGTCAAGCAGCCCCCACGCAGCATGCGAATGAGCCCCACCACAACGACATTGCGCACCGCCTCAATTGGCTCCGCGCGGGCGTGCTGGGCGCCAACGACGGCATCGTCTCCGTGGCCGCGATTGTGGTTGGCGTCGCCGGCGTCACGACGGACTCCGGCCCCATCCTCATCGCCGGTGCCGCGGGCGTCGTGGGTGGCGCCATCTCGATGGCCCTGGGCGAATACGTCTCCGTGAGCAGCCAGAAGGACAGCCAGCAGGCGCTGATCGAGAAGGAACGCCGGGAACTGGCAGAACAGCCCGAGGAGGAACTTGAGGAACTCGCTGCCATCTATCAGGGCAAGGGCCTGAGCTCCGATACCGCGCGCACCGTGGCCTTGGAACTCACCGCTCATGACGCCCTTGCCGCCCATCTGTCCGCGGAACTGCACATTGACGAGACAGACATCGTCAGCCCATGGCACGCCGCCTTCGCCTCCGCAGCGGCGTTCCTGGTCGGCGCGATCCTCCCGATGCTTGCCATCCTGCTCCCGCCGGAGAACATCCGCGTGCCGCTGACCTTCGTGGCGGTACTCGTGGCCCTGGCCCTGACCGGTGCCATCGGCGCCTGGATCGGTGGCGGTTCGAAGTGGAAGGCGGCCGTCCGGGTGGTGATCGGCGGCGCTGCTGCACTGATCGCGACCTTCCTGATCGGCAGCTGGCTCGGTGCCAGCGGCATCACCGCCTGATAACCGCAACTACGCTGGATCCGATGAGCCAGCCCGGAGACGTCCCGATCCCGCCCGACCTCAGCCGCCGCTACAGGGGCAGCAAGGCCGGCCGTGACTGGCTGGCGTCGCTCCCCGGGCGGTTCCAGCACTGCATGGACCAGTGGCAGCTCGAGCTTGACCTCCCTCCCGGCGCGCTGCCGGGGAGCGGCCACGGGGCCATCGTGGTCCCGGTGCGCCATCGCTCCAACGCCAGCAGCTGCACGCGGACCAGCACCCGCAGCAGCGCCGACGACAGCGCCACCGAGGACGCCGGCGCGGCCGCCGTCCTGAAACTTGCCTATCCGCACGATGAAGCCCTGATGGAACCTCACGCCCTGGCCCTCTGGAGCGGGCACGGGGCAGTCCGGATGCTGGCCAGTAACGCCGCTGCCGGCGCGCTCCTACTGGAGCGCCTGGACGCCGCCCGCACCCTCCAGGACGAGCCCATGGATGTGGCGGTTCCAGTGTGGGGCGCGCTGGTTCGCCGGCTGGGCCTGGTCCCGGACGGCCGGCCGGAATGGCACGAATTCAGCCATGTGGCGGCCCGGGCCGAACAGTGGAGCGATGAGCTGCCGGAGAGCTGGGAACAACTGGGCCGGCCCTTCCCGCGCTGGCTGTTGGAAGCCGCGCTGGAGGTCTGCCAGACCCGTGGGACCGTGGGCCGCCGCTCCGGCCGGGATGTGCTGGTCCACACGGACCTGCACTACCTGAACATCCTGGCCCGGTTCCGCCGCGAGGAACCGGACGCCGGTGGCCGCGGAACGGACGCTGGCTGGACCGATGGCTGGGCCGATGGGTGGGCCGCGATCGATCCGCAACCCATGATCGGCGAGGCGGAATTTTCGGTGGCCCCCCTGCTGTGGAACCGGATCCCTGAGCTGTCCCGGTCCGACCCGGAACAGGGCCTGCGGGAGCGCTGCCGCGACTTCAGCCTCGCCGCCGGCCTCGACGCCGAGGTCGCCCGGCAGTGGAGCCTGGCCCGCGAGGTGAAGAACGCTCTCGACTATGCCTCACGGCCTCGCCACGAAGGCGACCTCTCCCGTTCGCTCTGGGTGGCCAGCACGCTCGCCGGCCGGACCCTGCCGGATCTTCCCGCGCCGCACGCGTTGCCGGCGCCGGGGCAGGCTTTCAGCTAGCTCGGGCGCCCGCGGACCGCCGCCACGGCGTCCCTGACAGCGGCGACGGCGACTGCCACGTCGGCGTCGTCCGTGCTCCAGTTGCTGACGGAGATCCGCAGGATAGCGCGGTCCTGCCAGCGCGAACCGGACATCCAGACCCGGCCGTCAGCGATGATCCGTGCCGTTACCGCGCGGGTAGTGGCGTCGTCGCCGAAGGCGAGGGAGACCTGGGTGTAGTCGACATCGTTGAGCACCTCGACGCCGTCCAGCGCGGACAGTTTCTCGGCCAGTTCCCGGGCCCGCTGCACCAGCCCGCGGACCTGGGCGGCGACCCCGTCCCGGCCCAGTGATTTCAGCGCAGCCCACACCGGCACCCCGCGTGCCCGGCGGGACAGTTCGGGAACCTTTTCAAAGGGGTCTGCCGCGCCATCGGCGTCGTGGATCAGATAGCTCGTCTGCACCCCCATGGCGGAGCGCAGCGCCTGCGCGTCACGAACCACCGCGATGCCGCAGTCGTAGGGGACGTTGAGCGTCTTGTGCGCATCGGTACCCCAGGAATCGGCGTCCTGCAGCCCGGCGGTCAGGGCGGAAAGCTCGGGGACGGCGGCGGCCCACAGTCCGAACGCGCCATCCACATGGACCCAGGCTCCGTGCGCTTTGGCGACGGCGATTGCCTCCATGAAGGGATCAAAGGCACCGGAATGCAGGTTCCCGGCCTGCAGGCAGACCAGCAGCGGGGCCGGCCCGGACCCGCCAGCACCGCCCGACGCACCTCCCAGTTCACCGCCCGACGCACTACCCGATGTAGTGGCCAGGGCCCGGTCCAGGGCGCCGTCCAGCTCGGCCGGGTCGATGCGGCCCTGCCGGTCCGCCGGGACGACCGTGGGCCTGCCCAGGCCCAGATACCGCAGGCCGAGGTCGATCGTGTCGTGGCGTTCGCGGCCCACAAAGCAGTGGATCTTCGGCGCACCGGCGAGGCCGTCGACGTCGAGGTCCCAGCCGGCGTCGGAGAGCAGGCGCCACCGTGCCGCGGCCAGTCCGGTGAAGTTCGCCATCGTCGCACCGGTGGCGAAGCCGACGTCGGACTCCGGGGGAAGCCCCAGCAGCTCCAACAGCCACGCGCCGGCAGCCTCCTCGATCGCCGCCGTCGCCGGAGTGGCGAAGCGCAGTCCGGCGTTCTGGTCCCAGGCGCTGACCAGCCAGTCCGCGGCCAGCGCGGCCGGCAGGGTTCCGCCGATGACCCAGCCGAAGAACCGTCCGGAGGGCATGGCCATCAGCCCTGGTTCGGCCTTGGTGGCCAGGTAGTCAACGACTTCCGCCGCCGGCATGCCGGTCCGGGGCAGCGGACCGCCGAAGTCGGCGGCGAGGTCCGCTGCGGTCACCCGCGGGCCCACGTGCCGCGTTTCCTGGCTCTCAAGCCACTGGCGCGCGTGCCGGGCCGCGGCCGCCAGGGCATCGCTGTAGCGTTCTTCAGGAGCTGACATAGCAGCATGCTACGCCCGCGGCTTCCGTCCGGGGAGTCCCTCCGGACGGGTGCGCCGGTTGACCTCAAGCCAGCGGCTGCTACGCGAGGCTGTCCTGCCAGATGTCCGAGCCCAGCTTGACGATCAGCGCCCCGACCACGGCGAGGAACACGATACGGATGAACTTGTTTCCCTGCTTGACGGCCGTGCGGGCGCCGAGGTACCCGCCGGCCATGTTTGCCATGCCCAGGACCAGTCCGAGCCCCCACAGCACCGCACCGTGCGGCACAAAGAACAACAAGGCGCCCGCGTTGGTGGCCATGTTCACGATTTTCGCCTTGGCGCTCGCTTCGAGGAAGGCGTAACCCATGGCCGAGACGAGCGCGATGATGAGGAAGGACCCGGTGCCGGGGCCGATCAGGCCGTCATAGAAACCGATCACCGCGCCGATCAGGCACGCCACCACATAGTGCCGGTGCCCCTCGTGGCGCAGCTTGGTCAGCTCGCCCACGCTGGGGCGGAAGGCGGTAAACAGCGCGACGGCGACCAGCGCGGCCACGATGATCGGTTTGAACACGCTCGCGGGGAGGTTGGCCGCGAGCACCGCACCGCCGTAGCTGCCCGCCATCGCGATCACCGCCATAGGCAGGGCCGTGCGCAGATCGGGCCGCACCCGGCCGTAGTACGTGACGGCACTGGTCGTGGTGCCGAAGATTGACCCCATCTTGTTGGTGGCCAGCGCCTGCACCGGGCTGATGCCCGGCACCAGCAGCATCGCCGGCAGCTGGATCAGTCCGCCGCCACCGACCACGGCGTCGACCCAGCCGGCCGCCAGACCCGCCACGACGATCAGGATGACGGTGCCGAGCTGGATCGACTCGAGTCCGGAGACCACTGCCAGGACTGCGCGGCGTCAGCTGTTGCGGACGGCGTCGACACAAAAGTCGACAGCCTTCTCAACGGCGATGTTTTCGGCGTTGCCGCTGCGGCGGTCCTTGATCTCGACGACCCCGTCCACCAAACCGCGCCCGACGGCGAGGATGGTCGGCACACCGACGAGTTCGGCATCGCCGAACTTCACGCCCGGGGAGACCTTCGGGCGGTCGTCGTAGATCACGTCGAGACCGGCGGCCTCAAGCTCGAGGGACAGCTTCTCCGCGGCGGCGAAGATTTCCTCGCCGCGGCCGACAGCCACCACGTGGACATCGGCCGGGGCGACGGCGCGCGGCCAGATGAGGCCCTTGTCGTCGTGGTTGGACTCGGCCAGGGCCGCGACGGCGCGGGTGACCCCGACGCCGTAGGAGCCCATCGTGACGACAACCTGCTTGCCGTTCTGGTCCAGGACCTTCAGCTCCAGGGCCTCGGCGTACTTGCGTCCCAGCTGGAAGATGTGGCCCATTTCAATGCCACGTGCGGTTTCCAGCGGGCCGGAGCCGTCGGGGGCCTCGTCGCCGGCGCGCACCTCGGTGCACTCGATGACGCCGTCCCAGCCGAAGTCGCGGCCGGCGACCAGGCCGAAGACATGCTTGCCGGCCTCATTGGCGCCGGTGACCCAGGCGGAGCCGCTGACAACGCGCGGATCCACAAGGTAGAGGAGCTTGGCGGCGCCCTCGGTGCCCAGCAGCGGCGCGTCCAGGGACAAGCCGGGGCCGAGGTAGCCCTTGACGATGAGGGGCTGCTTCTTGAGGTCTTCCTCGTTGGCGGCCTCGAGGATGATTTCGCCGGCGATCGGCAGGAAGGATCCGATGTTCGCTTCCACGCGTTTGAGGTCGACGCCGCGGTCCCCCGGAACGCCGATAACGACGATCTGGCGTTCGCCGGTCGGCAGGGTGACGGCGAGAACGACGTTCTTGAGCGTGTCAGCGGCAGTCCAGGCGCCGCCGTCGGCCCCGGCACGGGGCACCAGGACGTTGGCGGCGTCCACGAGCGTATCGATGGTGGGGGTGTCCGGGG
>NZ_MQTS01000246.1:28906-31998 GCF_020532825.1 Arthrobacter sp. SO3
GGGGTGTCCGGGGTGTCCCGGACCTCGGCGGCGGGGGCGTTGCTGAAGTCGATGTCCGGGGGGACCACCGTGGTGACGGCCTCGACGTTGGCCGCGTAGCCGCCGGCGGAACGGACGAAGGTGTCCTCGCCGATCTCGGTGGGATGCAGGAATTCCTCGCTCTTGGAGCCGCCCATGGCGCCGGCCGTGGCAGCGACCGGAATGACCTCGAGGCCGAGGCGCTCGAAGATCTTCAGGTACGCGCCGCGGTGCGCCGCGTAGCTGGCGTCCAGGCCGGCGTCGTCGATGTCGAAGGAGTAGGAGTCCTTCATGATGAATTCGCGGCCGCGCAGCAGGCCTGCCCGGGGACGTGCCTCGTCGCGGTACTTGTTCTGGATCTGGTAGATGCTCAGCGGCAAGTCCTTGTACGAGGAGTACAGGTCCTTGACCAGCAGGGTGAACATTTCCTCGTGGGTGGGCGCCAGCAGGTAGTCGTTGCCCTTGCGGTCTTTGAGCCGGAAGATGCCCTCGCCGTATTCGGTCCAGCGGTTGGTGACCTCGTAGGGCTCCTTGGGCAGCAGGGCCGGGAAGTGCACTTCCTGGGCGCCGATGGCCGTCATCTCTTCGCGGATGACCGTCTCCACCTTCCGGAGCACGCTCAGTCCCAGCGGAAGCCAGGTGTAGATGCCCGGGGCGGCCCGGCGGATGTATCCGGCGCGGACAAGGAGCCGGTGGCTGGCCACTTCGGCGTCGGCGGGATCTTCACGCAAGGTGCGCAGGAACAGCTTGGAGAGTCGAAGGACCACTGGTTATCTATCCGTTTCTGGGAAAGTGCGGGCAAAACTATAAAACCGGAGAAACCGGCACACGCGTCTAGGTACTAATCTACCGTCAGCCCGGACGCGGAAGAGCCACGCCATAACTGACGGAAGCCCCTGGCCGTTTTCGGCTGGTCATCCTGTCATGGCGTGGCTCTGCGGCCCCAGCACCGCCAAAATATTGGCTGTGAGTTCCGTTGTGTTGCCCTCAAGGGCGTCTGCATCCCCGGCTGCTGCTCCCGGGGAAACACGTGCCCATGCGACACGGTTAGCTCGAACCTATGTGACCCAAGGCACTAAAACAAGAGTCCCCATCCAGATATTTTTCCGTTATACCTGTTAACTTCTGGGGCAGAAGGGTACTGGAGTTAAAAAAGAACAGTGGCGAAAGTCCCTATCTGGCGGAAGCCCACGCGCTCGTACGTGGCACGGGCCCGGGTGTTGAAATCGTTGACGTAGAGGCTCGTGACCGGGGCGAGGGTTTGAGCGAGATCGACGACGGCGGCCATGTATCCGGCGCTGAGGCCCTTCCCGCGATACTCCGGGTTCATCCACACCCCCTGGACCTGCGTCACCTCCGGGGTGACCGCACCGAGCTCGGCCTTGAAGACCACCTCGCCCGCGGGGCCCAGATGGACCATGGAATGCCCTCCCCGGATCAGGCCCTTGACCCGGCGGCTGTAGTACTCCCGGCCGCCGAGGAACGGCGAATAGCCCACTTCCTCTTCGAACATCGCCGCGCACGCGGGCAGGATCCGGTCGAAGTCCGCGAGCTGGCCGAAGCCCAGCTGCTGGTTCGGGGGCACGGCGGGCGGCCCGGCAATCGTCATCAGGGGCTGGTCTGCGCGGATCTCATGGGCCGTCTGGCCGAACTGTTCGAGCCCGGCGTACAGGGCCAGGACCGTGTCGGCAGGGCCGAAGATCGAGGCGTACCGGCGCCCGGAGCGGTGCGCGGACGCTGCGACCGTGCCGGCAAGCTCCGGGTCCAGCTGCACCGGCACCAGGTTGGCGCCGGCCCAGCAGGCCCCCAGGAGCGTGCCGCCGTCGAACACGCCGAGAATGCTGGCGCCGCCGGTGGTGGGAGCCGCCGAACCGGACGTTGCCAGATGGGAGAGGATGAAAACATTGGCGACGGCGTCCTGCCGCGCCAGATCAACCAGCTGGGCGGTGTCCGCCCCCCCGAGGGTCCGGACTGCGACGCCGGGAGCGACGCCAGGGGCGGCGGCGTCCTTACGAGACGCTAACCACGGGGCTACCCTTGACAGCATCTTCGCCATCGGCCTCCCCCATCTCTTCGGCGATACGCATGGCTTCTTCGATCAGTGTCTCAACAATCTGGTTCTCGGGGACAGTCTTGATGACTTCGCCCCGCACAAAGATCTGGCCCTTGCCGTTGCCCGAGGCGACTCCGAGGTCTGCTTCGCGGGCTTCGCCCGGTCCGTTGACGACGCAGCCCATAACGGCCACGCGCAGCGGGATCTCCATGCCTTCCAGGCCGGCCGTGACCTGTTCGGCCAGCGTGTACACGTCCACCTGGGCGCGGCCGCAGGACGGGCAGGAGACGATCTCGAGCTTGCGCGGACGCAGGTTGAGCGACTGCAGGATCTGGTTTCCGACCTTGATTTCCTCCACCGGCGGGGCGGAAAGGGAAACGCGGATGGTGTCGCCGATGCCGCGGGAAAGCAGTGCGCCGAAGGCCGTGGCCGACTTGATGGTGCCCTGGAACGCCGGGCCGGCCTCGGTGACGCCGAGGTGCAGGGGCCAGTCGCCCTGTTCCGCGAGCATCTCGTAAGCGGCGACCATGATGACCGGGTCATTGTGCTTGACCGAGATTTTGAAGTCGTGGAAGCCGTGTTCCTCGAACAGCGAGGCCTCCCACACGGCAGATTCCACGAGGGCCTCAGGGGTGGCCTTGCCGTATTTCTTCAGGATTCCGGGCTCCAGCGATCCGGCGTTGATGCCGATCCGGATCGAGGTGCCGTGGTCCTTCGCCGCGCGGGCGATTTCCTTGACCTGGTCATCGAACTTGCGGATGTTGCCCGGGTTTACCCGGACCGCGGCGCAGCCGGCCTCGATCGCGGCGAAAACGTACTTCGGCTGGAAGTGGATGTCCGCGATCACGGGGATCTGGGACTTCCGGGCGATGATCGGCAGCGCCTCGGCGTCGTCCGCGGACGGGCAGGCAACGCGCACAATGTCACAGCCGGAAGCCGTGAGCTCGGCGATCTGCTGGAGGGTCGCGTTGATGTCCGTGGTGGGGGTCGTGGTCATCGACTGCACGCTGATCGGGAAATC
>NZ_MQTS01000246.1:32030-32724 GCF_020532825.1 Arthrobacter sp. SO3
TCCCAGGCTGACCGAGGTCACATGGACTCCTTGTTATTAATTAGGTCTGGCGGGGGACGGTTAGGCCGCGTGGCCGGCCAGCAGGCCGGTCAGGGGGGCCCAGGCCGTCGTGCGGGTGCCGGAGATGGCACCGGCACCGGCGAAGGGGTCCTGCTTGAGGACCTCGTTCAGTGCCTGCTCGTCGGAGGCCTTGAAGATGAGCAGGGCACCGGCGCCGTCACCGTAGGGGCCACTGGCGAGCAGCGTTCCCTTCTGGGCAAGTCCTGCGGTCCATTCGCGGTGTGCGGGGCGGCTGGCGTTGCGGGCATCGGAGGATTCGGCGTCGTATACGTACTCAACAGCAAAAACAGTCATAGAGATACACTATCGCCCCGTTGGCCAGCTACCCATCCGGGCGCCGTGGCGGGTGGCCTCAGCCGAGGACGAGCACCTTGGCCAGGGCGGCGACGCCGGCCGCCCACAGCAGCGAGGTGAGCGTGCCAATGATGAAACGCTCCGCGGCGACCGGCGTCTCCTTCAGTTCCGCAAAGCGGCCAAGGCCCTTGATCGCGACCACGTAGGCGATGGCGACGGGTTCGCCGGCGAGGATCGCGAGGCAGACCGCCAGCCGCTCGAGCACCCCGATGATCGCGCCGCCGCGCAGGATCCGGACGCTGCTGATTGAGGTGGCCGCGGGGCCTGCGGGGGTGGTGGT
>NZ_MQTS01000247.1 GCF_020532825.1 Arthrobacter sp. SO3
ACCGACCACCGCTACGAACGCGACACCGCCGGAGAACTACTGCACATTGACGTGAAGAAACTCGGGAAAATCCCGGACGGCGGAGGCTGGCGGGTCCACGGCCGGTCCGAAGCCGTCAGAGGCCGCGGACTGGGCTATGACTATGTCCACGTGGCGGTCGATGACCACTCCCGTCTGGCCTATGTCGAGGTCCTGCCGGATGAGAAGGGCCCCACCTGCGCGGCGTTCCTGGCCAACGCCGCAGCGTTCATGGCCGCCAACGGAGCCCCCGTGCAAGAGGTCATGACGGACAACGCCCTGGCCTACATCCGGTCAGCCGCCTTCGCGAATGTTATGGCTGATCTCGGCGCCAAGCACCGGCGCACAAAACCCCGCAGCCCGTGGCAGAACGGCAAAGCTGAACGGTTCAACCGGACCTTGCAGGAAGGCTGGGCCTACAAGAACGCCTACGACTCCAGTACCCACCGCGCACAAGCCCTCACCGGCTGGCTAGACTTCTACAACCACCGCCGAAACCACGCAGCCCTCGGAGGACGAGCACCCATCAGCAGATGTAACCAACCTGCTGGCTGAGTACAACTAGGCGGGAATCAGACGCGCAGCAGCCGCTGGCCGTTGAACCAGCAGACGGCGCGCAGCCAGTCGTCGTCGAGACGGGGCTCCTTGTCACGGAGTCGTTCCAGAGCCTCCAGCTGATGGGCGTAGGCGTACGGGATGTTCGGGAAGTCGCTGCCGAGCACAATCCGCTCCGGCATCGCGGCCAGCCGTGCCAGAAGCTCAGGCGGGAAGGGCGCGGCCGCCTCGAAGAAATCCGTGAAGACCATGGTCGTGTCCAGGTGCACCCGGGGGTATCTCTCCGCCAGGTTCAGGAATTCGCCGTACTCCGGTGCCCCCAGATGGGCGACGACGGCGGTCAGCCGGGGATGGCGGCGCAGCACGCCCTCAAGCTTGTCCGGACCGGTGAAGCCGGGGCGTGGAACCGGGCCGCTGCCGACATGCACCACCACCGGAATGCCGGCTTCGGCCAGCAGCCCCCAGACCGGGTCGAGTACCGGCTCGCGCAGATCGAACCCGCCCACCTGCGCGTGGATCTTGAAGACCCGCGCCCCGCGTGCCAAAGCCGACCGCACCTGGTCCAGGACGCCGTCCTCGGGGAAGAACGTGGCGCTCGGGACACAGTCCGGCTCTGCGGCGGCCAGCTCGAGGGCGAAATCGGTGAGGTCGGCCGCCATGCCCGGACGGTGCGCATAGGTCAGTGCGGTGAAATGCCGCAGTCCCAGCTGGCGCAACCGGGCCAGCCTGCTCGCCTCGTCCGTGCGGTAGGTGATGGGCCAGGGGCGGCCAATCAGGGGGCCCGCCTCGTCGAAGTGCGCCCAAACCCGCCGCAGCATCCGCTCGGGGAGGAAATGCGTATGGATGTCGATCAGGCCCGGAAGTCCGAGTCCGGCCCACCACCGGGGCACGTCAGCATCCTGCATCGCTTCCGCCGGCTCGTCCGTTACGTTATTCACGCCCACAGTGTGTCACGCCGGCCCTTTGTCCGGACCGGCGCACCGCCGGGGAATCGGGGGCCAGGGTTTGCTCAATTCAGGGCGGGGTATGTCGCCAGGATGTAGTCGGTGGCCGCCGGTCCCGCCATGCGCAGCCTGCTCCGGCCGGGGTTGATGCGGTGGGCCTTGAGGGCTGCCCAAAAGCCGGAAACCGGGTGCGGTGCGGCGTCGTGCAGCAGGCACCAGCTGATGTAAAGGCCATAGAGCTGGTCTTTCCTCAGCGAGGGGCCATCGTCGGTTCCTTCGATGGTGGCTTCCGCGAGGAAGCGGTCGATGTGGGCAGGGGCAGTCGGTGAAGCGGCCATGGTTGGCTCTCTTCCGTGCTGTGCAGTGAATGCTGCCGTGTGGCTACAGCAGCGGTTCCTTCCGCGCCGTGCACAAGGCGCCGAAGGTCTTGGTCCGAAATCCAGCCTTTCGGGGCCCGACGTGCCTTAAGGCAGTCAGCGGGCGAGGCCGCAAGACAGGGGACGGACCGGGGTTTTCCACTCCCGGCTTCCATGTCCGTGAACACGTCATTTAGGGATGTCTACATTGTAGATATTAGGCGTAGACTACAACTATGGCAAGTGGTGCCGCGGCTGCGGTGCCTTGGCCCAAGGCTTGAGGAAGTGGCAAGTAATTATGGCAACCCCGCAGCAACCCGCAGGCGACGAAGCCGGCAGTGTTACCAGAAAGAGTCGCCTCAGTCGTGAGATTGTGTTGGAAGCCGCCCTGAAACTTGTCGACGAAGAGGGGCTGGAGGCGTTAACCATGCGCCGGCTGGGGCAGGCCCTGCACCGGGACCCCATGGGGCTGTACCGCTACGCAGCCAACCGGGCAGCGCTCCTGGACGGCGTCACCGAGCTTGTCCTGGACGAGCTGGCCATTTTTGCTGACGACCCCGACTGGCAGGGACAGCTGCGGCGCATCGCCCACGATCTCCGGCTGCTCGCGCTCCGCCACCCCAACGTGGTTCCGCTGCTGGTGACCCGGCCGCTTTCGACCCCGCTGGGTCTGCGTCCGCTGGGCACCCTCCGGCCGCTGGAGCAAATTCTGGGCCTGTTGATCGACGCGGGCTTTACCGCCTCCGATGCCCTTCACGTCTACCGGGCCTACTACGGATTCCTCTACGGCCACATCCTCAACGAGCTTCAGGAGTTCATCGTGGACCCCGATGAAAATGAGGCCTTGCTGCGCCTTGGACTGCACCGTCTTCCGCCGAAGGAGTTCCCGCGGCTCCGTGCCCTGGCTCCCGCGCTCGCCGACTACGACGGCGCCTCGGAGCTGGACGAGGGGCTAACCATCCTGTTGTCCGGGCTCGCGGCACACCTGTCCGCGCCGCTGGTCAAGAAAGGCTGAGGACACGATCTTCATTCTCTTCGGCCTCAAGACGGTGCAGCATCCGCTGCCCGGGCGTCCGGCCACCTGCCAGCGCTGCGGACGGTTCATTCACCACGGGCTGGAAGAGCGTGCCGTCCGGTTGACCCTCTTCTTCATCCCGGTGTTCACCACCTCGCGCTCCTACCGCATCACGTGCTCGAATTGCGGCGCAGTCAACACCCTGACGCGGCGGCAGAAGAACTCTCTGTCCTTATAGTTCCACCGCGGGGGCGCGCTTCGATACAGAGTCAGCGGTGATGAAGGGCGCGGAGTGCTCCGCGTACCGCGATTCCCGAGGCACACACCAGCGGAACCAGTCCGGCAAGTACGGCGATGCTGTTGGGCCGGAACGCCACCCGCCCGTTCCGCCCTCGGCAGTACACGCCCAGCGGAAGCACAAAGCCACCTCCGCCGCCACCCGCCGCATTTTCCTTACTGCCGTCCATGGGGGCGCTCCCGCCGCCCGTATCCCCGCCGCCGTTCCTGCCGCGGGCGTTTCCGCCGCCCGTCCGCGAGAGACGAGAGAGCTTCAGTCATGGCAACGACCATAGGCGCCCTGCCCTGCCAGTGCCAGAGGCACGGGCCCCGGACGGAAGGGACGTCAGGGCCATCCGGCCCCTTTTCTGTGAGGGAGCATCGAATTAGATTGGGACGGAATGTTGCATTGGACGAAAGGCCATGATCATGACGAAAGAATTTGGGGCGGCGCCGCGGCTGGCTGAAGTACTCGCCATCGTCCTTGGCACGGAGGAGATCCCGCTCCGGCTCAAGGCCTGGGACGGTTCGGAAGCCGGTCCGGCGGGAGCGCCGCGCGTAGAGTTCCGCTCCCGGCGGGCCCTGCGCCGGATGCTGTGGTCCCCCGGGCAACTTGGCCTCAGCCGCGCCTACGTTGCCGGGGACATTGATGCCCCGGGCGACGTCTTCGCCACCTTCGCCGCCCTGAGTTCCGCCGGCAAGTTCGCCGAACCCGGGCCGTTCCGCCGGCCCACTGCGCGAGAACTGGCGACCATCCTCAAGAATGCCGCCCTGCTCGGTGCCCTGGGCCCCAATCCTGCTCCACCGCCGGAGGAAGCAAAAATCGTCCGCGCCGGCCGGCGGCACACGCGGACGAGTGACGCTGCGGCCATCTCCCACCACTACGACGTCGGCAACGACTTCTATGCCCTGGTCCTCGGCCCGTCCATGGTTTACTCCTGTGCGGTGTGGGAGGAGGAAGACACCGGGCTGGGCTCTGCGCAGGACGCCAAGATCGATCTGGTCTGTCGGAAGCTGGGACTCCAGCCCGGCATGAGGGTGCTGGATGTCGGATGCGGGTGGGGGAGCTTTGCCCTGCGCGCGGCCCAAAACTACGGAGTCGACGTCGTGGGCGTGACGCTTTCGCGTGAACAGGCGGCCATGGCGGGAAAGCGGGTGGCAGATGCCGGCCTGACTGACCGCGTCTCCATCCGCGTCCAGGACTACCGCGACGTTGCCGACGGCCCGTACGACGCGATCAGTTCCATCGGAATGTCCGAGCACGTGGGCCGCGAGCAGATGCCCGCGTACGTCGCCAGGCTGCACGGGCTGCTCCGGCCAGGCGGGCGGCTCCTCAACCACGCCATTTCCTGGAACGCGGGACCCACCGCGCCGGATCCGGACTCCTTCATTCCCCGCTATGTGTTCCCGGACGGTGAGATGCTCGGCCTGGCGGAGATGGTGGGGGCCCTTGAGTCCGGCGGACTGGAAGTGCTCGACGTCGAGGCCCTGCGCCGGCACTACGCACTCACCCTCCGGGCCTGGGTGCGCAACCTTGAGGACGGCTGGAGCGAGGCCGTGCAACTCGCCGGCGAAGGGCGTGCCCGGGTCTGGCGGCTCTACATGGCCGCCAGCGCCCTGGGCTTCGAGTCCGGACTGACCGGCGTCAACCAGATTCTGGTGCAGCGGCCCGGCGGCACCGAACCACCGCTGCGACGGACCGGATGGGTCTGAGGCGGGGGAGCCTCAGCCGGAGCGGTCGTGGTGGGGGCGCCTCAGCCGGAGCGGTGTGAGGCGATGAAAGCCGCGGCTGGCCCGGCAAGTGATGCCCCGACCTCCTCCGGTGTGCGCCTGGTTCCCTTGACCTCGAAGGTGTGGCCCCCGCCGTCGCGCCACTCCAGAACTGCTGATGGGCCGATGCGGGCCACCACGGCCTCCAACAGTTCGGGCGTGGCAAACGGGTCGCGGGTGCCCTGGAGGAAGAGCATCGGCAGGGTCAGCCCGTAGAGGTGCTCATCCCGCATTTTTTCCGGCTTGCCAGGGGGATGCAGCGGGTAGCCGAGGAAGACGAGACCGGCCGCGGGCATCCCCTCGGCAACGGCCATCGAGGCCATGCGTCCACCAAAGGACTTGCCCCCGGCCCAGAGCGGCTCGCCCGCGGACCTGGCGGCGGCCTCGGCCATGGCGGCCCGCCAGGCAGCAATGGCTGCGGGAGGTCTGTCGGGGAACTTCCGGCCGGCCTCGCGGTAGGGGAAGTTGAAGCGGAGCGTGGCGACGCCCAGTCCGGCCAGGGCGCGGGTGAACCCGGCAAGGAACGGGTGCTCCATGCCGGCCCCCGCCCCGTGGGCGACCACGAGCGTGGCAAGGGGCTTCTCGGGCCGGGTGTAGACGCCCGAGACGGCGGTTTCACCCACGGCGATGGTGACGGGCAGCTCGGCGATGGTCATAACTCCATCATGACGCTTCGATAGGCTGCGGCCATTGCGGTTCAATCGCTAGGCTGTCGTTTATGAGCAATACCGAGGTGGCCCCCCAGGAGATTTTGTGTGAAACGGACGACAGCTGTGTCGGCGTGGAAATTCTCGCTCCCCGGCAGGTCCCGCTGGGCGGACCGCGGGCCATGGATGTGAGACGGACCCTGCCGCAGCGCCAGCGAAGCCTCATCGGCGCCTGGTGCTTCCTGGACCACTACGGTCCGGACCGGGTTGGCGAGTCCGGGGGCATGCACGTGCCGCGCCATCCGCACACGGGCCTGCAGACGGTCAGCTGGCTCTTTACCGGCGAGATAGAACACCGCGATTCGGCCGGCTTCCACGCCGCCGTGCGGCCGGGCGAGGTCAACCTGATGACCGCCGGCCGAGGCATCAGCCACTCGGAATTTTCCACTCCCGGCACCGACGTCCTGCACGGTGCGCAGCTGTGGGTGGCGTTGCCGGACAGCGCCCGGCAGATGGAGCCCACTTTTGAGCACTATCGCCCCGACCCACTGTCCGGACCCGGCTGGACCATGCGCGTCTTTCTGGGATCAATCGCCGGGGGCACCTCGCCGGTCACCACCCATACTCCGCTGCTTGGGGTTGAGATCCTGTTGGATGCCGGAACCGCACTGAGCCTGGACACCGATCCATCGTTTGAACATGGATTGCTGGTGGACACAGGGGTACCTACGCTCGATGGTCATCCGGTGGCCAAGGACCACCTCGCCTACCTGCCGGTGGGGCGCACGTCCCTCATCCTGGAGGCCGGCGTCGAACCACTTCGGGCGCTACTGATCGGTGGCGAACCCCTCGGCGAGCAGATCGTGATGTGGTGGAACTTCGTGGGACGAAGCCACGATGAGATCGTCCGCTATCGGGCACAGTGGCAGGCGGAGATCGGCGTCGAGGACGCCCCCGCTGCT
>NZ_MQTS01000248.1:0-13871 GCF_020532825.1 Arthrobacter sp. SO3
GCCCCGGAGACCCCATGACCATCCCCCTGGACCACACGCCGTTCAGCAGCCCGTTCACCGGAACCGGGCCCCGCACCGGAGTCCTGGTCTCGCACGGTTTCACCGGCAGCCCGCACGGCGTGCGCGGCTGGGCCAGGTCGCTGGCCGACGCCGGCTTCGCCGTGCGGATGCCGCTGCTGCCGGGGCACGGCACCAGCTGGCAGGAACTGTCCCGGACGCGCTGGCAGGAATGGCACGCGGCGCTCGACGCCGCCTACCTCGAACTGGCCGGGGAATGTGAGCAGGTCGTTGTGGCCGGGCTGTCCATGGGCGGGGCGCTGGCGCTGCGGATTGCCGCCACCCGCCCGGTGGCGGGGGCCGTTCTGGTGAACCCCGGCCTCGTCATTGACGATCCCCGCGCCCCGCTGGCCGGCATCCTGAAATTCGTGCTCAAGAGCACCCCCGCGATCGCCAACGACATCCTCAAGGAGGGCATCGACGAGGGGGCCTACTCCCGGACGCCGGTTGCCGCGGCGCACGAGCTGAACAAAATGTTCAAGGACACCCTGCGGCTGCTCCCGCGGATCACCGCTCCCGTGCGCGTGTACCGCTCGGCAGTGGACCATGTGGTCTCCGACTCGAGCATGGTGGCCCTGCGCCGCGGCCTGACCCACGCACCGCTGGAGGTGATCCGGCTGGAAAACAGCTACCACGTGGCTACGATGGACAACGACGCGCCCCTGATCTTCCGCGGCTCGGCCGAATTCATCCGGTCGCTGGTTGCGGGAGGCACTCCGGACGCCGCCCACGCCAGCCAGAAGGACACGTCAGATGACTAGACCGGACCCCAATACTCCGGACCCGGATTCCAGCGCCAACCAGGAAGACGCCGTCTGGCTGGATCTGGTCGCCAGGCTGGAGGGCCGGGACCAAGGCGCAAACCCGGGCACCGCGGAAGCCCGTGAGGCCGCGGACGGCCCGGAGCTGCCGAAGGTGCCCGTAACGGACGGCGCGGGGGCCGACAGCGCCGCAGTGCCCCGGCCGTTCAGCGACTTTGACCCGCTGGGGCTTTCCGCCGGGGTGCCGATTGAACTCTCCGCCGAGGAGCGGCTCGCGCGGGGCCAGTCTGCCGTGGGCGAGGGACCGGCCACTGCTGCTGGCCAGGACGGCGCACCGGGCCCGCGTGACTATGAGGCCGCGGATGATGACCCGTTCGGGCCGGGCGAGTTCGTGCCGGAGGAACCTCCCAGCCTCGCCGGGACCGACCCGCTGACTGTGTTGGCCTGGCTCGGTGCCGTCGGTGGTCCCGTGGCCCTGCTGATGTCTGCGATGTTCTGGCGCTCCGCACCGCTGATGGCCATCCTCGGAATGGTCGCCGCCTTTGCAGCCTCGCTGGTGTTCCTGATCATGAAACTGCCGGGCGAAAAGGATGAGAACGACGACGGCGCCCGCATCTGACTGATTTCATCGCGGCCGGGCGTACCCCGGCCGCCGCGGCGGCACCCGCTTTCTTGCCGGCGCCCGCTTTCGGCCGGCGCCCCGTTTCCTGCCGGCGCCCGCTTTCGGCCGGCGCCCCGTTTCCTGCCGGTGGCGCGCTGCTAGCTGTGCATGCGGCTGCTGACCCGGGACAGGTCCGCGGCGCCGATCAGGCCGGCGTTCGGGCCGAGGGCCGCGAGCTCGATTTCCGCCGCGGGCCGGAAGCCGCGGCCGGTCAGGTTCCGGGCAAAGGCCTTCCGGGCCGGCCCGACCAGCAGTTCGCCGGCGTCGCAGAGTCCGCCGCCGATCACGAACTTGCCCGGATCCAGCGCGGCGGCAAGGTTCGCGAGGCCCAGTCCGAGCCATTCCCCGACGTCTTCGAGCAGCTCCCGCGAGGTCGCGTCCCCGGCCTTGGCCAGCTCGGTGACAATCACGCCGGTGATGCGCTCCGCGTGGCCGTCGACCGCTTTGAGCAGTTCCTGGGCCACCGGGGAGTTCGCGGCGGCGAGTTCCCGGGCCTCCCGGCCGAGGGCGTTGCCGGATGCGTACTGTTCCCAGCAGCCCCGGTTGCCGCATTCGCAGCGGTGGCCGCCCGGCATGATGATCTGGTGGCCAAATTCCCCCGCCACGCCAAAGCGCCCGCGTTCCAGCCGGCCGTCCATCACCATGGCCCCGCCGATGCCGGTTCCGAGGGTGATGCAGACCAATCGGCTCTGGCCCTGCCCGGCGCCGAAGCGCCACTCCGCCCAGCCGGCCGCATCGGCGTCGTTGGTCAGCAGCACGGGCCGACGAAGCAGCCGCTGCAGGTTGTCGCGGAGGGGCTCGTTGCGCCAGGCCAGATGCGGGCTGAAGAGCACGGTGCCGCCGTCGAGGTCCATCCAGCCGGCCGCGCCAATCCCGACCGACCAAATCCGGTGGCCCTCTCCCAGCTCCTCGACCAGCTCCACAATCACCTGTTCGACCGCACGGGGGTCGTTGCCCGGAGTGGACCGCTTGGCCTGGGCCAGGATCCGTCCCTCCGCGTCGACCACACCGGCCGCCACCTTGGTGCCGCCGATGTCCACGCCAATGGCGAGGCCCTTGCGGCCCAGCCGCAGGTGCTCCCGGAAACCCTGCCCGGCCGGTCCGGCGGATGCGACGGCCAGCGTCCTGCGCCGCCAGGCGGCCGTCCTGCGGTACGGTCCGGGCTGCTGTCCAGGTGTAGGTGTGTGCATGATTCCCTATCCTATTCGCCGGGACGGCCGGGGACGGGCCGCATCACCGGACGGGCCAGCGATCTGCAGCGGACCGGAGCCTGCCGGCAGCCATTGCCTGATAATCCTCTCCGGCGGCCGCGCCGGGGTTACCAAACTGTAAGGTTACTCGCCGGTAGGTGGTGTGGAACACACATGCCTGGAACCGCATACTAGTGTTAGTCGTACCCCTCGCGGGTCCATGGATATCAAAGGAGCTAACGTGCGAGAAATCAGTGTCCCGGCCCTGGTGAACGTCCCCCGGGAAATGAACGTCACGGATCTGGTCCTGCGCCAGGCGGCCAAGGCCTCGAACCCGGCACTGTTCTCGAAACTTGACGCCGCAGGCCAATGGCAGGACATCCGGGCCACCGACTTCCTGGCCGATGCGTCGCTGCTCGCCAAGGGCCTGATGGCCAGCGGCGTCGCCGCCGGCGACAGGGTCGGCATCATGTCCCGCACCCGATACGAATGGGCCCTCATTGACTTCGCCATCTGGTTCGCGGGTGCGGTCTCCGTGCCGATCTATGAGACCTCCTCCCCCTCCCAGGTGGCCTGGAACCTGGGAGACTCCGGCGCCGTCGCCGCTTTCGGCGAGTCCGCGCACCACGAGGACATCATCCGGCAGGCTGCGACTTCTGAGGGCCTCACGGACCTGGCCCACGTCTGGCAGCTCGAAGGAACCGGCCTCGACGAGGTCCGCGCCGCTGGCGCGACGGTCAGCAACGAGGAGCTTGAGGCCCGGCGCAGCCTGGCCACGCTCGACGACCTCGCCACGATCATCTACACCTCCGGCACCACGGGCCGGCCCAAGGGCTGCGAGCTGACCCACGGCAACTTCGTGGAACTCTCCGAGAACGCGCTGGCCACCTCGCTGAACAAGATCGTCCACGAACAGGCCCGGACCATCATGTTCCTGCCGCTCGCCCACGTGTTCGCACGCTTCATTTCGGTGCTCGCGGTCGCCGCCGGCGTCACGGTGGCACACACGCCGGACATCAAGAACCTCCTGCCGGACCTGCAGAGCTACAAGCCGACCTTCATCCTCGCGGTGCCGCGGGTCTTTGAGAAGGTCTACAACTCGGCGCTTACCAAAGCCGAGGACGGCGGCAAGGGCGCCATCTTCCACCGGGCGGCCGACACCGCCATCGAATTCTCCCGCGCGCGCCAGGCCGGCAAGATCGGCCTGGGCCTCAAGCTCAGGCACACCGTTTTCGACAAGCTCGTCTACGGCAAGCTCCGCGCCGCCATGGGCGGCGAGGTGGCCCACGCCGTCTCCGGCGGCGGACCGCTGGGCGAGCGGCTGGGACACTTCTTCCAGGGCATCGGCATGCAGATCCTGGAAGGCTACGGGCTGACCGAGACGACGGCCCCCGTTACCGTGAACACGCCGGACCTGATCAAGATCGGTACCGTCGGCGCCCCGATTCCCGGCAACGCCGTGAAGATCGCCGACGACGGCGAGATCCTCGCCAAGGGCGTGTGCGTCATGCGCGGCTACTACAAGCGCGAGGACCTCTCCGCTGAATCCTTTGTCGACGGCTGGTTCCGCACCGGCGACATCGGGAAGCTCGATGAGCAGGGATTCCTGACCATCACCGGGCGCAAGAAGGAAATCATCGTCACGGCGAGCGGCAAGAACGTCGTACCGGCCCTGCTGGAGGACCAGATCCGGGCCGACGCGCTGGTCTCGCAGGTGCTGGTGGTCGGTGACAACCGGCCGTTCATCGGTGCGCTGGTCACCCTCGACGAGGAGGCCCTGCCGGGCTGGCTGCACCGCCACGGGCTGCCCGCGTCAACGACCGTTGCCGAAGCCACCGACAACCCGGCGGTCAAGGCCGCGGTGCAGGAACTCATCAACGGCGCCAACCAGTCGGTGTCCCAGGCCGAGGCGATCAAGTCCTTCCGGATCGTGCCGGCCGACTTCACGGAGGCCTCCGGGCACCTGACGCCGTCGATGAAGGTCAAGCGGGCCCAGGTGATGAAGGACTTCGAGAACGTCATCGAGGAGATGTACGGCGCCCCGCGTCCCAGCCAGGTCTAGGCACCCCCACCCCACCCCCAAACAACGCGGGGTCAGCTACGGCCCATCCGCACACCGCGGATGGGCCGTAGCTGACCCCGCGTTGCTGTGCCGCGTTGCTGTGCCGCGTTGCTGTGCCGCGTAGTTGTTTGTGGTGCGGGACGACGAAGGGTCCTTCCAGCCTTGGCCGGAAGGACCCTTCGTCAACGTCGCTGCGCTGCGGTTATTCGACGACCAGCAGCAGGTCCCCGCCCTGGACCTGCTCGATCGCGCCGACGGCGAGGCGCGAGACGGTGCCGGCCACCGGCGTCGTGATGGACGCTTCCATTTTCATGGCTTCGATCGTGGCGACGGTGTCGCCGGCCTTGACAGATTCGCCGGACTTGACGGTCAGGGTGACGGCTCCGGCGAACGGTGCGGCCACCTGGCCCGGCTGGGAGGTGTCGGCGCGCTCGGCGGCCTTGACGTTGCTGACCACGGAACGGTCACGGACCACGACCGGGCGGGACTGGCCGTTGAGCGTGCACATCACGGTGCGCATGCCCTTCTCGTCCGGTTCGGAGACCGCCTCGAGCGAGGCGATCAGGCGGACGCCCTTCTCCAGCTCGATCTCGTGCTCGGCGCCGCGCTGCAGCCCGAACAGGTAGTCCCGGGTGTCCAGCACCGAGAGGTTGCCGTAGGACTCCACGCTCTTCTGGTAGTCCTTGGTGGGACCTGCGAAAAGGAGCCGGTTGAGCGTCTGCTGCACGGTCCTGGAGTCGGACTTGAGCGCGGCGCTGTCCTCGGCGCTGAGCTCGACGTCGCGAACCTTGACAGTGCGGCCCTGCAGGGCCTTGGTGCGGAACGGTTCCGGCCAGCCTCCGGGCGGGTCGCCCAGTTCACCGGAGAGGAAGCCGATCACGGAATCCGGGATGTCGTATTTCTGCGGGTTCTCGTTGAAGTCGGCCGGATCGGCGTTGAGGCCCACGAGGTGCAGGGCCAGATCGCCGACGACCTTGGAGGACGGGGTGACTTTCACCAGCCGGCCGAGGATGCGGTCGGCGGCGGTGTACATGTCCTCGATGGCCTCGAAACGCTCCCCAAGGCCCAGCGCGATCGCCTGCTGGCGCAGGTTGGAGAGCTGGCCGCCGGGGATTTCGTGCTGGTAGACCCGCCCGGTGGGGCCCGGGAGACCCGATTCGAAGGGTGCGTAAACGCGGCGGACGGCTTCCCAGTAGGGCTCCAGGGCGCAGACGTTCGCCAGGCTCAGCCCGGTGTCCCGCGGTGTGTGGGCAAGGGCTGCCACCAGGGCGGAGGCGGAGGGCTGGCTGGTGGTGCCGGCGAGCGAGGCGGAGGCCACGTCGACGGCGTCGACTCCGGCGTCGACGGCGGCCAGCAGCGTGGCCAGCTGTCCGCCAGCGGTGTCGTGCGTGTGCAGGTGGACCGGGAGGTCGAAGCGTTCGCGCAGGGCGGTGACGAGGCGTGCAGCCGCGGCGGGACGCAGCAGGCCCGCCATGTCCTTGATCGCCAGGATGTGCGCCCCGGCGTCGACGATCTTCTGCGCCAGCTCCAGGTAGTAATCCAGGGTGTACAGCGTCTCGTCCGGGTCCAGCATGTCAGCGGTGTAGCAGAGGGCCACCTCCGCGACGGCCGTCCCGGTGTCGCGGACGGCACGGATGGCCGGGGCCATCTGGTTGACGTCGTTGAGCGCGTCGAAGATGCGGAAGATGTCGATGCCGGTCGCGGCGGCCTCGTTGACGAAGGCCACCGTCACCTCTTCCGGGTACGGGGTGTACCCGACCGTGTTGCGGCCGCGCAGGAGCATCTGCAGGCAGACGTTCGGCAGCGCCTTGCGCAGCGCCGCGAGCCGGTCCCAGGGATCCTCACCGAGGAATCGCAGCGCGACGTCGTAGGTGGCACCGCCCCAGGCCTCGACGGAGAGCAGTTCCGGGAGGAGCTTGGAGACGGCCGGGCCGGCTGCCACGAGGTCGCGGGTGCGGACCCGGGTGGCGAGCAGCGACTGGTGGGCGTCGCGGAACGTGGTGTCCGTGACGGCGACGGCGTTCTGCGCGCGAAGGGCCCTCGCGAAGCCTTCCGGGCCCAGCTCCAGCAGCCGCTGCCGGGAGCCGGGCGCGGCGGCTGCGTCGTCCAGCGCCGGGAGCTTGGCGGCGGGATCGCTGTGGACCGTGAGCTCGCCGTTGGGCTTGTTCACGGTGACTTCCGCGAGCCAGGTCAGCAGCTTGGTGCCGCGGTCGGCGGAGACCCGGGCCCTGAGCAGCTGGGGGCGTTCGTCGATGAACGAGGTGGCCACGTTGCCGGCGATGAAGTCGGCATCGTCCAGGACAGCCTGCAGGAAGGAGATGTTGGTCGAGACGCCGCGGATGCGGAACTCGGCGAGGGCCCGGCGGGCCCGGGCCACGGCGGCCGGGTACTCACGGCCGCGGCAGGTCAGCTTGACCAGCATCGAGTCGAAGTGCGGGCTGATCTCGGCACCGGAGTAGACGGTGCCGCCGTCGAGCCGGACGCCGGCGCCGCCGGCCGACCGGTAGCCGGTGATCTTGCCGACGTCGGGCCGGAAGCCGTTGGCCGGATCCTCGGTGGTGATGCGGCACTGCAGGGCGGCGCCCCTGAGCTGGACGGTCTCCTGGGAGAGGCCCAGGTCCGCGAGGGTCTCGCCTGCGGCGATGCGCAGCTGTGCCTGGACGAGGTCGACGTCGGTGACTTCCTCGGTGACGGTGTGCTCGACCTGGATGCGCGGGTTCATTTCGATGAAGACGTGCTGGCCTGCCCGCTCCCCCACGGTGTCGACGAGGAATTCCACGGTGCCGGCGTTGACGTAGTTCAGCGCCTTGGCGAACTTCACGGCGTCGCGGTAGAGCGCCTGGCGGATGCCTTCGTCGAGGTTCGGCGCCGGTGCGATCTCGATGACCTTCTGGTGGCGGCGCTGGATGGAGCAGTCACGTTCGAAGAGGTGCATGACGTTGCCCTCCGCGTCGGCCAGGATCTGGACCTCGATGTGGCGGGGGCGCAGCACGGCCTGTTCCAGGAACATGGTCGGGTCGCCGAAGGCCGCGTCGGCTTCGCGCATGGCGGCCTGCAGGGCCTCGGGCAGGGCGTCGCGGGTATCGACGCGGCGCATGCCGCGCCCGCCGCCGCCGGCGACTGCCTTGGCGAAGATGGGGAACCCGATGACGTCGGCGGCCGCGATGAGCTCGTCGACGTCTTTGGAGGGCTGGGAGGATTTCAGCACGGGGACGCCGGCCTTGCGGGCCGCTTCAAGGGCCTCGACCTTGTTGCCGGCCAGTTCCAGGACTTCAGCCGGCGGGCCCACGAAGGTGATGCCTGCTTCCACGGCGGCCCGGGCCAGGCGCGGGTTCTCGGAGAGGAAGCCGTAGCCGGGGTAGATGGCGTCGGCGCCGGATTCCTTGGCCACGCGCACCACCTCGTCGACGTCGAGGTAGGCCCGGACGGGATGGCCCTCTTCGCCGATCAGATATGCCTCGTCGGCCTTCTGGCGGTGGATTGAGTTGCGGTCCTCGTTCGGGAAGACAGCTACGGTCTTGGCACCAAGTTCGTAGCCGGCGCGGAAGGCACGGATCGCGATTTCGCCGCGATTGGCCACCAGAATCTTCGAAAACATGCTTCTCCTGCATCATCGCGGGTGTATCGGTAAGTGGTCACAGTGTCCAAGACACGGACAGGCAAACACAAATTATTGTGGCGACCGTCACAGCGGCGCGCGTCACGTATGCCCGATTAGGCAAGCACATCAGGCAACGCCGGATCCCGGCCCCGATTGCAGCATATCCATGATCTGCCGCCCCGGCACGCGACGGGGCACACGATGAGGCAGGTTTCGGCGGGACGGCAACATATGATGAGGGGGTGGGTGGCGCATGCTCGCCCCGGTTCCGGAGAACGCAGGAGCCGGCAGGACCCCGTCCCGGCAACCGGCGTTAGGTATTGGTTTTTCAAGTGCAAGTAGTCAGCATCAGCAGCCTTAAAGGCGGTGTCGGCAAGACATCGGTGACCACCGGACTGGCGTCCGCGGCATTGGCCGCCGGCATCCCCACCCTCGTCGTCGACCTTGATCCCCACGCGGATGCCAGTACGGCCCTCGGAGTCCGGCCGGGCGACCAGCTGGACATCGGCCGGATGCTCAAGTCCCCCCGGCGGGCACGGCTGGCCGAGAACGTGGTCCCGAGCGGCTGGGTGGAACGCGGGTCCGCCAACGGCGGCGCTCCAGCCGGCCGGACATCCGTCCTCGATGTGGCTGTCGGCTCCGCCTACACCGGCATCTACGACCGCCCCGATCTGGGCCGCCGCGACCTGCGCAGGCTCTCCGCCGTGCTCGCTGGCGCGGAGAAGTACGAGCTGGTCCTCGTGGACTGCCCGCCGTCCCTGAACGGGCTCACCAGGATGGCCTGGTCCGCCAGCGACAAGGTCACCCTCGTGGCCGAGCCCGGCCTCTTCTCCGTTGCGGGCACGGAACGCACCATGCGGGCCATCCAGCTGTTCCGGCAGGAATTCGCCCCGAACCTCTCCCCCGCCGGCATTGTTGCCAACCGGGTGCGCACCGGCTCCGCCGAGCACACCTTCCGGCTGGCCGAGATGGAGTCCATGTTCGGCGAGCTGCTGCTCTCCCCGCACATCCCGGAGCAGGCCAACTGGCAGCAGATCCAGGGCGCCGCGCACTCCATCCACCACTGGCCAGGGGATTCGGCCAAGAATGCCGCCGCCCTGTTCGACACCCTGCTGGCGAACCTGCTGCAGGCAGACGGCCGGCAGTCCGGCGCCCCGGTCCGGGACCGCGTCCGGCGCTGAGCCAAGGACGCCCCGCCCGAGGTAACCCCCAAGACAACAGCAACGCGGGGTCACTTAGCGCCTGTCCGGCCTGCCGTAATGGGCGCTAAGTGACCCCGCGTTGCTGTGTGGGGGTGTTGCTGTGTGGGGGGTGCTGGTCGTCGGGTCAGCCGATCTTGCGGGCGGCCCTGCGCTTGCCGAGCTCGTCGCCGGGGAACGACTGGTCGCTGGCGTGTTCGCTGGGAAGGGCCGCGAGGCTGCCTTCCACTTCCCGCCAGACGCGGCCCACTGCGATGCCGAAGACGCCCTGGCCGCCCTGGACGAGATCGATCACTTCGTCGGCGGAGGTGCACTCGTACACGCTGGCGCCGTCACTCATGAGGGTGATCTGGGCGAGATCCTCGACGCCGCGTTCCCGGAGGTGCTCGACGGCAGTGCGGATCTGCTGCAGCGACACGCCGGTGTCCAGGAGGCGCTTGACGACCTTCAGAACCAGGATGTCGCGGAAACCATAGAGTCGCTGGGAACCTGAGCCGGCGGCGCCGCGGACGGCGGGTTCCACCAGCCCGGTGCGAGCCCAGTAGTCCAGCTGGCGATAGGTGATGCCAGCCGCCTTGCAGGCAGTGGGACCGCGGTAGCCCGCGTCCTCGTCCAGGACAGGGAGATCCTCGGTGAACAGCAGGCCCTGGGCACCGCTAGCGGGCACGGCTACACCAGCCGTCGAGGGCTGCTTGAGCTCGCCCGCTTCGCCTTTCGGACTCACGTGGATCCTCCTTGTCTTGGCTCCCCTGCGGAAAATGCAGCAACAACCAGTTGTCACTAGCTAAACAAAACACGGGTGGATAAAATCATCCGTGTAATTCTGCCGGGGCTGCACCTTCCAGTGTGACCTGAGCGGCTGTTGCGTGCAATGGGAACTTGTACTTCTGACGTTAGGCCCGCCGGGGCCCAAGGTCAAAGACGTTCGGGGTATTGCCGGGGCGTGTCGAAACTTTCATCCTCGACTTTAACCTTGGCGCAGGGTCAGCCGGCGAAATCCTCGGGTTCGACGTCGTCGAGGAACTCGCGGAAGCGGCGCAGCTCGCCCTCCTCGTCGACGGCGGGACCCGGGTGGGTGTCCTCACCCTCGTCGTGTTCGGTGATCCGGACGCCGGCCTCTTCCATTACGGCGTCGGCGCACCAGATGCGGCACTTCGCACGGAGGGCCAGTGCCAGGGCATCGGAGGCCCGGGAGCTGACCGTGGTCCCGTTCTCGAACTGCAGCTGCCCGTAGAAGATGTTGTCCTCCACAGCCACAATGTTGACGCTGACGATCGAGTGGCCGAGGGTTTCGACGACGTCGATCAGCAGGTCGTGGGTCATCGGGCGCGGCGGCACGACCCCCTGCTGGGCCAGGGCGATGGCGCTTGCCTCGGGGGTGCCGATCCAGATCGGCACGTGCCGCTCCCCGTGGATCTCCTTGAGCAGGACGAGGGGCTGGTTGGACGGCAGTTCAATCCGCACGCCTACGATTTCGACCTCAATCATCAGATGTCCATCCTCGAGATGCGGTCCTGGACCAGGGCCCGGTGCAGCGTGAGGCACAGCTCGCTGATCTCCCGGGCAGCCTCGGCGGCACGGGCGTGGGAAGCGGCGTCCTTGCGCGAGGTCAGGGTCGCCACGGCACGCTCCACCAGCCCGAACTCGCGTTCGGCGGCAGCCTGGAACGGCCGCAGGTGCCGCGGTTCCAGTCCGTGGCCCTCCAGCTGGACGCAGGCGCGGGCAACCTGGAGGGCGTGCTCATCGAATTTTCCGTTGACATGGCCGATCAGGCCGAAACTCAGGAGCGATTCGACCAGCGGCACGCTCGCGCCGGACTCGGCGCGGAGTTGTTCCTCGGAGAGCCGGCGGACCCGGTTCTGCAGCTCGGACGCCAGTTCCTCGGAAACGATCCGCGGCGAGACCGTGACCCCGGGCGGCAGGTTGTCCGGGCGTTCCCCGCGGTCGATCGCATCGAGGTAGTCCTTGATGACCTTCAACGGTAGGTACTGGTCGCGCTGGAGGGACAGCACGAAGCGCAGCCTCTCGACGTCGCTCTCGGAGTACTGCCGGTATCCGGCAGGGGTCCGCTGGGGGTTGATCAGTCCCTTTTCCTCCAGGAACCGGATTTTTGACGCGGTCATGCTGGGGAAGTCGTCGCTCAGCTGAGCCAGGACTTCCCCGATATTCAGAACCTGGGGTCCGCGCCGTTCCGCTTGTGCCATGGCCACAGGCAGCTACCCCGGAATCAGACGTTGCCTGCTGCGCGGGCAGGGCTCAGGTAGAAGGTGAGGCGGAACTTCCCGATCTGCACTTCGTTGCCGGACTTCAACTCCACACTGTCGACGCGGTCGTGGTTCACGTACGTGCCGTTCAGGCTTCCGGTGTCCACGACTTCGAAGCTGCGCGCCGTGCGGCGGAACTCGACGTGCCGGCGGGAAACCGTGACGTCATCGAGGAAGATGTCGGCGTCCGGGTGCCGGCCCGCCGTCGTGATGTCCGAATCCAGCAGGAAACGGGCGCCGGTGTTGGGGCCGCTGTGCGCAACCAGCAGGGCAGAGCCGTACGGCAGTGCCTCAACGGCGGACCACTCCTCAGCCGAGAGCTTCGGGGCGACGGTCGGTTCATCGCGGATCGGGGTGAGGTTGATCGACGTGGTCTCCGAAGCTTTCACTCCACCCGTGCCATAACCGTCACCGGTGTTGTTGCGCTCGTGCCCAAACATTGATTCCTCCATTCGCTGCAGGTGTCCCCCCTGCAAACAACGCATGCCGTCCGGAAAAGCCTGGCAAATCCGGGATACAGCCCTTCGGCGGGCGCTGTTTCGTCGGTTTCCCGACGGTTGTTCCAACGACCCGGCCCGAAAAGGGCTTTGCTTTAGCCTACCTGCTGTTCGTACTCCGATGCACTGAGGAGCGACTCGACCGCGTCGGCTTCCGCGAGCTTGATTTCCATCAGCCAGCCCTCACCGTACGGATCCGAATTGATCAGGGCGGAATCCGTGTCCAGGGCCTCGTTGCGGGAGACCACTTCACCGGCAACCGGGGCGTAGATGTCGCTGACGCTCTTGGTGGACTCGACCTCGCCGATGACGTCGTTGGCCTTGATCGTGGTGCCGACCTCCGGCATCTGGGCATACACGACGTCCCCAAGCGCGTCCTGGGCAAAATCGGTGATGCCCACGCGCACCACGCCGTCGGCGTTCGGGGCAGAGACCCACTCGTGTTCCGCGGTGTAGGACAGCTCTTCGGGAATGATGCTCATGACGGGCCTTTCATCGGGTCAATCACCAATGTCGACGGCGGTCAGCTGAACTGTCCGCCGCTGAAAGTATAGGCATATCCGGCCTGCCCCGGGGAGGACTCTGACATGATGGGGCGATGACAGATCAAGCCGGTATCGGCTAGGCAATGCCCGAGCTCCCGGAAGTCGCGGCCCTGGCGGAATTTCTCGCCGGGAAGCTGCGCGGTGCGGTTGTCACAAGGATCCAGCCAGTCTCGTTCGCGGTCCTGAAAACGGCGGATCCGCCCGTCTCCGTGCTTGAGGGCAGAACCGTGACGGGGGTGCGCCGCTTCGGCAAGTTCGTCAGCGTGGAGGCCGGCGGCCTGTATTTCATCTTCCACCTGGCCAGGGCAGGCTGGGTGCGCTTCACCGACAAGCCCAGTGATGTCCCGCTGAAGATGGGCAAGGGCCATATTGCCGTGCGGCTGTTGTTTTCCGGTGACTCCGGCCCGCTGGGCCTCGACCTGACCGAGGCCGGCACGAAGAAGAGCCTGGCGGTCTACGTGGTCCGGGATCCGCACGACGTGCCGGGAGTCGCCGCGCTGGGACCTGATCCGTTCAGTCCCGGGTTCGACGTCGATGCCCTGGCGGAGATCCTGGCCGCCAGCTCCCAGCAAATCAAGGGGGTCCTGCGGAGCCAGAGCGTGATTGCCGGCATCGGAAATGCCTACAGCGACGAGATCCTGCACGCAGCCGGCATGTCGCCCTTTGCCCTTGCGAAGTCCCTGGACCGGGACGCGGTCCGGGGACTCTATGAAGCCATCCACAGCATTCTGGGGACAGCGCTTCGGGACGCGGCCGGCAAGGCGCCCGCTGAGCTCAAGGACACCAAGCGGAGCCACATGCGGGTCCACGGCCGGACCGGCGAGGCGTGCCCGGTGTGCGGTGACACCGTCCGCGAGGTGTCCTTTGCCGACACGGCCCTGCAGTACTGCCCCGGCTGCCAGACGAAGGGAAAGATCCTGGCCGACCGCCGCACCTCGCGCTTCCTGAAATAGGCGGTGCGGGTTCGGCAGCGGAGGTGCAAACAGTGCGGTTAAACAGAAATCCCCGCCATTCCCTCATCGGGAATGGCGGGG
>NZ_MQTS01000248.1:13907-26539 GCF_020532825.1 Arthrobacter sp. SO3
CCCCAGTCAAGTGCGCTACCAAGCTGCGCTACAGCCCGTTAGTTCCGCCGTTCTCCGCTCTGGATGAAATTCTCATGGACTTCCAAAAGATTTCATCTGAGCAGTCCGGCCGAACCACCTCCAAAAGCTTACACGATTCCGGAGGGTGCCCGTGACACTTTCTGCATGTCACGGGAACTTTCTTCCCTCGGCGGGCGCGCGCGGAATTAACGCTTCTTGCCGCGCTTTTCCCGCACACGCATGTTGACCTCGATCGGCGTGCCCTCGAACCCAAAGGTTTCGCGGAGCCGGCGGGTGATGAAGCGGCGGTAGCCCGGGTCCAGGAACCCGGTGGTGAAGAGCACGAACTTCGGCGGGCGGCTTGAGGCCTGGGTGCCGAAGAGGATGCGGGGCTGCTTTCCGCCGCGGACCGGGTGCGGGTGCGCGGCCACCAGCTCGCCCAGGAAGGCATTGAGCCGGCCGGTGGAGATGCGCTTGTCCCAGCTTTCCAGGGCCGTGTCAAGGGCCGGGACCAGCTTGTCCTTGTGCCACCCGGTCAGCGCCGAGATGTTGACGCGCGGCGCCCACGCCACGTGGGCCAGGTCCTGCTCGATTTCACGTTCCAGGTAGCTGCGGCGTTCGTCATCGAGCAGGTCCCACTTGTTGAAGGCGAGGACCAGGGCACGGCCGGATTCGATGGCGAGCTGCAGGATGCGGACGTCCTGCTCGCTGAGGACTTCGTCCACGGCGAGGAGCACGACGGCGACCTCCGCCTTTTCGAGGGCGCTCTGCGTGCGCAGGGAGGCGTAGAAGTCGGCGCCCTGTGCCATGTGCTGGCGGCGGCGGATGCCCGCGGTGTCCACGAAACGCCAGGTGCGGCCGCCGAGTTCGATGAACTCATCGACCGGGTCACGCGTGGTGCCGGCGGTGTTGTCCACGACGACGCGCTCGGAGCCGGCCAGTTTGTTCAGCAGCGAGGACTTGCCGACGTTCGGACGCCCGATCAACGCGATGCGGCGCGGACCACCGGAGCGTTCCAGGCCTTCGATCGTGGAGAACTCGGGCAGGGTGTCCATCACGTGGTCCAGGAGGTCGGCGACGCCCCGGCCGTGCAGTGCCGAGACCGGGTACGGTTCGCCGAAGCCAAGGCCCCAGAGCCGTGCCGAGTCGGCTTCCTGCGCGAAGTCGTCCACCTTGTTGGCCACCATGATGACCGGCTTCTTGGACTTGCGGAGCATCTTCACGACGGCTTCGTCCGTGGCGGTGGCGCCGACGGCGGAGTCCACGACGAACAGCACGGCGTCGGCGAGTTCCACGGCCATCTCGGCCTGTTCGGCGACGCGGGCGTGGATGCCGCGGGCATCGTGCTCCCAGCCGCCGGTGTCGACCACCGTGAAGTTCCGGCCGTTCCAGGTGGCCGAGTACATCACCCGGTCACGGGTGACGCCGGGGGTGTCCTCCACCACGGCTTCGCGGCGGCCGAGGATTCGGTTCACCAGCGTGGACTTGCCCACGTTGGGCCGGCCGATGATGGCCAGGACCGGATCCAGCTTGACCGGGCCGTCGAAGTCCTCGTCCTCGTACCCGCCGCTCAGGAGGGCGGCGTCGTCTTCATCCAGGTCATAGTCGTCCAGGCCGGCCCGCAGGGAGGCCGCGCGGACCTCTGCTTCCTCATCGTCCAGGGCGGCGAGGTGCTCGGCCACCTGGTCCGTGCCGGTGGGCGTGTATTCATCTTCGCCGGCGCCAAATTGGCCGGAGGTTTGAGTCGTATCGCTCATTGCACTTTCCTTATGGGGTGATCTGCCGGCGTCCCGGCTACTGCTTCATGACGTTCTTGCGGGGAATCCGCGTCGGGCAAGGGCTGCCCGGTTTTTTGGATCGAGTCCTGGACATGGCGGGCCAGCGCGGCGCGGATCTCGGTTCCGGCCCTGTCCATTGAAACACGCCCGGTCTCGCCGGGCCTGCGGCTGACGTTGAGGGCTCCGCCGAAGCTGACGTGCAGCTTGCGGCGCAGCCGGGGAACGGCGTCGAGGTGCTCGCCGCCTTTGCGGGTACCGAGGATGGCCACGGGGACCACGGTCGCGCCGGAGTTCAGCGCGAGCCAGGCGACCCCGTTGTTGATGGCGGAGGCTTCGCCGCTACCGCGCGTGCCTTCGGGAAGGATCCCGACGCACCGCCCGGCGTCGAGCACGCTCTTGGCCGTCAGGAGGGCCGCCCGGTCGCCCGCGCGGTCCACCGCCAGCTGGCCGGAGGCCTGGAGCACGCGGCCGAGGAAGCCGGTGAACATTTCCTTCTTGACCAGGATGTGCATGGCGCGCGGCGATGCCCCGAACATCACGGGTCCGTCCAGGAAGCTGATGTGGTTGCCGGCGAAGATCACCGGACCGGTGGCCGGGACGTTTGAGCGCCCCGTGACCGAGGTCCGGTAGAGGACGTGGTCCAGCAGCCAGCCCACGGGCCGGCTCCACAGGGTGGTCCACCGGGCCGGGACCTGGGCCATGGCCGGCGCCCGGGCCGGCTGCCTCGCGTCAGTCACGGTTGATGGCCTGGTGGTTGACGATGCCGTGCACGATGCTGAGCGCGGCGTCGACGGTTTCGGCGAAGTCGAGCTCCGAGGAGTCCAGCGTCACCACCCCGTCGGCGGCCCGGGTGAAGTTCACCACGGTTGAGTCCTTCGCGTCGCGCTGGGTGACTTGCGCCGCGAGCTGTTCGGCGTTCTGGCTGCCGCCGAGCTGGATGCCCCGGCGGCGCAGACGGGCCTCTTCGCTCGCGGTGAGCAGCATCCGCACTTCGGCGTGGGGCGCGACGACGGTGGTGATGTCCCGGCCTTCGACCACCATGCGGTGGTGGTGCTTGCCGATCAGTTCGCGCTGCCGGCGGATCAGTTCGGTGCGGGCGCCGAGGGTGGTGGCGACGGCGCTGACGGCGGCGGAGATCGCCGGCTCGCGGATCGCGAGCGTGACATCGGTGCCGCCGACGCGGACGTATTCCTCCAGCGGGCTCGTGCTGATTTCCAGCGGAAGGCTCCTGGCGGCGGCCTCGACGGCGGCGCCGTCGTCCAGGTCCGTGCCGCTGTCCAGGCAGAGCCAGGTCAGCGCACGGTACATGGCGCCGGTGTCGAGGTACGCCAGCTTGAGCCGGCGCGCCACCTCTTTGCTGACGCTGGACTTGCCCGATCCGGACGGCCCGTCGATGGCTACGACGAGGCTTTTTCCGGGGCGCAGGATGTCCACGGTTTCAATAAGTTCCTGGGTCATTACTGGAGTACCCGCCATCCACGGTCATTGAGGGCTTCGATTAACAGTTCGTGCTTGTTCGGCAGCACGGAGATTTCCACCATGCCCACGTTCTGTCCCGAGGAGTGGTCCAGCCGGAGGTCCTCGAGGTTGACACCGATCTCGCCGATCTCCGTCAGGAGTTTGGCGATCTGCCCCGGGGTGTCATCCACCAGGACCGTCAGCCAGGAGTACGCCTGCGGGGGTCCGCCGTGCTTGCCCGGAATGCGGGACTGGCCGGCGTTGCCTTCGCTGATCAGCTGGGCAAGATCGAGCCGGGCACCGGGCGCTGTCGGGTTTTCGAGCGTGCCGATGACCCGGTTGAGGTCCTCGCGGACGCCGTGCAGGATCTCCACGACTTTCTCCGCGTTGGCACCGAGGATCTGCACCCAGAGGGTCGGATCACTCGCCGCGATCCGGGTGACGTCCCGCAGTCCGTTGCCGGCGAGGGACAGCGCATGCAGGGGGGTGCCCTGCAGCCGGCTGGCCACGAGCGAGGACACGACCTGGGGTACGTGCGAGACGAGCGCCACCGCCTCGTCGTGTTCCTCGGCCCCGAATTCGGACACGACGGCGCCGAGGTCCACGGCCAGCGCGCGCGCTGCCTGCAAAGCGTGGGGCAGTGTTTCCCCGGAGGGGCAAAGGACCCACGGCATGGAGGTGAAGAGTTCGCCGCGGGCAGCGACGGGACCCGACTTTTCCCGGCCCGCCATCGGGTGGGTGCCCACGTAGCGGCTGAGGTCGGCGCCGCGGGTGCGGAGCTCGGCCTGGATGCCGGCCTTCACGCTGGCGATGTCCACGACGGTGGCCCCGGGATAGTCCGCGAGGGCGCGTTCGACCACATCCGCCGTGACATCCGGCGGTGCGGCGACGACCACGAGTTCCGGCTGTTCTCCGTCAAGGCGCGCCAAGGGAAGGCCTGCGCCGATGTCGACGGCGACGGCCTGGTTGGTGGGCGAAGGGTCGGAGAGGAAGACTGCCACTCCGCGGCCCCGCAGCCCCAGCCCGATGCTGGTGCCCAGGAGCCCGGTCCCCACGACCACCACCGGACCGTTGAGGTGGCCGCGGCCGTGGGTGCGAAAGGCGGACATGCCTACAGCCCTACGGATGCCAGCAGGTGGCCGACTTCCTGCCTGCCGAGGTTGCGGATGCTGCCCTGGCGCTGGTCGCCCAGGCCGATGGGACCGACCTTTACGCGGACCAGGCGAAGCACCGGGAAACCGACGGCGTCGAAGAGACGGCGGACGATCCGGTTCTTGCCCGAGTGCAGTACGACCTCGATCAGCACGTGGCCCGGTGTGGAGTCCACAAGCTTGAAGGAGTCCACCGACGCGATGCCGTCCTCGAGTTCGACGCCGGCCTTGAGCTCGGCGCCGATGCCCTGCGGGAACGGCCCGCGGACCTGCACGAGGTAGGTCTTGGGCACTTCGTAGGAGGGGTGCGTCAGGCGGTTGGCGAGTTCGCCGTCGTTGGTCAGCAGCAGCAGCCCCTCGGTGGCGACGTCGAGGCGTCCGACGTGGAACAGGCGTTCGCCGTGGCTGTTGCGCACGAAGTCGCTGATGCACGGGCGGCCGTCCGGGTCTTCCATCGTGGAGACAACGCCCTTGGGCTTGTTGAAGACCATGTAGACCATGTTCTCGTCCAGCTGGATGCGGAGGCCGTCGACGTGGATGACGGCGGTCTTCGGGTCGACGCGGACGCCGAGCTCGGTGACGACCTGGCCGTCGACTTCAACCCGGCCCTCGGCGATCATTTCTTCGCAGACGCGCCGTGAGGCGACGCCGGCCGAGGCCATGACCTTCTGCAGGCGGATGCCGTCCTGGTCGTGCACTTCGGACTGGGGCACCTCGGCGCGGGGTCCGCGCTTGCGGGCCGGCTTGCGCACGGGGCCGAGGTTCTGGCCGAAGCGTTCACTGCCGAAGGCACGTGCGCCGGCGGTCTTCGGGGCGCCGGTGCGCGGCTTGGGCTTGAGTGCGCCCGGAGTGCCGGGGGTCTTGCCGAAGCCGGGCTTGCGGGCGGCAGCCTTGCGGGCTGCCTCCTTGCCGGAGGGCGCCTTGGACTTCCAGTCACCGGACGCGGGCTTGCCGGCGGGCACGCCGTCGGGTCCCTGCAGGTCCGGATCGATAAAGGCCTCTTCGCGGGGCTTGGGTCGCTTGAACGGGCGGTCTGCGCCGCCCTTGAAGCCCGCTCCCCCGCTGCGGCTTCCTGCGCCCTGCGCGCCGCGGGCTGAGCCGCCTTTGTAGTCGGCGCCGCCGCTGCGGCCTGCGCCGCCCTGTGCGCCGCGGCCGGAGCCCTGCGCTGAGTTTTGTCCGGCACTGTTACGTCCCGAACTGTTACGTGGTGAACCCTGGCGTCCCGCCTGTGTCATGACCCGTCCTTCGTTTGTTGGCCAACGGCCGCTGTCTCCCGACAACCCCCGCCGGCTGGGGCAAAAAGCCTCTGCCCTGGTTGATATCCGTGCGCAGGCAGTTGTTCCTGCCTACATTCTTCCTGCGTCATAGAACTCTTCGATGCCTTCCAGCCCCGGAAGATGGGGTGAAAGTTGCGGCAATTCCGCGACCGAGCCGATTCCCATTCGCTCCAGGAAATACGACGTCGTGCGGTACAGGATGGCCCCGGACTCAGGATCAGTTCCTGAGTCCTCGATCAGCCCCCGCTGCGTCAGCGTCCGCACGACAGAGTCAACATTGACTCCTCGAATTGCAGACACCCGCGCCCTTGATACGGGCTGGCGGTAAGCGATGACGGCGAGCGTTTCGAGCGCCGCCTGCGTCAGCCTGGCTGTCTGTCCCTCCAGCACGAAGCCGCCAACGATGTCGGCGAACTCGGTGCGCGAATAGATCCGCCAGCCTCCGGCAATATTCCGCAATTCAAAACCCCGGGGGGTGGCACTGAAGCCGTTGAAACTGGCATCGTCCACATCCGGGGCATTAACAGTATAGCCGTTATACTCCCGCTGCAGTTCCACGAGCAGCCCCTCGACGACGTCGACGGTCAGGTTCAGGCCGGAGGCGAGCTCGGTCGCCGTCGCCGGCTGGTCGATCACCATCAGGACGGCCTCGAGGGCGGCCCGGGCACCGCCGGGGAGGCTGCCGAGGTCGGGGGCGCCGTCGTTTTCGGCTGCCGCCCGTGCCGCAGCGGCAGCGTCTGCGGTTGCGTCGGCTGCCTGTCCGGTTCGGGTTTCGTTCACGGCTGCTCCTCATATTCTTCACTCAGGTTCCCGCTGTTCCAGCCCTCGACGCCGGCGCTCCAGCGGACGGTCAGGTCCCCCAGCGGGAGCAGCTGTTCGAAGGCCACCGCCTTATCCCGGAACAGCTCCAGCAGCGCCAGGAAGCGTGCCACCACCACGAGGGTGGACTCGGCGTCGGCGATCAGCGCCCGGAAGGTGAGCGGCGTGCCCAGCCGCAGCCGGTGGCCCAGCAATTCGGCCTGTTCCTTGACGCTGACCGGGGTGCCGTGCAGGTGGGCGAGGCCAACCTCGGTGGGTGCGGCTTCCCGGGGCTTGAGTGCGGCCTCGGCCAGGCCGGCGAACTGCTGCGGGGTGTGCCGCCAGAGGAGCTCCGGCAGCAGTGCCGCGAAGTGGCCCTCCAGGGCGACCTGCCGCGGATACCGTCGGGCCTCCAGCTCAAGGGTGGCACCCATCATGCCGGCCACGTGCTTGAACGCCTTGTACTGCAGGAGCCGGGCGAAGAGCAGGTCGCGGGCTTCGAGCAGCGCAATGTCTTCCTCGTCCTCCACCTCGCCGGCAGGCAGCAGCCGGGCCGCCTTGAGGTCCAGCAGTGTGGCGGCGATGACGAGGAATTCGCTGGCCTCATCCAGGGCCCACTCCTCGCCCAGATTCTGCAGGCGCTTGATGTACTTGATGAACTCATCGGTGACGGTGGACAGCGCCACTTCGGTGATGTCCAGCTGGTGCTTTGAAATCAGTCCGAGCAGGAGGTCGAACGGGCCGGTGAAGTTGGCGAGCCGGACCTCGAAGCCGGGCTTCTTCCCGGCCGGCGCGTCCGGTCCCGCTGCGGGAGCACCCGAATCTGTCACGGCCCTGACTAGGGCGCGCCGCCGCGCGAAATGAGCTCTTTGGCCAGGTTCCGGTACGCGTCGGCGCCGATGTGGTTGCCGGCGTAGCTCGTGATGGGCTCGGCCGCGACGGTGGCGTCGGCAAACTTGATGGAGCGCTTGATGACGGTCTCGAAGACCTTGTCGCCGAAGGCCTCCACCAGCCGGGAAATCACCTCGCGGCTGTGCAGTGTGCGGGCGTCGTACATGGTGGCGAGGACGCCGTCGACCTGGAGCCGCGGGTTCAGGCGGTCCTGGACCTTGTCGATGGTCTCCACCAGCAGCGCCACGGCGCGCAGCGCGAAGAACTCGCAGATCAGCGGGATGATCACGCCGTGGGAGGCGGTCAGTGCGTTCACGGTGAGCAGTCCGAGTGATGGCTGGCAGTCGATCAGGACGACGTCGTAGTCATCCTCAACCTTCTTCAGGGCCCGGTCCAGCACTTGTTCGCGGGCCACCTCGTTGACGAGCTGGACCTCCGCGGCGGAGAGGTCGATGTTGGCCGGGAGCAGGTCCAGGTTTTCCACGCCGGTCTTGTGGATGGCGTCGCGGATGTCGACCTTGCGGTCCATCAAAACGTTGTAGACCGTGAGATCCAGCTCGTGCGGGTTGATGCCGAGGCCGGCGGAAAGGGCACCCTGCGGGTCGAAGTCCACGACGAGCACGCGGCGGCCGAATTCCGCCAGCGCGGCCGCCAGGTTGATGGTGGAGGTGGTTTTACCCACTCCGCCCTTCTGGTTGACCATGGCGATGACCCGCGCCGGACCGTGGGATGACAGCGGCGCGGGCTCCGGAAAGTCGCGTTGCGGGCGCCCGGTGGGGCCCATGACGGCGTCTTCCAGATCGAGTTCGGTGCCTTCCAGAGTTGCTGAACCCTGTTCGCTGCTCACGTATCTATCCACACTTTCGATGACGGTGATGGCCGTGCCTGGTATTGCTGCCGCTGGAGTCCCAGGGCCGGTCTTATTCCTCCCAAGGTTACAGCGCCCGACACGGTATTCCGCGGACCTTGACAGCGGCCGTTGTTTGAGCCTCAACCCTCTGGTAGAAGTCGAAGGTTGCCGTTGTGGCACAAAAAACCGCCCGGACGCTGGCAGGCGTCCGGGCGGTCTTGGCCAGTCACTGGCGGGGGTTGGAACAGCTCAGGCGTTGGCCAGAACGGGCTTTTCCGGGGCCGCTTCCTCCGCAGGCGCACCGTGTGCGGCGATCATGGTCTGTTCGTTGAAGGGCTCGTTGCCGGAGAGGACACGCTCGACCTGTCCGCCGTCGATCTCCTTAACCCAGGTGCCAATCAGCACGGTGGCCACGGCGTTGCCGGTGAAGTTGGTCAGCGCCCGGGCCTCGGACATAAAGCGGTCGATGCCGACAATCATGCCCACGCCGCCGAGAAGCTGCGGAGCATGCGCCTGGAGTCCGGCAGCCAGCGTGGCCAGGCCGGCACCGGTGACGCCTGCGGCGCCCTTGGAGGCAATGATCATGAAGATCAGCAGCGACACCTGGGCGCCCAGGTCCAGCGGAGTGCCCATGGCGTTGGCCACGAACAGCGAAGCCATCGTCAGGTAGATGGCCGTGCCGTCGAGGTTGAAGGAGTAGCCGGTGGGGACTGTGACGCCAACGACCGGCTTGGACACCCCGAGGTGTTCCATTTTCGCGATCAGCCGGGGCAGCGCGGCTTCGGAGGATGAGGTGGAGAAGATCAGCAGGTATTCGCGGCCGAGGTACTTCATCAGCCGGAAGATGCTGACGCCGGCGACGATCTTGAGCAGGCCGCCGAGGATCACGACGATGAACAGGGCGCAGGTGATGTAGAAGGCGATCATCAGGGTGGCCATGCTGAAGATGGCCTGCACGCCGGTGGCACCGACGACGGCGGCGATCGCGCCGAACGCTCCGAGCGGGGCCAGCCACATGATCATGACGAGGATGCGGAACACGAGGGCCTGGCCGTAGCCGACGGCCCTGAGGATGGGCGTCCCCTGTGCGCCCATCCGCTGAAGGGCGAAGCCGACCAGGATCGCGGCGAGAAGGGTCGGCAGGACCGGGATGTCGCCCGGGATGATGCCCAGCAGGAAGTCCACTGTGCTGTCCGAGGCCGCCTTCTTGTTCGGATCGTAGGGGGCGAGCTTGAGGCCCTCGCCGGGGTGGATCAGGTTACCGACGACCAGGCCGATGGCCAGCGCGAAGGTGGACATCACCATGAAGTAGCCCAGGGCCAGGCCGCCGACCTTGCCGACCGTGGCCGCCTTGGCGATGGAACCGATGCCGAGGACGATGGTGCAGAAGATGACCGGCCCGATCATCATCTTGATGAGTTTGATGAAACCGTCGCCCAGCGGCTTCAGGGACTTGCCGACCTCGGGGAACATCAGCCCAACGAGGGCGCCGAGGACGACGGCCACGATGACCGCGATGTAGAGATAATGGGACTTGTCGAGCCCCTTGCGCTTCTTGACCGGCGTCGCGGCGGGTGCCGCCGACTCTCCTCTTTGAGAGGTCATGGTGTTCTCCTTGGATAGGCTGGACGTCGGTGCGGCACAGGCTGTGGGCCCATCGCGTCCGTTCTTCGTGTTCCACCATCATTGGGGATTCAGTGACGCGCATCACCGTTGCGTTCATATTGGTCATGGAAGGTGTGGATGATTCACCGCTGGAGCATTGCCCGACGGCTGTTTGTGGCCCATCTGCTCTTCATCCTGAGCCTGACGGCCGTCGTCGGCACCGCCACGTTCGTTGACGCGCGCGACCACGCCTATGACGAGGCGGGCCGGCGGATGGCCGCCGTCGCGACCGCCGTGGCCGACAGCCCCCTCGTGCTGGAAGCGGCGGGTGCGCCGGATCCCTCCGCGCTGCTGCAGCCCTACGCGATGAAAGTCATGGCGGACGCGAACGCGGATTTCATCACGATTATGGCGCCGGACCGCACCCGCTGGACCCACCCCCGGAACGAGGAACTGGGCAAGCCCTATATCGGTTCGATCGATGCGGCCCTGGACGGCAGGGTCTTCACCGAGATCACGGCCGGCACGCTCGGCCCCTCCGTCCGCACCATCGTGCCGGTCAAGGACGCGGACGGCACGGTGCGGGCACTGGTCGCCGCCGGCGTCACCGTCCGCACCGTGGACATCGCCGTCTCCGGCAGGCTGCCCGCGCTCTTAGCCATCGGACTGGCCCTGCTCGCGGGCGGATCGCTGGCGTCCTGGCTGCTGGGGCGGTACCTGCGGCGGGTGACGCGCGGCTGGGGTCCGGAGCAGCTCGCCCAGCTCTTCGCCTACTACGAATCGGTCCTCCACTCGGTCCGCGAGGGCGTCATCCTGATCGATCCCAAGGGCAAGGTGGTGATGTACAACGACCAGGCCGCCGAACTGCTGGGGCTCACACCGCTCTCATCCGAGGGCGCAGGAACAGCTGCCGGCGCCGCCGGGGCATCCGCCGGCGGCGGACAGCAGGAAGCGCCGTCACTCGGGTCGCTCCCGCTGGCCCCCAGCCTGCGGGAACTGTTCGAATCGGGCCGCACCGCGCTCGACGAGATCCACCTGACCGGCCCGCGGGTCCTTGTGGTCAACCAGGGACCGGCCGTCGGGCCCGGTTCCGGCGGCGGCCGCACGAACACGGCCGTGTATGGCACCGTGGCCACCATCCGCGACCGCACCGAAATCGAGTCGCTGGGCAGCGAGCTGGAAACCATGCGCACGCTCTCCGATGCCCTGCGCGCCCAGACCCACGAGCACGCCAACCGGCTTCACACGATCGTTTCCCTGATGGAACTCGGACGCGACAGTGAAGCCCTGGACTTCGCCACCCAGGACCTTGAGCTCAGCCAGCGGCTAACCGATGACCTCGTCAGCTCCATCGACGAGCCAGTCCTCGGGGCCCTCATCATGGGCAAGGCCGCGGAGGCGCACGAACGGGGCGTCGAACTGACCCTCAACACCCCCGGGGACGGGCATGGCCCGTCAGCTGTAACCGGGCTGGCCGTGCAGGACCTGGTGGCGATCCTCGGCAACCTCCTGGACAACGCCATCGACGCTGCCGCCGAGGCGCCGGCCCCGAAACTCGTGGAACTCACGGTGGCAGCGTCCGCCGGGACCCTTGAAATCACCGTGGAGGACAGCGGCCCCGGGATCGATCCGCAGGCCGTGGAGGACATCTTCCGGCACGGCTTCAGCACCAAGGCACCAGGGCCGTTCGGCCGGGGTCTCGGCCTGGCCCTGGTCCGCCAGGCGGTGCAGCGGCTCGGCGGTACCATGACAATCACGAGCCCCGCCGGGGCGCTGTTCCGCGTCACGCTGCCCGCTGCCCCGACAATACAGCCGGTATCGCCGCCGGCATCACTGACCACCGAGGGACAGCAATGAGCGTCATCCGTGTACTGGTCGTCGAGGACGAGCCCATCGCAGCGGCAGCCCACGCCGCCTATGTCGGCCGGCTGGAGGGATTCACGCTGGCTGGATCGGCTCCGGACGGACAGTCCGCGCTGCGGCTGCTGACGGAATTCGCGGCCTCGGGCACCCCGGTGGACCTCGTGCTGCTGGACATGAACCTGCCGGACCTGCACGGCCTGGACATCGCGCGCCGCATGCGTGCCGCCGGGCTGTTCGCGGACATCATCGCCATCACCGCGGTCCGGGAACTGAACATTGTCCGCAGCGCGGTGGCCACGGGCGTGGTCCAATACCTGATCAAGCCCTTCACCTTTGCCACCTTCGCGGACAAGCTGACCAGCTACCGGCAGTTCCGGGAGCAGCTGGCCTCCCCCGCGGCCGGGCATGCCGGTCCCGGGGCCTCGCAGAGCGAGGTGGACCAGGCCTTCGCCAGCCTGCGGGCCCCGTCGGAGCTGCCGCTGCCCAAGGGGCTGGCGGCGTCCACGCTGGAGGCGGTGCAGGACTTCATGAAGCTGCAGTCCGGGGCCGTGTCGGCGAGCGAAGTCATGGAAGCGCTCGGCATGTCGCGGGTGACCGCGCGGCGCTACCTGGAATACCTCGCCGACGCCGGAACGGTCACCCGGACAGCACGTTACGGCGCCCCCGGCCGGCCGGAGAACGAATACCGCTGGCGGCAAAGCTTAGCGGACGCTCCTTCCTGACTGTCGCCGGAAACCGCCACATTAACTGCCCCCATCAGGGAGAACTGCGACAGCCGGAAAGTAACCCGTCACTCAATGCAGACTTTCGGTGCGGCCGCCCGGCCCCGGCAGCGGAATCACGCCGTCGGAGTCGACGGAGGATCCAAAAGCCTGCTCAGCGTGACACGGCTGTCGTAACCCCGCTATTCCACAGCTGCTCACCCGCCGCGGCGGGGCTGGACGCCGCGGCGGTGCCGGAC
>NZ_MQTS01000248.1:26581-36894 GCF_020532825.1 Arthrobacter sp. SO3
GGGGGCTGCTACTCCCCGGCGGCGGCGGGACGCAGGGTTCCGATGAGCTGGTCGATCACACCGGCGTCCTCAATGGTCGAGGGCACCACGTAGTCGTCGCCGTCGGCGATCTGGCGCATGGTCTTGCGCAGGATCTTTCCGGAGCGCGTCTTGGGCAGGGCCTCCACCACGGTGACGTGCTTGAAGTCAGCCACGGCCCCGATGTCCCGCCGGACCAGCGCGATCAGGTCCTTGACCAGGATCTCCTCGGGCACGTCGACGCCTGACTTCAGCACCACGTAGCCGCTGGGACGCTGGCCCTTCAACGGGTCCGCGAGTCCGATCACGGCGCACTCGGCCACGGCGGGGTGCTGGCCGATCACCTGTTCCATGGCCCCGGTGGAAAGCCGGTGGCCGGCGACGTTGATGATGTCGTCGGTGCGGCCCATCACGAAGAGATAGCCGTCCTCATCCCGGTAGCCGGAATCGCCGGTGGCGTAGTAGCCCTCGAACGCCTGCAGGTAGGAGGAGATGTAGCGCTCGTCGTCGCCCCAGAGCGTCGTCAGCGTGCCCGGCGGCAGCGGCAGCGCCAGGACGATGTTGCCCTCGGTCCCCGCCTCGACGTCCTCGCCCGATCCGTCGACGATGTTCAGCTTGAAGCCGGGCATCGGCACACTGGGCGAGCCTGCCTTGATCGGCAGCCCGTCCAGCCCGCGGGGGTTGGCGCAGATGGCCCAGCCGGTCTCGGTCTGCCACCAGTGGTCCACCACGGGGACGCCCAGGGTCCGCGAGGCCCAGTGGAAGGTGTCGGTGTCCAGCCGCTCGCCGGCGGCAAACAGGGTGCGCAGGCTGGAGATGTCGTACTTCCCGAGCAGCTTCGCCTCGGGGTCCGCCTTCCGGATGGCCCGCAGGGCGGTCGGCGCGGTGAAGAGCACGTTGACCTTGTGGTCCTGGATCACCCGCCAGAACGCGCCGGCGTCGGGTGTGCCCACGGGCTTGCCCTCGTAGATGACGGTCGTGGCCCCGGCCAGCAGCGGCCCGTACACGATGTAGGAGTGCCCCACGACCCAGCCGACGTCGGAGGCGGTCCACATCACGTCGCCGGGGCCGACGTCGTAGATGTTCTCCAGGGTCCAGCCGAGCGCCACGGCGTGGCCGCCGTTGTCCCGCACGACGCCCTTGGGGGCGCCGGTGGTTCCCGAGGTGTACAGGATGTAGAGCGGATCGGTGGCCTTGACGTCAACCGGCGCGGCGGGCGCGGCGGTGGCCATCTCGGTGTCCCAGTCCAGCCAGCCGGGGTGCCCGGCGATCGAGTTGGCGAAGCCTTCCCTGGTCTTGACCAGGACCGGGGTGTCCGGCGCTCCGGCCAGGCCGAGGGCTTCCGCGACGGCGGGGAGGTATTCGATCCGGCGCGAGGGTTCGATCCCGCCGGAAGCCGTGACCACCGCGGCGGGCTTGGCGTCGCGGATGCGGGCGGCGAGTTCCTTGGGGGCGAAGCCGCCGAAGACCACGGAGTGCACGGCGCCGAGCCGGGCCGTGGCAAGCATGGCGATGGCCGCCTCGGGGATCATCGGCATGTAGATCACGACGCGGTCGCCCTTGCCCACGCCCTGGCTGCGCAGGACACCGGCGAACCGGGCGACGAGGTCCGTCAGCTCCGCATAGCTGTAGCGCTGCTGCGTGCCGAGCATGGCGGAATCGTAGATCAGGGCGTCCTGCCCGCCCCGGCCCTCCGCCACATGGCGGTCCAGCGCGTTGTAGGACGTGTTGAGGACGCCGTCAGGGAACCAGTCGTACAACGGCGCCCTGCTGGAATCGAGGGCACGCTGCGGCGGTGCAGACCAGGAGACCTTCCCGGCGGCTTCCAGCCAGAATTCTTCGGGTTTCGCCAGGCTGCGTTCGTAGCTGTCCTGGTAATTCTTCGTAACCATGAAAATGAGTCCCGTCCACGACGATGTGATGGAGCTCATGGTAGCCCCGGCCGGGGGCATGACACAAGACCTGTGTATACAAAGAAGCCACCAACTGAGCGGATATTCCGGAAATATCCGGCAAATGCTGGGCAAATGTGAGGGGCGTGTATACACTGGACAGCGTCAGCCAATGAAGGAGGCAGGATGCGCGCCAGCGATAGGGCCTACGCGGCCCTGCGTGAGGACATCATCGAATGGCGTCTGCTGCCCGGGACGGTGCTCGCGGAAGTGGAGCAGTCCGAGCGGCTCGGCATCTCGCGCACCCCGCTGCGGGAGGCCCTCAGCCGGCTCACCGCGGAGGGCTTGACGACGACGGCGGGCGGCCGCGGCGTCGTCGTCACCGACATCTCGCTGGAAGACATCGATGAACTCTTCGAACTCCGCGAAACCCTCGAGGGCAAGGCCGCGGCGCTGGCCGCCGAACGCGGCGACGCCGCCGTCTTCGAACAGCTCCGCAGTGAACTGTGCCGTGCCCCGGAGCTGATCAGCGGCGAGGATCCCGCCCGGCACGACTATTACGGACTGGTCGGACGGCTGGACGGGGCCATCGACGCCGCCATCCACAACTCCTACCTCGCCCAGGCGATGCGCAGCCTGCGCGTCCACCTGGTCAGGGTCCGCCGGCTGGCGGCCGACGACGCCGAACGGCTCACGGCGGCCGCCGCGGAGCACGCCGCCATCGCCGAAGCGATCGCGGCCGGCAACCCCCGGCTGGCCGAGGCGGCCACCACGCTTCACCTGCACCGCAGTCTTTCCCATGTCAAAGCCACGCACAAACCCCACTAACAGAGGAACACCATGGTCAAGGAACACCACGTCCGCGTTTACAAGAGCGAGGAAAACCTGCCCCGCGAGGACCAGCTCGCGTTCAAGATCGCGACAGTGGCCGCCGATCCCGTCGCCGTTTCCGCGGAGGTCACCGACATGGTTATCAACCGGGTGATCGACAACGCCTCGGTGGCGATTGCCTCGCTGAACCGCGCTCCGATCGTCGCGGCCCGCGCCCAGGCGCTGACCCACGGCCCCACCACGGGCGGCAAGGGCTCGAAGGTCTTCGGCATCGAGGAGCGGGTGGCCCCCGAATGGGCAGCCTGGGCCAACGGCGTCGCGGTCCGTGAACTCGACTACCACGACACCTTCCTAGCGGCGGAATACTCCCACCCGGGTGACAACATCCCGCCGATCCTCGCCGTGGCCCAGCACGTGGGCTCCAGCGGCCAGGACCTGATCCGCGGCATCGCCACCGGCTATGAGATCCAGGTCAACCTGGTCAAGGCCATCTGCCTGCACAAGCACAAGATCGACCATGTCGCCCACCTCGGCCCCTCCGCCGCCGCCGGCATCGGCACCTTGCTGGGACTCGACGTCGAGACGATCTTCCAGTCCATCGGCCAGGCGCTGCACACCACCACCGCCACGCGGCAGTCCCGCAAGGGCGAGATCTCCACCTGGAAGGCCCACGCCCCGGCCTTCGCCGGCAAGATGGCCGTCGAGTCAGCGGACCGTGCCATGCGCGGCCAGACCTCGCCGGTGCCGATCTACGAAGGCGAGGACGGCGTCATCGCCTGGATGCTGGACGGCCCCGACGCCTCCTACACCGTGCCGCTGCCGACCCCGGGCGAGCCCAAGCGCGCCATCATGGACACGTACACCAAGGAGCACTCGGCCGAGTACCAGGCCCAGGCGTGGATCGACCTGGCCCGCAAGCTCCACGGCGAGCACCCGGAGGTCACCGACCCGGCCAACGTGGCGTCGGTGCTGATCAAGACCAGCCACCACACGCACTTCGTGATCGGCTCAGGCGCCAACGATCCGCAGAAGTACAGCCCCACGGCCAGCCGCGAAACGCTGGACCACTCCATCCCGTACATCTTCACGGTCGCCCTGCAGGACGGCTCCTGGCACCACGTCGATTCCTACGCCCCGGACCGCGCGGCACGCCCGGACACCGTGGAACTCTGGCACAAGGTCACCACCGTTGAGGATCCCGAGTGGACCCGCCGGTACCACTCCCTCGACATCGCCGAGAAGGCCTTCGGCGGTACCGTGGTCATCACGCTCACGGACGGCACGGTCATCACCGAGTCGATCGCGGTTGCCGACGCGCACCCGCTGGGCGCCCGGCCGTTCGCCCGCGAACAGTACGTGAACAAGTTCCGCACCCTCGCCGCCGGCCTCGTCGCCGACGAGGAAATCGAACGCTTCCTCGCCGCCGCCGCCCGCCTGCCCGAACTCGCCGCCGGCGAACTGGACCAGCTCAACATCCAGGCCGCCGACGGTGTGATCGATCTGGCCGCCGCACCGAAGGGACTCTTCTAATGCTGTACTCGAAGGTGACGCCGGAGCAGAAGCGCCTCCGCTTCCGCGAGCTCCTGGCCTCCGGGACCATCCAGCAGTTCCCGGGTGCGTTCAACCCGCTTTCGGCGCGGCTGATCGAGGAAAAGGGCTTCGCCGGGGTCTACATCTCCGGCGCAGTGCTCGCCAACGACCTGGGCCTGCCGGACATCGGCCTGACCACGCTCACCGAGGTGGCCACCCGGGCCGGGCAGATCGCCCGGATGACAGACCTGCCCTGCATTGTCGACGCCGACACCGGCTTCGGCGAGCCGATGAACGTGGCCCGCTCGGTCCAGGAAATCGAGAACGCCGGCCTCGCCGGCCTGCACATCGAGGACCAGTTCAACCCGAAGCGCTGCGGGCACCTCGACGGCAAGAACGTCGTGGACCTGGACACCGCAACCAAGCGGATCCGGGCGGCAGCCGATGCCCGGCGTGACCCGAATTTCCTGATCATGGCACGGACCGACATCCGTGCCACGGATGGCCTCAAGGCCACGCAGGACCGCGCGAAGGCACTGGTGGAGGCCGGGGCTGACGCCATCTTCCCGGAGGCCATGAAGGACCTGAGCGAGTTCCAGGCGATCCGCGACGCCGTCGACGTGCCGATCCTGGCCAATATGACCGAGTTCGGCCAGAGCGCGCTGTTTACGGTGGAGCAGCTCGCCGGCGTCGGGGTCAACATGATCATCTACCCCGTGACGCTGCTCCGTAGTGCCATGGGCGCTGCGGAGCGTACGCTGGAATCGATTAAGGCTGACGGTACCCAGGAGGCCCAGGTCGGGAACATGCTGACCCGGGCGCGTTTGTATGACCTCGTGGACTACGAGGCCTACAACAGCTTCGATACCGGGGTTTTCAATTTCCAAATCCCAGGTCAGTAAGCCCCGCATCGGACTTCCGGCTCCGGCCGGTTTCAACAGGCGACAGGAACGAAGGAGTTTCAGCATGGCTGAACAAGAGATTAAAAAGGGCCTCGCCGGCGTCGTGGTGGATTACACCGCGGTGTCCAAGGTGAACCCGGACACCAACTCGCTGCTCTACCGCGGCTACCCCGTGCAGGAGCTGGCCGCCAAGTGCAGCTTCGAGGAAGTCGCCTACCTGCTCTGGAACGGCGAACTGCCGACCGCGGAGCAGCTGGCCGAGTTCACGGCGCGGGAACGCGCCGGACGTGCGCTGGATCCCGTCGTCAAGCAGGTCATCGACGCGCTGCCGACCACGTCGCATCCGATGGACGTCTGCCGCACGGCGGCTTCCGTGATGGGCGCCCGGCACCCGCTCGCCGAGGACTCCTCGCGCGAGGCCAACATGGCCAAGGCCGCGGACCTGTTCGCTGCGATGCCGGCGGTGGTGTCCTACGACCAGCGCCGCCGTCACGGCCAGGACGTGGTGGAGCCGCGCGATGACCTGGGCTACTCGGCCAACTTCCTCTGGATGGCCTTCGGCGAGGAGCCGGTCCAGGAGGTCGTTGAGGCGTTCAACGTCTCGATGATCCTGTACGCCGAGCACTCCTTCAACGCCTCCACGTTCACGGCCCGCGTGATCACCTCGACGCTCTCGGACCTGCATTCGGCCGTGACCGGGGCGATCGGCGCGCTCAAGGGCCCGCTGCACGGCGGGGCGAACGAGGCAGTGATGCACACCTTCGACGAGATCGGCATCCGTCCGGAGGAGTCGCTGGATGAGGCCGCCACCCGCGCGAAGGCGTGGATGGAGGATGCCCTGGCGCAGAAGAAGAAGGTCATGGGCTTCGGCCACCGTGTCTACAAGCACGGCGATTCCCGGGTGCCCACCATGAAGGCCGCCCTGGACAAGATGATCGCCCACTACGGCCGGCCGGAGCTGCTGGGGCTGTACAACGGTCTGGAGTCGGCGATGGACGAGGCGAAGGCGATCAAGCCGAACCTCGACTACCCGGCCGGCCCCACGTACCACCTGATGGGCTTCGATACCCCGACCTTCACTCCGCTGTTCGTTGCCAGCCGCATTACGGGCTGGACAGCGCACATCATGGAGCAGCTGGCCTCGAACTCGCTGATCCGCCCGCTGAGCGAATACAACGGCGTCGAAGAACGGCACATGGGCTAGTTTCCAGCACGTACGACGGCGGGCCGGTCACCTCTGGGAGGTGGCCGGCCCGCTTTTCTGCCGTCGGGAACTGTCTGCTAGGGCGCGGTTTGCTGGGGAACCGTTGGCTAGCCCGCGGTGATCTTCAGCGACATCACGATGCGTTTGAGCGTCGCGAACTCGGCCGTTTCCATGTACTTGCGTGCCTCCTCGAGGGACTGGAACTGCAGGTCCGACGCGTCGCCTGTGTTGTAGTTCTGGGCGAAGAAGTACTCGCCGGACGGCAGGCCGCTCACGACGTTCTGCGGATCGCAGGTGGTGCCGTTCACCCCCCAGCTTTCATCCGCAATGCCCAGGTTCCCGGCAAACGGAACCGATGGCTGGCCCAGCTGGCTGACGTCCCACACCCGGAAGATGAACCGGGGAGCGATGGCCCGCTCGCCCTGCCGGTTGGAGGGGAAAGTCATGGCAGTGCTGTCCAGCACCGTAAACGGGGTGCACGGGGAAATGATGTTCGGGCGGTTGCGTGTCTGGTTGAAGCCCAGGGTCAGCAGCACACGCCCCGATTCGTTGGTCACGTCGGAGTAGCGGCCGCCTTCGCGGCTGGTCACGGTCCAGTTGTCCGGGTAATCGAAACTGCCCAGCCCGTTGGCGCTGGTGTACCTGGTCCACGCTGTCGGCTTCCGGACGGATTTGAGTTCCAGCGAAATCAGCATGCGCTTGATGTCCCGGTATTCCGGCGAGGCCATGTAGGCCTTCGCCTCGGCTAAAGACGTAAATTTCAGCTGGGTGTCGCTGCCGTCGGCAGTCAGGAACTGGCCGGTTCCGAAGGTCATGGCCGGCACGCCGTCCGGGGTGCGGATCGAGGACAGCAGTTGGCTGGCGGTTCCCGACGCCGGCATGCCGCTCGAATCGATCGTCAAGGAACCGAACACGGCCGCTCCTTCGAGTACGCGGAACGTGAACCGGGTCGGCCCCGACGGTGCGCCCGCGGTGGCCTGGGGGATGTCCAGGGTCACGGCGTCGAGGGTCTGGTACGGCACTGCCGGCACTGACGTTCCGGATGCCTGCGGGATGGCTCGCAGCCTGGCGAGCTGTTTTCCGGTCGCGTCCGTGACGGTGATGTCGCTGGTCCACTTCTCCAGCCCGGCCGCGGCCGGCGTCTCGGTGACTGTCCAGTCCGCCGGGTGTTCGAAGGTGGCTTGGCCGGTGGAGTCGGTGAACGTGGTCCAGGCCACCGGAGGCGCGGGCGTAGCACTCGGCGTGGCGCTCGGAGTCGGGGTCGGCGTCGCAGAGGGACTGGCGGCGGCCGTGGTTTCCGTTGCCGCCACGCTGCCCGCCGGTTCCGGCGCCGTCGTGAGCGCACCAAGGTTCGTGGCCACCAGGACGCCTGCAGCCACGGCCGCCACAGCGATCGTCAGGGCCCCGGCGAGCCGGGCACGGCGGCGGCGCCGGACTTCGTCCAGGGACGCCACGTCGGCCAGGCCGGTGTCGGTGAAGGCCACAGGCTCGGAGAACATCCGGCGCAGGGCCGCTTCGCCATCGGGCACGGACGGACCGAGGTGCGCGGGGTCCGTAGCGGAAATTCTGTCTTTGATCGGATCCATTTCAGGCACCCATCTTCTGTGTGGTCGCTTCAGCCGTGATCGATTCGGCGCCGGACGGCATGTGCTTTCGGAAAGCAGCCCGTGCCCGGTGCAGGCGGACCTTGGCAGCGGATTCGCTGCATTGCAGGACGCCGGCGATTTCGGCGGTGCTCAATTCGTCCCAGTACGCGAGCTGGAGGATGTCGCGGTCTTTGTCGCGCAATTGCGCCATGGCATCCTGGACGGCGACATTCCCGGAGTCGTCGCCGCCCCTGACAACGGCGGCGGCCCTGAGCTTTTCCTGCAGCGCCTGCTGGCGGTCCCGGCTCCGGTACGCGTTGCCAACAAGGTTGCGCGCCACCGTCAGCAGCCACGCCAGGTCCGACCGCGGCTCGTCACCCCTCTTCTGCCACACCACCCGGAAGACGTCCGCGGCAAGCTCCTCCGCGATATCGGCCGATTCCACCCGCCGTCGGACAAAGCGGTAGACCCGCGGATAACTGTCTTTGTGAATGGCGATAAACGCCAGTTCGCGCTCGGAAAGCACGATCTCCCCCTGGAAAGTAGTGTCCTGAACTGCAGGCTAACTGTGTTGTTTCCGGCTGGCCCTTCCTGGTTACATTTCCCCGGAAAGTCTTTCGACAGATGCCACAGTCTCGTTGTCCTCGTTCAGGACAACCACGACGTCGAGCACCTCGCCGGCCAGGGCGGACGGCAGCCAGTGCTCCGCGTCCTGCCACATCAGGTGCAGCGGCAGCGCCCCGGTATGGAACCATTCGGGCGTTATCTCCGAGCTCTCCGCCGGCTCGCCCTCCCAGCGGCGGGTGGTGAAGAGCCTGCAGTACATGTTCCACTCGGGGCGGCTGGGGAAGAGGAACTCGACGACGCCGGCATGGGCCAGGTCCTCCTGCCGGACGATGACTCCGGCTTCTTCCCAGACTTCACGGACGACGGCTTCGGCGTCGCTCTCCCCCACTTCGACGTGGCCGCCGAGGCCCACGATCTTGCCCGTGCCGAACCCTGTCCGCTTCAGCCCCAGCAGCACTTCGGTGCCGTTTTCCGCGTCGCGGAGCAGGAAGCAAAGAGTGACTGGAGTGGGCTTCATGTGCTCCACCCTATAGCTGCCGCCGGGTTCCGAAATGATCCGGATGACGTTGGCCGTGGCGCACATACACGGGCGCGCAGAATGTTCGCCAGCCCGAGGATTCTGGCAGGATGTGGTGATGTCGTTTACGCTGCGCGGGCCCGCACTCCCCGACGCACCGCAGATCGCTGAACTGCACGTGGCCACTTGGCGGGAAGCGTATTCTCAGCTGCTCCCTCAGGACTTCTTCAGCGACGAGCACGTCCAGAGCCGTCACCAGATGTGGAATCACATTCTCGGGAATCCGCGCGAGGAATGGTGCATAAGAATCGCGGAGAGCCGAGGGCAGATCATCGGCTTCGCGTTCTTCGGCCCCGGCGTCGGCCGGGAAGGCCAGGATCTCCCGCGCGATCGTCAGTTGTTCAGTATTTATGTAGCGGCAGAGCGCCATGGCGCCGGGGTGGGAAAGTCGTTGCTTGATGCCACAGCGGGTCACGGACCCGCGATGCTGTGGGTCGCGAAGGACAATCCCCGGGCGGTGGCGTTCTATCTTCGCAACGGGTTCGAATTCGATGGTGCGGAGCAGACCGACCCCGGAGCTGCAAAGATTGTCGGCGCCCGCATGGTGAGGTAGGGAACATCAGTTGGATGGTCCGGGTCTTCCGGGTCGTCCGGGTCTGGTTCCGGCCATGGATGTGCGGCGGTGAAGAGGCGCCAGTCCGGGAAGGGGTCTTCGGGCAGTTCCTGGTCGGGATCCGGGCCGGGGTCCGGGCCGAAGGGCCCGGCGGGCGGCGGCTCCGGGCAATAACCGGGATCCGCGGGCGCGCCCTGGGCCGGGCCCGCGTCCGTATCCAAGTCCGTGCCCGCGTCCGTATCCACGTCCGTGCCTGTATCCATCTCCGTGAACGTGTCCGTAAATTTATCGGTGTTCGAGTCTGTGGTCAGGAGGCCGTCGGGCCAGTGGGGTGGTTCCCAGTCCTGCTCTTCGCTGGGGTAGTACCGTCCCGAGGGCGAGGTCCAGCCGGGTGGTTTGTCTTTGCTGGCCCCGGAAGGTGTCCACGCGGAGCCGTGTTTGAGTCTGTGGTGTCTGGGGCAGGGCTGGCCGAGGTTGCTGATCCCGGTGGTCCCTCCATCGGCCCAGGCCAGGAGATGGTCCGCGTCGTTGTCCAGCGAGGCGTTGCTGCAGCCCGGGAACGGGCACTTCCCATCGCGCAGGCGCAGCCACCGGCGCTGGGCTTTCGTGAGCCGGTAGCGGGTCCGGCCGATTTCCAGCGGCGCACCGTCCCG
>NZ_MQTS01000248.1:36904-37312 GCF_020532825.1 Arthrobacter sp. SO3
CACCCGGTAAAACGACCCGGCGCCGTCGGCGACCAGGCGCCGGGCCATCGAGGGCGGGATCGGCCCGTACCCATCCAGGACCGCCGGTTCCCCGGTCACGCCCAGCAGGGACAGGACCGGGACGGTAATCAGCACCTGCGCCCGCGGCGACGGCACACCCCCATGCCCGGCCATCAGGTCCCCGACCTCAAACCCGCCCACTCCGGTGCCGGCCGCACCGCCGACGTTCCCGGTGGTGCCGGTGCCGGTGCCGGTGGTGAGGAGCCAGGTGGCGGCGATGTCGGCGCGCAGCTGGGTCAGCGTCCGGGCCTCCGCGGGGCCCTGCAGCGCCCGGGCGGCCGCGGTGGTCCGGTCCCAGATCCCCGCAGCGGTCCCGGCCGGCAGATACGCCGAGAACCAGGCCATCCC
>NZ_MQTS01000025.1 GCF_020532825.1 Arthrobacter sp. SO3
CCCCAGGAGCCCCATGATTTCCCTGTCCATCGCCGACGGCATCGCCGAGATCGTCCTTGACGCCCCGCACAAGCTCAACTCGCTGGACGAACAGGCCCTCAGGGATTTAGCACGGGCGTACGACGACGCCGCCGCTGCCGCCGCGCGCGGTGAGGTGCGGGCGCTGCTGCTCCGGGGCGAGGGGCGCGCTTTCTGCGCGGGCCGGGATATCGCCGGCGTGACGCCGGAGACCGACGATGTCCAGGGCTACCTGGGCGGCCTTCTACAGCCGCTGCTGAAGAAGATGGCGGCATTCCCGGCCCCCACCTTCGCGGCCGCCCAGGGCGCCTGCCTGGGCGTGGGGCTGGGGCTGCTGCTGGCCACCGATGTGGTCTACGTGGCGGAGAACGCCAAGTTCGGCTCGCCCTTCGCGAACCTGGGGGCCACGCTCGATTCCGGTGGCCACTGGTACTTCACCGAGCGCCTCGGCATGCACCGGACGCTGGATCTTATCTACACGGCCGAGCTCATGAGCGGCGCGGAGGCGGTGGCCCAAGGGATGTTCAGCCGGGCCATGCCGGCGGCTGACCTGCTGGAGAACACCCGTGCCATCGTGGTCAAGGCGGCCACCGGCGCGACCAGCGCCTTCCACGCCAGCAAGGAACTCGTGGCGCACATCCGTGACCGGCGGCTGGGCCTCTGGGAGTCCATGGAGGAGGAGAACGCCGAGCAGGCCCGCCTCTGCAAAACCGAGGATTACTCGGAAGGGTTCCTGGCGTTCCAGGAAAAGCGCAAACCTGTCTTCAAGGGCTAGCAGCGCCCGAAAACGGACTAAGACAGACCAGGTCGTCTCTGTACTTGTCTTTGCTTAATGGGATTTTGTTTATCCGGACGTCCTTGTAAGGTTCGTTTATGACTTTGGGGAAAACCATTAGAAAAGCCGTCATTCCTGCTGCTGGATTGGGGACCCGCTTCCTGCCCGCAACCAAGGCAATGCCAAAAGAAATGCTGCCGGTGGTGGACCAGCCGGCCATCCAGTACGTGGTGGAAGAGGCCGTCAAGGCAGGTTTGACGGACCTCCTGATGATCACCGGCCGCCAGAAGCGCGCGCTGGAAGACCACTTCGACCGTGAACCTAACCTGGAGCGCACCCTGGAAGCCAAGGGCGATGTGGACCGTCTGGAAGCTGTCCAGCACGCCTCCAGCCTTGGGCCCCTGCACTACGTCCGCCAGGGCGACCCCAGGGGCCTGGGACATGCCGTGCTCTGCGCCCGCCAGCATGTTGGCGACGAGCCCTTCGCCGTCCTGCTGGGAGACGACCTGATCGATGAGCGGGACGAGCTCCTAAGCACCATGATCGAGGTGCAGGCCCGGTCGGGAGGCTCCGTAATCGCCCTGATCGAAGTGGATCCCGCGGAGATCAGCGCCTACGGCTGCGCCGACGTTTCGGCCATCGACGGCGAAGGCCATGTGCGAGTCAACCGTCTCGTGGAAAAACCCTCGATCGCCGATGCACCCTCGAACCTGGCTGTGATCGGACGGTACGTGCTCCACCCGGCGGTCTTCGACGTTCTGGAGGAAACGCAGCCCGGCCGCGGCGGCGAAATCCAGCTCACCGACGCCCTGCAGACCCTAGCCACTTCCGACGGCGAGGGCGGCGGCGTGTACGGGGTGGTCTTCAAGGGCCGCCGCTACGACACCGGTGACAAGCTGAGCTACCTCAAGGCTGTCATCTCGATCGCCTCGGAGCGCGTGGAATTCGGCGAGGAACTCAAGACCTGGATGAAGGCCTTCGTCAGCTAGCCCCGGCGACTCTATCTACTTCTGGGGCGAACGACGTACGCTGCCACGAGAAGCCCCAGCAGGCATCCGACGGTGTTGGTCGCAAGGTCCAGTGAGCTGGGGAAGCGGCTGTGAAGAAAGAGGGACTGGCCCAGTTCCATCAAACCTGAGACCAGCAGCCCAAAGGCGCCGATCTGCCACCATGCCTTCCCCGGGAAAGCCAGTGTTGCTACGACGCCCAGGGGCACAAAGAGGGCCACATTGGCGGACGCTTCAATGAACCCGTATCCAATCCATCCCGGAACCCCGAGCGAGTGTATCAAAGATAGAAATCCGGCAATCTCTCCCTGCACGGGTTGGTCCACCGGGCTCGGCCAGAAGCCAACCAGAGCCAGGACGGCGAGGAAGCCTGCCAGGGCAGCGCGCCAAGTCCGGGGTGTTGCCGTATCCCTCATGTGCTCCTCAAGAAGTACTCAACGCAAAAGGTGGTGGTCTCCAGTATCCGGGAGACCACCACCTTTTATGGTGCTTCTTAGCTGGTGCTTAGACGGTGACGTCAGCCTTCGCGCGGCGGCGAACCACGACGACCGAGGTAACGCCGGCAGCCAGAGCGCCTGCGCCGACCAGCGACCAGATCATGAGGTTGGAATCTGCACCGGTGTTGGCGAGTGCGGTTCCGTTAACCGTGTTCGCAAGGTTGGCACCCACTGCTGCACCCTGCACCGTGATGCTGGAGCTGACGGTAACTCCAGACTCGAGACCGGTTGCGGAGATGGTGTAGACGCCAGTCTCGCTGATGGTGAGCGGGAAGGAGAAGGCGCCACTGGCGTCTGCGTTGTGGGCGAACTCCTGCGGTGCCAGCGGCAGCGTGATCTTGCCGGAGACGCTCATGCCACGGCCATTGACGCTGGCGCCTGTCGACGCTGGCTTAGCACCGGGGGTGACCTTGATGGAGAGGCCTTCGCCGGCCTTGAAGCCCTTGCCCCGGAAGACGAACTGCTCGCCCGGGCCAACCGTGCCGTCGGAAACGGCCGAGTTTGCGGGCGGTGCCGGGTAGTTGTTGTTGGCGGCCATGGCCGGAACGGCACCGATGAGTGCGATGGAACCAGCGAGTGTGATCGCTGCAAGTGTTTTCTTCATGAGTCCCCCTGAGACCGTATATACGAGTGTCACGCGATGTGGAGATTTCCGATCCCCCGAGTGACCGTAGGTTGAAATCTCATTTGATAAGCCCAAGCTGACGATAGCACTGATAACGCGTGTGACCAAAGTGAATCAAGTTACTTTACATACCGTTTACGCAGCGTTTACTTTCCCGGATTGCACACTGCATTCTCGGTCGCCAGGACGACGTCTTTGACAGGCTGGACAGTGGGCGTGACAACCACGCTAGGCTCCGCGTGCTGGACGATTTTGCCGAAGGTCAGCTCAACCGCGCTGCTTTGGCCGGGTGCGAGAGTAACGGTCACCGTTCCCACGGGCCTGTTGGCGTGGTGGTGGGCGCCGAAGTCGGACTTCTTACCGTCAACCACGGCTGTTTCCACGTTGGCCTGCACCGGGCCGTAGGCAATCACGTTGGTCTGGACAGAACCTGCTGCCACTCCGTAAGCGCCACCTGCGGTAACATACGGCGGCAGAGAAGTTGCCGCGTCGGCCGGCGCTTCATTCTTGCTGATAATGCGCACTGTCGTTTGTTCGTACCCGTCGATCGAACATTCCTTGACAAGCTGGACGGTACGTTTGACGTAATAGTCCATTTTGGCCCCGGTGCCATCGTTGAAGTACACGCCGAACTGTGCTGGAGCCACGCTTGGACCGGAAATTGATCCGCTCAGCGGATACTTGGCTAGAATGGACTGTTCCTGCGCTGCTGCCGACCACAGGAGAATTCGGCCCTCCGAAGCCCCGCGCGAGATACCGTCGATGAGGCCCTTGGCATCGCCCTTCTGGCCGTTGGAAAGTGCGCCGAAGATTTGTTTCGCGACCCCGGCGAAATAGACGTCCTGGTATCGGGGCAACGCTATTTTGGCATAGACGTCTGAAAGCATTGTCGGCACTACATTCTTGCCGCTCAGCTCCGTGGGGAGGCCACCGCCAGTCAGCGCCAGGATCTCAGGGTCGGTTATCTTCACGGGCCCGGTTGCATCCAGGACATAGCCCAACGCGACAGGGTCCATGGAGATCACTCCGTCCACTTTCTGGCCGGTCTTCCTCTCCCACATGGCCTGCGCCGTGGCCGCAGCCGTAGGGAAGTCAGGAGTCAGATTGACGTCCTGCATATATTTGCCGAGTCGGGTCGAGTAGATCTGTTGCTGTTCCTCGTCGACGGAGAGTACAGGCGACATAACGCCTACTTCGCCGGCACTGCTCTGGGCGCCCAGCGTCAACTTTCCGTTGTCCAGTGTTAAAACCGCCAGTGCTCCAGGAATGCCACCTGATGTCCGCACTTCGGCATTGTTCTGGATCATCAGCAAATAATTACGCTGGCCGTCAGCACCCAACATTCCGGGGGCGATTTGGGCGGCATTCGAGGATGCATCCAGGGCGCCCGTCACCGCCTGCAACTGTTCGCGAGTCCGCATTAACGGTTCAGCCACTTGGGGCCAAAGAGCCTTCGCATCGATTCTTTCCAGCCGCTCGGCCGAGATCCGGACTGCGTGAGCCGCCGACGAAACGCTAGGGGCGGCCTGTTGGACCGGTTCCAGGTTTGCGCCCGCGGTGCTGGGCAGCAGGCTGTCCCAGTTGAGGGAATCGAAAACTTGAACCAGGGGTGCCACGCCCAGTGTGGCGACATCGTCAGCTGATCGGGCAACTTCTGCGACGGCGCTGAAATTTGCACCAATCCACGGGGCTGAAGCGGCGAGAGTCCAGAGTGGGTCTGACGCGGCGTCGCGGGCCGCGGCCGCGTGGGATTGAAGTTTGTCCGTCGTAGCTTTGGCCTCTTGTGGCTTGTCGGCGGCCAAATCATCCTTGAGTGCGGGGATGAGCAGCGCGGTTGCCTCGAGTTCATCCTTGATGACGGTGGCTCTAGTGCCAAGCCACGCTGCCGATGCTGTTACGAGAACCACCGTGACGGCTAGCCATGCGAAAGCCGTGACGTAACGACGTCGGCCGCGTCGTCCGCCCCGTTCGGATGTCGGCTTTGTGCGCCCAGATGTATCCATAACATTGCTCTTGGCGGCGTCGGTAGCTCCGTGAGTATCGCTCATCGCCTATGGACGCCCCAGTCCACGGTAAGTCCATCCGGCGGCACGCCATTTGGCCCCATCCAAGACGTTCCGGCCGTCCAGGATGCGCGGAGAACCAACTGACGCAGCTAGTTCGTATGGATCCAGGTCGCGGTATTGCGGCCACTCGGTGAGCAGGAGCAATGCGTCGGCCCTCTGGACAGCCCTGTCGGAATCGGGTTCGTAATGTAGTTCAGGGAACCTGCCGGCGGCGTTGGCTAGCGCCTTCGGGTCGGTCACCGTCACAACGGCACCTTGCAGCTGGAGCTGGGCGGCGATGCTCAGTGCCGGAGAGTCGCGGACGTCGTCGCTCTCAGGTTTGAAAGCGGCGCCGAGAACGGTGATCCGCTTACCGAGCAGCATGCCGCCGCAAAGTTCGCGGGTGAGCTCCACTACCCTGGTCCGGCGACGCATGTTGATAGCATCCACCTCGCGCAAGAAAGTCAATGCTTGGTCAGCGCCCAGCTCGCCGGCGCGGGCCATGAAAGCCCGGATGTCCTTTGGCAGGCATCCTCCGCCGAAGCCGATCCCTGCGTTGAGGAATTTGCGGCCGATTCTGTCGTCTAAGCCGATTGCGTCGGCCAACTGCGTAACGTCTGCCCCGGCCGCTTCACAGACCTCCGCCATCGCATTAATGAATGAAATCTTGGTGGCAAGGAACGAGTTTGCCGCCGCCTTGACCAGTTCTGCTGTTGCGAGATCTGCCACCAGCCGAGGAGTGCCTACGTTAAGTGGACCCGAGTAGACCTCGTCCAGTATTGCGACGGCGGGGTGATCCTCGGAGCCGCCGTCGACTCCGTAAACAAAGCGGTCGGGCTGGAGTGTGTCGGAGACTGCATGCCCCTCCCGTAAGAACTCGGGGTTCCACATCAGCTGGGCAGTCGGCACCGCATCGCGCACCAATTCTGCAAGACGGGCGGCGGTGCCCACTGGCACTGTTGACTTCCCAATGACTAAATTTCCGGGCTGGAGGTGGGGGAGCAATGCGACGGTAGCGCCGTCTACAAAACTCATATCAGCGCCATTCTCACCTTTCTTCTGTGGCGTACCTACGCAGATAAAGTGAACATCACATCCGGCCGCAGCGGCCATATCCGTCGTGAATGCGAGTTTGCCAGCCGACTGCACCTCGTCCAGGAGCTCGTCCAGGCCGGGCTCATAGAAGGGTGCCTGCGCCGCAGAGAGAGCGGCGATTTTCCGAGTGTCGACGTCGATGCCGACAACGTCGTGCCCCAGCTTGGCCATGCAGGCCGCATGAACGGCACCAAGGTAGCCGCAGCCGATTACAGATATACGCATAGTTTGTTCCTTGCCTATAATGGGCGTTTGTTAACTGGGTGGGTTAGTAAGCGCCTGCGCCACGAAATACGGCGCGAAAGGTCTTTAGCAAGATCATGAGGTCCCCAGCCAAGGACCAGTTTTCCACGTAATACAAGTCAAGCCTGACTGAGTCCTGCCATGACAAGTTCGAGCGCCCGCTAACCTGCCATAGCCCCGTGAGGCCGGGTTTTACCAGGAGCCGGCGACGCACATCGTGCTGATAAGCTGCCACTTCAGAGGGCAGCGGCGGGCGCGGACCGACTAAGCTCATGGACCCGGCGAAGATGTTGAAGAGCTGGGGTAGTTCATCCAAACTAAATTTTCGGATGAACTTCCCGACACCTGTGACCCGAGGATCGTTCTTCATCTTGAAGAGCAACCCGTTTCCGTCACTGTGTTGCGCCACCTCCGTGAGACGTTCTTCCGCGTCGACGACCATGGAACGGAACTTCAGCATTTCAAAATGTCGGCCTTCCATCCCAACTCGCTGTTGTTTGAAGAGCGCCGGACCCTGGCTCTCTATCTTCACGACTATTGCGACAACTGCCATAACGGGCGAGGAAATGATGATCAGGATCGTGGAGACGAGGACGTCAAACAGCCGTTTTGCCACGCCTTGGCCGCCATCCAGGGTCGGCGTCGTCACATGAATTAGTGGTAACCCTGCCACCTGCTGGGTATGAATCCGCGGTCCCGCAATATCCGTCAGTGCTGGAGCCATGATCAGTCCGACATTGCGGGACGCAAGCTCCCAGCCCAAGTGCCGCAGCGTTTGGGGGTGGAGTTGGACCCCAGCGGACACGGCGACCGCGTCCGCGCCGCAGGCTTCGATTGCATCGATAATGAAACCCGCGTCAGGCTTGTACCCCAGCACTGGCAACCCGGACTCCGGCTCGATGTCAGGCCCCGCCTGGGTGCCCGGCGTGTACGCCGCAATCGGCAGGTAGCCCGCATGCCTAGCCCGTTCCAAGGACGACGCTAGATGGGCGACAGCACTCGGCCCGCCCAAGATGAGCAATCGCGACATGCTCTGCCCACTTTGACGGTTGGTATTGAGATGCTGTCTGATCAGCCAACGACCAAGGAGCAATCCCGCCAAGCCCACAGGCAGAGCAACGCCGACATATCCTCGGGCGGTGTCGACGCGTAAGACGTAGGAGACGATGGCGACAAGGCCAAATAGCCACAACGAAGCCGCGGCGACTCGCTTGTACTCGTCCGGGCCAGCACCAAGAATTCGAGTCTGCCGGCTGTTCCAGGCCCCGAGCATGATCCACCAAACGACGGCCAATGCGACCGAAAGCCAAGCGTAGACGAATTCCTGGCCGGCGACAACGAAATCAGGTTCGACGCCAAAACGAATGATAAAGGCACCTACAACGGCCCAAATTACGACGAACCCATCAACAAGCCCCAATAGGCGGGAAGATCGTACACGCCAGTCACTGCCCGCAGGCATCAGAAATCCCCCAATTCAAAAAGCTAGACTGCTGCGACATGGCAACTACGGATGGCGAGGCTAACGCCGAATGGAGGCAAGGTTCTGCATATACCATTTAACTGTTGATCGAATGCCTTCTTCGAGCCCGATCTTAGCTGACCATCCAGCCTCAGTGAGCTTGGATACGTCGAGGAGTTTGCGCGGAGTTCCGTCGGGCTTGGAAGTGTCCCACTTCATTTCGCCCTGATAGCCGACGGCTTCAGCTACAAGTGAGGCTAATTCTTTGATGCTGACGTCGGATCCTGTCCCGACATTGACCTGCGAGGGTCCATCATAATTTTCCATCAAGTGCAGGCACGCTGCCGCCATATCGTCCACATGGAGGAACTCCCGTTTTGGCGTTCCGGTGCCCCAATTACTGACAAACTCTGCCCCTGACTTTGCAGCTTCGTCATAGCGGCGGATGAGGGCAGGCAGGACATGCGATCCTTCCGGGGAAAAATTGTCCCCGGGCCCATACAGATTGGTCGGCATGGCTGAAATCCAGGGAAGCCCATATTGCCTGCGGATGGCCTGGATGTGTATGATTCCAGCGATCTTGGCAATGGCATACGCGTCGTTTGTCGGCTCCAAGTGTCCAGTCAGCAGTGAATCCTCGCGAATAGGCTGTTCTGCGAGTTTAGGGTAGATGCACGAAGAACCCAGAAACAGCAATCTCTCCACACCGTGTTCCACCGCAGCGTCAAGAACGTTGACCTGTATGCGCAAGTTTTCGCTAAGGAAATCCACGGGATAGGTGTTGTTGGCCAGAATGCCTCCAACCTTGGCGGCCGCAAGCACCGCATATCGCGGTTTGTTCTCGGCGAAGAATTGAAAAACCGCATCGCGGTCTTTTAAGTCGAGCTCGGCCGAGCCACGTCCGACCAAGTTGTTGAAGCCCGCAGCCTCGAGCTTGCGCCAGATCGCTGAGCCCACAAGTCCACGATGCCCGGCAATGTAGAAGGTTGACTTCCGGTCCAGTTGGCCCGGGACGAAGTTGGTCTCCGTGGTCATCAGTTCTTCCAGCTATCGAGATCTACCGTATCAATCCAATTGTTCCCGGCGTGCTTTAAAGCCTGGATGTCGGCATCCACCATGATGCGAGCCAGTTCCGGTGTGTGAACAGAAGCCTTCCACCCGAGCTTTTCCTGGGCCTTCGAAGCATCTCCCACGAGGGCATCAACCTCTGTCGGGCGAAGGTATCGCTCGTCGAAACGCACGTGGTTCTCCCAGTTGAGGCCGGCATGCTCGAACGAGATCTGAAGGAAGTCACGAACGGTGTAATTGCCCCCAGTGGCCAGGACAAAATCGTCGGGCTCGTCGGCCTGCAACATGCGCCACATGCCCTCGACGTATTCCGCTGCGTAGCCCCAGTCACGAACGGCGTCCAGGTTGCCCATGTAGAGCAGATCTTGTTTGCCAGCCTTGATGGCGGCTACCGCTCGGGTGATTTTGCGCGTAACGAATGTTTCGCCGCGCCGAGGTGACTCGTGGTTGAAGAGAATCCCGTTTACGGCATACATTCCGTAGGCCTCACGGTAGTTCTTAGTGATCCAGTAACTGTAGACCTTTGCGGCGCCGTAGGGGGAACGGGGATAGAACGGAGTGTCCTCATTTTGCGGGGGTGGGGTTGCGCCGAACATCTCAGAGGAGGACGCCTGATAGAACTTGGTTTCGATGCCTGACATGCGGACCGCTTCAAGCAGCCGAATCGTGCCCACCCCGGTGGTGTCGGCAGTGTGCTCTGGCTCGTCGAATGAAACGCGCACGTGAGATTGCGCCGCCAAGTTGTAGACCTCGTCCGGCTTAATCTCAGCGAGCAGAGTGACCAAGCGCGCACCGTCACTGAGGTCGCCATAGTGGAGGAACAGTTTTGCTTGCGGATCGTGCGGATCCACGTAGAGGTGATCCACACGCGCGGTGTTGAAAGTTGAGGCCCGACGGATAAGACCGTGAACCTCGTATCCCTTCGAGAGCAGAAGTTCGGCAAGGTAGGAGCCGTCCTGTCCCGTGATCCCGGTGATAAGTGCGCGTTTCGTCATGGTGCCCCCCAAAGAAGATTAGAAGTGTATGGCAGAAAAGAGTCGCCCGACCTGCCGGTCGTGCGACGTTGCCAGACTAATGTTGGACTCATCATAGTGGTTGGTAGTGCTCGCCATGAAAACAGAGACAAACAGTTACTAGCCCTTTCGCCCCCTGTCGAGGCGGAGTCGTCCATCACGCTCCCCTGGTACTGACGTGCATACCGGTTTGGGGTTACGTAGCCATGATTGCGTTCAGCCCCGCTAAAAACCCGTAGTTATCTGAGGGGAAGGCATTGCCGTCAACCTAGGCAGCATTTTCGCCATCATGAAACGGGTCGTCGGGTGTTTTTGCCCCCGATAACCCAAGGGATACGAAGCCCTCGGCGTTGGAAGATCCGGTTAGTCTCGTGCCAGCGAAATGTTATTAGCCAAAGGACGGCAGAGATGCTGCCGCCAACTAGCACTTGGATAAAATCGCGCAAGGCCTCGTCGGACGTCATAAAATATGATGCCTCCAAGCCGGCAATGAATCCCGCCACAGAAACGAGCGTCGACCACATAGCCAGCACACATAGCTTCTTCAAAAGGCTTAAACGGGTTCTGGCGGTAGTGGGCCAGATGGCCACAATCACAAGGCCCGTTAGTTGGGCAAAGGCAAAGGCTACGGCAGACCACACAAGATCGCCGGTGGCTATGAGCATGGCAATCGGTGGTAGTAGTGAAATGAACATAGCCCATTGAGCAAACCGCACAGGCCGAAAGTTGCCCCGCATCTCAAATCCATTAGTCATGATGCCGAATGGCACCGTTAGTCCACCACCAATAGCGATAAGCGTCGCCAGCGCTCCTGCTGGTTCCCATCCTGGGCCAAGCCACAGGTCCACGATGGCTCCTGCGTTCGCTGCAACTATTGCGAATATTGGGAATGCTACTCCAGCGGCCAAAATCGTCGCGTCTTTCGCAGCCCGATCGGCCACATTACGATCCGATATGAAACGCCAGTGGGGCTGGATTGCCCTGTTTAGCGCAGCTGAAAGCGCTGAAGCTGGCATCTGTGTAAGGGCGCCACCCTTAGAGAATTGTCCCAGAGCGCCCGCCCCAAGCGACGCACTTACTGTCCACTCGGGGAACTTTTGAAGGAGGAAGAAGCTGACATTCTGGGCGGTGATTCTACGCGTGAACCCAAGAACCGCCGCTAGATCTAGTGAGCTCCCGTGTTGCCTTCGGTCTTTCTGAAGGATGCGGGCGAAGATGGTGAGAAGAAACGGCTGCATGGCCACGGCCAGAGCCAGCACCCAATTCTGTCGCACGAGGAAAGCAAGTAACAGGGCACAAATCGTTGAAAGGATAAAACTGAGCAAGAGCGAGAAGGCATCAAATTTGGGTTTCAACTCCCGGCGCAACAGGGCGGATTCGACCGCGGATATCGGTCCCAATGCCTGCGCCACGGCCAGCATGGGAATGTAGGAAGAACCCTCGGGGGCGTTAAGTAGAGCAAGCCACGAAGGAGCAATGGCACAGAACAAAAAACTGGAAAGGGCTCCGCCCACAAAGGCCAAGAGGCGTAACCGGAGTACCTGCTCATGGCTGAGTGTAGGCTCCCGTAAGACAAACGCGGGAAGGCCGGTGGTAGTCAAGAGTGTCAAGATGCCCATGAGACTCAAAGCCACCGCGAAGCCGCCGAATTCTGCAGGAGAGAAGATGCGGGCGGTGATACCAGAGTAGACAAATTGGCCGATGCTTGTGACTAATTGGCAACCCAACGTCCAAGATGCACCTCGTGCGGCGTTGCGGAACCTACTCAAGGCACAGCTCTTTGAGGAATTTGGACATTATCGATTGAGGGCCAAGCCTGGTAGAGCTATATGCAGGGGTAGGAACACCTTGACGGGGTCCGATCGGCAAACTCGGAGGCTCTTGCCGGGCAATTTTAGGAATGGCGAGCTGAAGAGAATTCTTGAGCAAGCGCACGGAAATGCTGCCGCTATCGGTTTTCCACAAGGGACCAACCCGACCGGCTTCGTTGGCGCCAAATTGCTTCATGAATAGAAACATATTCACGACATGGCCCGGTGAAACTCATGCAGATAGGCATTTGCAACAGTCTGCTTGCTATGTCTCTCAGCAACTAACGTCTTGCCCCGTAAAACCAGACGCCGCCTTAGGGCTTCGTCTCTATGCAATTCGTACAGTGCCTCTCCGATCGCGTTGGGATCCGTGACATCCACGAGCAAACCTGCCGAACCATAGTCCAGTGTCCAGGGCACGCCGCCCGACTTGGCGCCCCCGATGACCGGCACTCCTGCGGACATTGCTTCCAAGAGACACATCGGTTGGCTTTCTTCCACAGCTGAGTGGCAGAATATCGACGCTTGGCCCAGGTGCACAGCAATCTCGGCCCTGGACTGGTTTCCTAAGAATGCGACATTTTTGTCGAGTCCCTCACTTCGGGCCCACTGGGCAAGCGGTCCGTCTGGCAGCAAACCCCCACCAACGAGCCTCAGCTCAAAGTTCGGAACCTTGGTGCTGAAGACGCCAAAGCCTTCAATCAATCGTTTCATATTTTTTCTCGGGCTGGCGTCCCCAATGTCGAGGATGACGTTGCGTCGGTGGGGTATAGGGGTGGGCTGTTCCAGCGGAGGGGTTATGTTGGGGATAACCTCAATAGGCGGCCTGTACAGCATCTGTTTCCGCCAATTACGAGCCAAGTATGGAGAAACAGCGGTAACGTGGGCCGCTGAGAAGCGAACACGGTACGCCATGAGAGTCCGCAGCAGACGGTAGGGGTCGGGGAGGCTACGGAGAATTGTGAGCGGGGCATCGTGAACGCTGAGAACGCAGGGTCTTCCTGACGACACGCCAACCCAACCGAACTCGTATGACCAGTGCGCGCTCACGACCTCGGCGTCGCTACTCTCAAGTTCTTGGGCCATAAGGTTACGTTCCAACCGAAACAGGTCTAGTGCCCGGTCCCTCGGTCGAGTCCTATAGGGAACTACTGACATCTTCAATCGAGGTCCATCAGCCCGCCAAACAGTCCTCAGGTCCGGAGATGCGCTGATCAAATGGACGCTGTGCCCCAGATCCAAGAACGCTCGCACCAGGCCATTGATAGGGGTCCCTACCAAACCACGCGGCACCTCGCCCGGCACATTCGAGATCTCCCCGAGGAACTCAGCGGGATTGCAGGGTCCAATGACGGCGATTCTCATGGAGTGCTTTCCCCGATAGTGGCCGGCGACATAGGACTTGGAGTCACCAGCGACGAATACAGCTCAACGTATTCTCGCGCTCCCCTCGAAGCGGATAAGTCAGGCGCGGCGAGTTGGCTATTTTTCCTTACATAACCGGATGGTGGCAGCGCTTGATCCCAATCTCGCTGGTCGAGACCAATGTGCTGAATTCCATCTATTCCCGTTGCCCATTGGACACCAGGTGAGTCTGCGATTAGGCAAGGAACCCCCATGGAGATGGCTTCTGCAAGGGCGACGGGCATGCCCTCCCGGGTGGACGGCATGACATAGACATTTGCCTGGCTCAAGCTCTCGAGGGGAGCCGAAGTTCCTCTATACATAAGTTCTCCACGACTCTCAAGAGTGTTGAGCAGATCAAGCTCTTCCGTGGATGCTTCCGCTTCGTCGCCATGGTGAAATACTCGGTATCCACCCTTCACCAGGCTTCTGAGGACAAGATCATGATTCTTGATGGTGGAGCAGTTTCCCACTATCACCGCTGACTTTCCATCGGAATCCTGCCCGTAAACATAACTGGCGGTCGAAAGATAGTCGTTGGCGACCCAATTGAGTATGACTTTTGCATTCCGTCCAAATGCTCGCTCATTTATAGCAACGTCCGGTGACGGTGCCACAAACCGTGAAATAAATCTATCCGCAATCCACGACTGAAGTGAGCGGCTTAAGAGTGCACGCCCTTGTGGTTGAAAGACATTGTGGATTGTGCGAACTATGGGCGCCCGCGTAGACAGCCTAACGGCGAGAGTAGACACCGCAAAGGCGCCTTCGGTGTGAATATGAACGATATCCGGCTTAAATTTTCGTATGGAGTTAAAAAGCTCTTTTGCGCCATGCATTGAGCGGAGTCGCGAGATCGTCAAAACTTCGTAATTGGCATCCTTCAGCATCCCCGAAAAAGGATGCATCCTCCCTTGGCCCACAATCAGCGAGGTAATCTCGAGCTCGTGGAAATGGGGTGAAGCAGACACAAACATTCTCTCCATACCACTCGGTCGGAGGGCTCCCATCAGGTGCAGGACGCGAAGCTGGCTCATTGGATCATCTTTCTAGCTGACGGAGACTGGGGAGGCGGGACTGAATTGGCGGCCCGGGGGACGGCCCGTGAGGTATTGTCGGAGGCAGGAAAATGTATTACTCCCACCATTGAGACGGCTGCAAAGACAAAGAAATACCACGTAGGTCCATATGCCCAGCCGTACAGAATAATAGCAATCTGAAGTGAAATTGCTAAATTATTGCGTTCGCGAAGATTTTTGACCAAATAGCCAGTAACAAGCAAAGCGGAGGCCACGAGGCCTATCACCCCAAGTCGAAGAAATATCGAAACGTAGATATTGTGTGGCTGGAAGGTCACGTATTGCCCATTCGCTTCAATCCGGCCAAATCCAGTTCCAAAAGGCGCACCGAAAAGAACTGTTTCGGGTCCCTTGTTGATGGCTTCATCAATCAAATATTGCCAAGCCCATGTTCGCGCGTCGTAAGTTGACGTGTTTTCGGAAGATTGTTGAAGTTGATCGAGCAGTCCGTTGGCCACACCAGAAGCGACGACTAAGGCCACACTCCATGCGGCGACTATTACGACCGTTAAGGTCATGTTCCTTTTATGCCGTTGTCCAAAAAGAGCATAAGCAATCCAGGCGGCAGCTATAGCAATCCACACGGATCTATGTTGGGCTACAAGAACAATCGCAGAGAAAGCGAGGGTGCTAAACAGGTAAAAGCTTCTCCTGGTTTCGACCCATATGTGAAGACTCACTATTGCACAAAGTCCTAGCACCATTGCCTGACCTGAAACGAGTACGCGACCCGTTTGGTCGAGCCCGTCAGCGTCAACGAACTCCGAAGCACCGCCGACACCAAAACGTAACGCGTGATAAGTCGCCACCAGCGTGAGCATCCATCCAAGCCACAATGAATATTTCCTCACAACGCCGGTAATCCTCGTAGAAGACCAATCGAGAGATAACGCCCAAAGCGTTGCCGAAGCGAGAGTTACGAATCCGCGAGCTTCGTTGACTGCGGCATTGGGGCCGAGAGATCCAATGCCTCTGGCCAATGCAGCGACAAAAAGGAGTGTGAGCATCGCCCAAAGCAATCTAGACGATCGGATGCTATGACCGAGGTATCGATAATTTAGAACCGAAACCAAAATTAAAGCCACAGACAAGATATCCAATAAATATATGCTATAGCCTCCCGGAGAGGATATAGCGCTCATTGCTGGAACCTCCCAGGCAATAAGGGTTATTATTCCGAGAACGACTAAAAATATCTGAGGCCACCGGCGTGTCAAGGTGATAAATCCGGCAAAAAGAAATAGAAGCGCCAACAATTCGATTGTCTCAAGTAGAACAATCATTTCTTCAGGTTCTTGACAGCAAAAATCACCGTTCGAAGGGAGTAGCGGGCGATCCAGGTCGAGTAACTCAGTAAGAAGTAGAAAGGCCACGACTTTGGGGAAATAAGCTCGAGGATTTTCTTCATGGAGCTTACGTTGCCTGCACCTTTGGGGCCAATAAAGCGCCGCCATTCCTCCCGGATTCCGAGAGGAGGGGAAATATTCCGAGAGCACACTCCATAGGTCCCGGGCGCAAGAAGGTTTTTGATGCCGTGGGCAGTCGCGCGAAGACCATAATCAATGTCGGCAAGAGCGTGGGAGTACCCGTCGTCGATTCCCTGGAGTATTTTGGCCGAAGATACGGGAACCATCACAAGATTTCCATTAAAAGCTTCAACTTCTTGTACAACCGAGCTCGGTTCTTGAATTCTGAAGCTGAGCGGATGCAGTCCCCTTCTATTGAGTCCCGAATAAGTCGTAACCCCAGAATCAGGATCACGCATTGCCCCAACAAGAATCGACCTCGAATTGAATTCGTTAGAGACACTTAGAATCCGCCCAATTGAGTCTTCGTCAAGAGTGATGTCGTCATTAATCCAAACAATAAAGTCATCAGAATCGAAGTCCTCTTTTAATTTGCTAAGCACATTCGACTCGGCACCCGCCATACTTTTAGCCCAAAAATTGGATCCGTTTCCATAGCAGACAGTCGTGTTAGGAAATTCAGACAGAACCGACGCCGACGTTCCGTCCGAACTACCATCATCAAACAACGTCACGTCGTATGAAACTTTTGCAGCCCGGCAGCTAATCGCGAGACTTCGAAGACAACTCAGGGTGGACTTTCTACGATTATGGCAGGCAAGAATAAAATGAAGTGTCATTTTGATACCTAGTACTAGAAGGTGAAGTGGGATATCTTGGACGGGCTCCTCATTAAGTTCGCCCTCTCACAATGAACTCAGCGCGTCGCGGAGACCTATTGCGAAGTTCTCCACCATTTTCTCTAATGAGTACTGACCTGCAGATTCATCCGACCCCGACTGCATAATGCTAAGTCGTAATGGGTCGGATAATAGAGCCACGACCTCACGAGCATAAGATTCTTCGCTATCGTCGGTAATGATAGAATTCTGACCGTTTACTAAGTACTCGAATTCGGGCGCATGGTAAGGCCAATCGGTGGTTACGATGGGTAGTGCAGCTGCAAAGCTGTCGACGGCCACGAGCCCGACCCTCCCCGGCATCATCATGAGTTGAGCGGACGCCAGGGCCTGGGCCTTTTCGGACCCGCGAGATCTACCCAGATAGTGCAGCCAAGCGCGATCTTCGGCTGACTCCTCGATTATGTTTCGGTGAGATCCGTCTCCTAGAACTATCAGCCGAAAATCTGGAAGGCTAGCGTGACAAATATCAGCCGCTCTGACCAAGAACGGCAGTCTCTTTGCCTGGTCGAGACCGCCGACAAATACGGCAGTCTTGCCTTTCAAGTCAAATCTTGAGTTAAATCTTTCGAGGTCAGATCCGGAGACCAGTGAAACTTCGCGCCGAAGTTCTTCACTGTTGATAGCGTTCTGAACTACTGTGATGCGATCATGGGCAAAGCCTGCAGACTCAACTGCTTTCGCTCCACCCGTCGTATATGAAAAGAACCATTTGCCGCGCCGGGTGAGCGACATCTTGACGGCTTCCTGTAATCGACCCACTTTTTCTGTGTAAGTGCGGCCATGGCCCCAAAACGCCAGTTTGAAACGGTATGGTCCAAAGAGCATTTTGAAGGTTTCGAGATTTCTGACAGCTTGCTCAACAATGATGAGATCATAGGCATGGCGGCACATGAGCGGTTCGAGCGACTTTAGCGCCAAGCTCTTGCCCCGGATCTTGAAGAACTTGGTCGGCAGAAGCGTGGCGTACCTTGCCGTCACGGAATCTCCACGTTCCCCCCATTCGGGAGGGGGGCTGCCATGGAATATTTCGATATCAATATCGAAATCACGTGCGCGTTTGATCAAATTTTCAAAGAAAGGAGCTCGATACTGCGGAAACCATGGATGTACTATTGCGACTCTCTTCATGATTGATCGTCCTCTGTGAGCCGGCGAACCCCACGGGACGACAGCAACGTCCAATGTCGCTCGAAGTCATTATTTGTGAACCGCTTCCCCATAGGTACTGCTGGAACCCCGGCCACAATTGTGTTTGGCGCCACGTCTTTTGTCACCACGGCGCCCGCGGCAACGACGCTGCTATCGCCAATTGTTACCCCTGACAGAACGATTGCCCCGAAGCCGATCCAGACGTCTGAGCCCACAGTCGTTGGCTCGCTCAACTGCTCCGGAAAGTCGCCCACCCATCGTGCGCTTCTGATCGGGGTTCCGATGTCTTCCGTGGCGTGATCTCGACGACCGACAATTCCCACGTTGTTGGCGATAAGAGTCTCATCGCCAATCTCTCCGTCGACTTCAATCGTTGTTCCTTTACCAATATATACATCTCGGCCTATTTGCAGGTGCCTCGGGGCCCAAAGAGTTGATCCAAGTCCCACGTGTAGGTTTGCGCCAGCACTGACATTGCCTCGGAATGCAAGGCTACGTGAGAACAAACGCCATAGCTTAATTTTCACGAGCGGTGTCCGTCCACAAGGGCCTTGATAAATTTCAAGTTTCCGAGCAAGTAGCGTCGCCACAGCCGCCGGGGTTCAGATAGTAGACGAAATAGCCACTCGAAGCCTGTATTCGTCATCCAGACAGGTGCTTCACGAACGGTACCGGCCGCGAAATCGAATGCCGCACCCACTGCAACGGTTGTCAATCCCGTTGAGGTGGATAGTCTTTGGGCTTCCAGATCTTGTTTCGGTGTGCCCAAGCCGATCCATACGATGTTTGCACCGCTCTTGAATATTCTTTGGTCCTGGGACGTTTGTTCTTCATGCGTCATGGCACGAAACGGCGGGCTTTCCATTCCGACAATGAGAGCGCCAGGAAACTTCATTTCGAGGTTTGACTTGAGTTTGTTGAGGACATCATCCGTGGACCCGAGAAGGAAATGTTTGACCTCGAACTTGCGGCCTACATCGAACACGTCGAGGAAGAGTTGAGGGCCACGGACTTGCTGAACGACCGGTTTGTGTCCAACTGCATGAGAAAACCATGAAAGGGGCTTGCCGTCAGGGAGGTTTATCGCCACCCCCTGCAGTGTATCTAGATACTCTGGGGAGTCGGCCGCCAAAGCCACCGTGTATGCGTTCACAAGGTGGACATGTGTCGACGTCAGGTCTCTAGAAATTTCGCACAGGGCGAGAGCGGCCAATTTTGGACTCGTAGCTACCACTTGAAGGGGGCCGAGGGGCTGGCGTTCCTTAAAGTTCGGGTGCGTGGTAGCTGGCGTCTTAGGTGCCACGGTAGTTTTCTCCTTGGATGCTGCCGGCGGGTAACGTTCGAACGGTCAGTTGCCCGCATTTCGACGGGTCGGGAATCGCGTCGCGGGTCTCGGCGCTGTTGTAGAGTAGTCGTCGATAGTTTCGAGGGTGTCCAGCGAGCCGCTTCGGTCCACAAGGGCTGCGAGGTGTTCAGTTTCCAGGACCCGTCGGTTGGTTCTACGCAGCGGGCGTGCATGGTCTTCCGCAGCTTTTGATTCGTAGGAAGCATATGAATACGAATAGGCGTCCGGACCCTTCACCGGGAGACGGTTTAGTACAACTCCCATGACGTTTGAACCGACCATCTTCAGAGCATCTAGCGACTTCTGAAGATCTTGCTGCCTGAGCTTCTGAGTGCCAACCACGACGACCACACCCCCGACGTGCTGTGACAGGACCGCGGCGTCAGTTACTGGCAGCAATGGAGGCGCATCAATAAGTACGATGTCGAAAGTGTTCTCCAAGAGAATTAGTAGGTTCCTCATTTCGTTGGAACCCAATAGTTCGCTTGGATTTGGTGGAATCTGACCGGACGCCAGTACGAAGAGGCTGCCCTCGCCCCAGGGCTGAAGAAGGTCGGTTACCTCTGCTTGGCCGACTAATGCTGTCGTTAGCCCCGCGGACCGATCGAGACCCAAATACTCATTCACCATTGGACGACGCAGGTCGGCATCAACTAGACATACCGTTTGACCTGCCTGTGCCAGAGCTATTGCCAAATTGGTTGCAGTTGTGCTCTTGCCCTCGCCAGGCAGCGAAGATGTTATGAGGACTGTTTTGGCTCGTCCAGACACGTTGGCAAACTGAAGATTTGTTCGAAGCTGCCTGAAAGACTCGGCTCGGGGACTCTGAGCCGGTGTCTGAGTTAGGAGGGGGCTCTGAGCCGCATTCTGGTCGAAAGCTATCCCGCCAAGGATTGGCGAATCCGTGACTTTGCGAAGATCCGCTTCACCGCGAATTCTATTATCGAGTGTCGTTCGAAGCACGGCCAGAACGATCCCCACTGCTAGCCCGATGAGAATGCCCAGAAGCATATCGAGTCGGGTGTTAGGCGCCGACGGCGCGGTGGGTGCAGTCGCGGGCTTGATGACTGACAGGCTGACAGGGGAACTGCCGCCGGTCTTCGGCTTTTCTAGGGAGTCCACGGCCTGAATCAGGCTGTTTCCGACAGCTTGGGCTATTGCCGCTGATTGAACTGGCGAATCGTCCACGACCGAAATATTGATTAGAACAGTATTTAGGTCGGTGCTGGCTTTTACTCTGCTAGCAAGCTCAGCCGCGGTCAAGGTAAGACCCAACGAGTCGATGGCGGGTTGGAGAACCAACGGGGACGCCACTGTTCGTACGTAAGACTGGACGCGGGCTTGACTGAAGGTATTGCCCTGTTGGAGCTCCTGAACCGATCCGGAATTCTGGATGGCTACAAACAGTTGGGTTTCTGCCGTGTAGGTGGGTTTTGTCAGAGCCGACAAACCCGCGCCGATGAGAAGACCCGCCAGCGTCGATGCGACTATCACTATCCAGTTGCGGCGAAATATCCGCAAGTAGTCGCGTAGGTCCAAAGCGGGATCCCCCTGTGTAAATGGCAGGGGGAATTTAAATGGCCTTCCCCCCGGAACGGCATCATTCGTGTGGTCTCAGTAATTGTACCCGGCGACAGAGGCGGCCTGTTCCTTTTGACGCTCTGGCCGCTATGCAACATGAGGCTCGTGCGCTACCGCGTATCCAAGTCCTCAAACACCAAGAACGTTTGCGTATCCAGCACCCCAGGCATGGACTGCAGCTGGTCGAAGATCACCCGGCGCAGGTCGATGTTGTCCACGGCGCGGACCAGCAGGATCACGTCGAAATCCCCACCCACCAAGGCAACGTGGTGCACCTCGGGAATGGCGCGCAGCAGTTCCCGAAGCTCGCGCCACGAATGCTGCCGGACTTTCAGGGTCACATAGGCCGAGGACTTCAGGCCGGCCTTGATCGGATCCACCAGCGCCGTGAACTTGGTCAGCACGCCCTCGCCGGTCAGCCGGGCAATCCGCGTGTAGGCGTGGGCGCGCGAGATGTGGACGTTCTCCGCCACCTGCGTGACGGACATCCGGCCGTCCCGGGTCAGCTCCGCAATGATGTTCCGGTCCACATCATCCAGCGGCACCGCCGCCTGGTCCGCCTCGGCCTCTGCCATTCGTCTACAACCCCCGCCGGTAATCCAGCTCACACTTACGATTTGTCTTCCAGAGTAGGACAAATCTCTGGACTTCTCCACGGTTTTCTGCGGAGCTGGATACGAAACATCACCCGGCGCCATACTTGGAACGAATAGTGGCTACAGAAGGACGGACCAATGACGATCTCCGCAGACCACACTGCGCAGCACCCGGCAAGCGAGGACCAGACAACTGGCGCACCGGCACCCGGCAGTGCGCCGGAAGACGCCGCCAGCGAGGCCGTCCGCAAGTTCGGCATCTCTGTCGAGGACTACATGCTGCCCGCCCGGCACCAGATCCAGATGGTGGGCCCGGACGGCACCCTGAACCCCCACGCCGAGCAGGGCACCCAGCCGGGCCACGAATACACCCTCCCCGGCGACGAGGAGCTGATGGCCGCCTACGAGCAGCTCGTCGTCGGACGCCGCGTCAATGACCAGAACTCCGCCCTCGTCCGGCAGGGCCGGATGGCCGTCTACCCGTCCAGCCATGGCCAGGAGGCCTGCCAGGTCGCCGCCGCCCTCTGCCTGTCCGAGGGCGACTGGATGTTCCCCACCTACCGCGACTCGGTGGCGGTGATGGCCCGCGGCGTAGATCCCGTCCAGACCATGACGCTCTTCCGCGGCGACTGGCACGGCGGCTATGACGCGGCCAAGCATAAGGTCGGCATTCAGTGCACCCCGCTGACCACGCAGCTGCTGCACGGCGTCGGTGTGGCCCATGCGGCCAAGCTGCGCGGCGAGGACACCGTGGTCCTGGCCATGTGCGGCGACGGCGCCACCAGCGAGGGCGACTTCCACGAGGCGCTGAACTTCGCCGCGGTGTTCCACCTCCCCGTCGTGTTCTTCGTCCAGAACAACCAGTACGCCATCTCTGTGCCGCTGGCGCACCAGTCCGTCGCGCCGTCCCTCGCCCACAAGGCCGTGGGCTACGGCATGGCCGGCGAACGCGTGGACGGCAACGACATCGTCGCCCTCCTCGCCGTGCTGGGCCGCGCCGTCCGGCTCGCCCGCGAAGGCTCCGGCCCGCTGCTCGTGGAGGCCCACACCTACCGCATGCAGGCCCACACCAATGCCGATGACGCCACCCGCTACCGCCAGGACAGCGAAGTCGCCGAATGGGTCGCCAAGGACCCGCTGAGCCGGATGAAGACCTACCTGACGGACCGCGGACTGCTCGACGACGACCGCGCCGCGGGGATCGCCGAAAAGGCCGAAGCCGTGGCCACCCAACTCCGCGACGGCCTGAGCGAGGAAGTCCCGGTGGAACCGCAGGACCTCTTCAAGTACGTCTTCTCCACGCCCACACCACAGCTGAAAGAACAGTCCGCCATGCTCGCCGACGAACTCGCCCGCGACGCCGCCTCGAAGGCCGCCTCGAAGACGGAGGCCGCGAAATGAACCCCACCATCACCACCTCGTCGGAAGCCAACGGCAACGTCAGCGCCGCGACCGCCCGCGCCGCCGCCACGGCCGCGGCCGTCGCCGATCGGACCGGCCCGCAGACCATCACCCTCGCCAAGGCCCTGAACACCGCCATGGCCGACGCCATGCACGCGGACCCGTCCATTCTGGTCTTCGGCGAGGACGTCGGCATGCTCGGCGGCGTCTTCCGGATCACCGACGGGCTCACCAAGACCTTCGGGCGGAGCCGCTGCTTCGACACCCCGCTCGCCGAGTCCGGCATCGTCGGCATGGCCGTCGGCATGGCGATGAACGGCATGCGCCCGGTCATCGAGATGCAGTTCGACGCCTTCGCCTACCCTGCCTTCGAGCAGATCGTCAGCCACGTCGCCAAGATGCACAACCGCACCAAGGGCGCCGTCAAGCTGCCCATGGTCATCCGGGTGCCCTACGCCGGCGGCATCGGGGGAGTGGAGCACCACTGCGACTCCTCCGAGGCCTACTATGCCCACACCGCCGGGCTGAAGGTCTTTACCCCCGCCACCGTCGCCGACGGCTACCGGATGCTCCGGGAGGCCATCGACTCCGATGATCCCGTGATGTTCATGGAGCCCAAGAAGCTCTACTGGTCCAAGGACCAGGTGGACCTGGACGCGCTGCGCGCCGAGCACACCGAGAACACCCAACGCGGGACCTCCTCCGAAGGCCGCGCCGCCGTCGCCCGCCCCGGCACCGACGCGACCCTGATCGCGTACGGCCCCTCCGTCCCCACCGCTCTGGCAGCGGCCGCCGCGGCCGCCGAGGAGGGACGCTCGCTCGAAGTGATCGACGTCCGCTCCATCGTGCCGTTCGACGACGAGACTGTCTGCGCCTCGGTGCGCAAAACCGGACGCGCAGTGGTCATCGCCGAGGCCCACGGCTTCGCCTCCGTGTCCTCCGAGATCGTGGCCCGGGTTCAGGAACGCTGTTTCCACCACCTGGCCGCCCCGATCCGCCGCGTCACCGGCTTCGATGTCCCGTACCCGGCGCCGAAGCTCGAGCACTACTACCTGCCCGGCGTGGACCGCATCCTCGACGCCGTTGACGACCTCCAGTGGGAAGACTGACCATGAGCGAACCGAAAGTATTTCTCCTCCCGGACCTCGGAGAGGGCCTCACCGAAGCCGAGCTCGTGAACTGGCTCGTGGCCGTGGGTGACGAAATCCGCGTCGATCAGCCCATCGCCGAGGTTGAAACCGCCAAGTCCATGGTCGAGGTGCCTTCCCCGTACGCCGGCACCGTCGCCGTGCTGCACGGTGAACCCGGCGAGACCCTCGACGTCGGCAAGCCGCTGATCTCCGTGACGCCGGTCGGTGCGCCGGTTGCACTTGCTGCTGCCCGGGCCGCCGAGCCTCTTGAAGCCGAAACCGAGGCTGAAGACGCCGCGGCTGAGGTGTACCGCGAGGAAGAAAAGGCCGGGTCCGGGAACGTCCTGATCGGGTACGGGACGCCGGGCGGCCACGGGGTTGCCCGCAGGACCCGGCCCCGGAAAGCGCCGGCCGGGACTGCGGTGGCCGAACCGGCGGCCCAGGTGTCTGCAGCCGACAAGGCTGCCGATGACCTGCTGCTGATGCGGACCCGGGTGCCTGGGAAGCTGGGGGCCGTTATTTCGCCGCTGGTCCGGCGGATGGCGCGGGACCACGGGGTCGACTTGGGCGAACTCCAGGGCTCCGGGGCCAGCGGGCTCATCATGCGGCGCGATGTCGAGGCGGTTATCAAGCCCTCGACAGTAGAGCGCCCGGCGGCTGAGCCTGACGAAACTACGTCAATTTCAGCAGTGTCGACCAAAGGTGACACCGATACCCGCACCGGGTTGGGAATTGCCGGGCGCACCCCCGTCCGCGGCGTGCGGAAGGCCGTTGCGGCGAACATGACACGCAGCCGGTCCGAGATCCCGGAAGCCACGGTATGGGTTGATGTCGACGCCACCGCCCTGGTCGAGATGCGTGCCGCACTGAAGCAGGCGGACCCGCACCACACCCCGGGCCTGCTGGCCTTCATTGCGCGCTTTGTCACCGTCGGGCTGAAGAAGTTCCCGGAGCTGAACACCCGGATCGTGACCACCGAGGACACCACCGGCGGAGCATCCCAGGAGATTGTGGCCTTCGACGGCGTCAACCTCGGCTTCGCGGCCCAGACCGACCGCGGCCTGATGGTGCCGTCGGTGCGCAACGCGGACAAACTCAGCGCCCGCGAACTGGATTCCGAGATCCGCCGGCTCACCGCCGTTGTCCGCGACGGCAAGGCCAGCCCCGCAGACCTCGGCAGCGGCACCTTCACGCTGAACAACTACGGCGTCTTCGGGGTGGACGGCTCCGCCGCGATCATCAACCACCCCGAGGTGGGGATCCTCGGGGTCGGACGGATCATCGACAAGCCTTGGGTGGTCAACGGCGAACTCGCCGTCCGCAAGGTCACCGAACTGACCCTCACCTTCGACCACCGTGTCTGCGACGGCGGCACCGCCGGCGGCTTCCTCCGCTACGTGGCCAACGCTATCGAAAATCCAGGGTCGGTACTGGCGGACCTCTGATAACACGAAGAGCTGCGCTCGTTCCGGCCGGTCCAATTGGTCCGGATGGCTGAACTTGGGATCAAGCCTTGTTTGAGCTTACGCGGGGGTAGCGATACCGTGGCGAAGTGGCGCTCATGGGGGCCGGCAACGGACCGGCCAGGAGTTCAGTCACGGCCCGGCACGCTCCATGGGTCAATGTGGGTCCGCTACCTGGTAACCCCGTACATGACGAGGTCGCTGCTCTGGGATTTAAGGGCAAGGGCATGATCGAGGTGGGTCATCAGTCCGTTCGTTAGCCCGGATTTTTCATCGGATGGCGGTCGGGGCGCCGGGCCTGGTTTTTGCCGTCCCGGCGGGCTGAATCGGATTT
>NZ_MQTS01000026.1 GCF_020532825.1 Arthrobacter sp. SO3
AGGTTTGGCTAACCTACAGTTTTTCCTAGTGAGCATGCCCTAACTTCCCCGCTCACAGGGGGGCTAGGGGCCCAAGACCTTCCTTGCAGAAAGCAGCCCCATGAAGATCCGCAACAACGCGCTGGCAGGTATCGCACTTGCCGCCACCGCCGCGCTCGGCCTCACCGCCTGTGGCTCCGGCAACTCGACCTCCCCCGGCAGCGCCGCCGCTGACGGCAAGATCTCCGGAGAGATCACGGTCTACAACGCCCAGCACGAATCACTGACCAAGGAATGGGTGGACGCGTTCACCGCGGAAACCGGTGTCAAGGTCACCCTCCGCCAGGGCTCGGACACCGAGATGTCCAACCAGATCATCCAGGAGGGCCAGGCCTCCCCGGCCGATGTCTTCCTTACCGAAAACTCCCCGGCCATGGCCCAGGTGGAAAACGCCGGACTCTTCGCCGACGTCGACAAAGCCACCATCGACCAGGTGCCCGCCGAATTCCGGCCCTCCACCAACAAGTGGACCGGCATCGCAGCCCGCTCCACCGTGCTGGTCTACGACAAGGCCAAGCTCACCGCAGACCAGCTGCCGAAGTCCATGCTGGACCTGGCCAAGCCGGAGTGGAAGGGCAAGTGGGCGGCCTCGCCGTCCGGTGCCGACTTCCAGGCGATCGTCTCGGCCCTGCTGGAACTCAAGGGCGAAGCCGCCACCGAGGAATGGCTCCAGGGCATGAAGGAAAACTCCAAGGCCTACAAGGGCAACAGCACCGCGATGAAGGCAGTCAACGCCGGCGAAGTCGACGCCGCACTGATCTACCACTACTACTACTACGGCGACCAGGCCAAGACCGGCGAGAACTCCAATAACGTCACCCCGTACTACTTCAAGAACCAGGATCCGGGCGCCTTCGTGTCCGTCTCCGGCGGCGGCGTGCTGAAGTCCTCGAAGAACGCGGCGGCGGCCCAGGCCTTCGTCAAGTTCATCACCGGCAAGAAGGGCCAGGAAGTCCTGCAGAAGGGCACCTCCTTCGAGTACGCCATCGCTTCCGGCGTCCCGTCCAACGAAAAGCTCGTCCCGCTGCCGGACCTGCAGGCACCCACTGTGGACCCGGCCAAGCTCAACTCCGCCAAGGTCACCGAGCTGATGACCAAGGCAGGACTGCTCTAACCACGTGACAACCAAGCTGGCGGCTCCCGAAACATCCGGGAACACGACGACGGCGGGCAGGGGCAAGCGCCCCCGCCCGCCTTTCGGCGTATCTGTAATTGCGGTCCTGGCAGTCCTCATCGCGCTCTTCGCGCTGATTCCGCTGGGCTACGTCATCGTCATGACGGTGGCCACCGGGTGGGACACCGCCATGGACCTGATCTTCCGGGCGCGCGTCGGCGAGCTGCTGCTGAACACGGTGCTGCTGATGCTGGTCACCGTGCCGCTGTGCCTCATCCTCGGGGTGGGCGGCGCGTGGCTGGTGGAACGCACCCAGCTCAAGGGGCACAAATGGTGGGCCGTGTTGCTCGCGGCCCCGCTCGCCATCCCCGCGTTCGTCAACAGCTACGCCTGGGTCTCCGCGGTGCCCTCGCTCGAGGGCCTGTGGTCCGGGGTGCTGATCGCTACGCTGTCCTATTTCCCGCTCGTCTACATCCCGGCCGCCGCGACGCTCAGCCGGCTGGACCCGGCCATCGAACAATCCGCCGCGTCCCTGGGCCTCGGCGCCTGGCGGGCCTTCTTCCGTGTGGTGCTGCCGCAGCTGCGGATCGCGATGACCGGCGGCGCGCTGCTCGTGTCCCTGCACCTGCTGGCCGAATACGGCGCCTTCGCGATGATCCGTTTCGACACCTTCACCACCGCGATCATGGTGCAGTACCAGTCCACCTTCAACGGCACCGCAGGGAACATGCTGGCCAGCGTACTCGTGTTCCTGTGCCTGATCCTGCTGCTGGCGGAAGTGCGAAGCCGCGGCAGTGCCCGGTACGCCAGGATCGGCTCCGGCGCCCAGGCCCGGGCACTGCGCCTGCCGCTGCACGCCTACCAGCTGCCGGCCCAGCTGTTCCTGATCGCGCTCACCGCGCTGGCCTTCGGGCTGCCGCTGACCTTCGTGCTGCGCTGGATCTACGCCGGCGGACCGGACATCTGGGCCGCGGAGGAGTTCCTGCCGGCCCTGCTGCAGACGCTGACGTATGGCCTGGCCGGCGCCCTGGCCACCACGGTCGTCGCGTTCCCGATGGCGTACCTGGCCGTGCGGCATCCCAGCTGGTTCAGCAAGGCCCTGGAGCTGTCCAACTACATCACGAGCTCCATGCCGGGGATCGTGGTGGGGCTGGCCTTCGTGACGGTCAGCATCAAGGCGGCGCCCAACCTGTACCAGACCTCCGTGTTGCTGGTCGCGGCCTACGTGCTGCTGTTCCTGCCGCGCGCGCTGGTCAACATCCGCTCCGGCCTGGCCCAGGCACCGAAGGAACTCGACGAGGCAGCCCAGGCGCTCGGCAAGCCGCCGCTGCTGGCCTTCCTCCGGGTCACGCTGCGGCTGACCGCCCCGGCCGCCGCGGGCGGCGCCGCGCTGGTGTTCCTGGCGATCGTGAACGAACTGACGGCAACCCTGCTGCTCTCCCCCAACGGCACCCGCACGCTAGCCACCGAATTCTGGAGCAAGAGCAGCGAGATCGACTACGCCGGTGCCGCCCCTTACGCCCTGCTGATGATCGTGATTTCGGCACCGATGACCTACCTCCTCTTCCAGCAGTCCAAGAAAGCAGCGGGACAGTGACCCAATACAGCCCTTCCCGGCTCCCGGAACCGCGGGTCGCCGCGTCCGTGGCCACCAGCACCAACAGCCACCTGGAGATTGACGCCGTCACCAAAAATTTCGGCTCCCAGGCCGTCCTCAAGGGTGTCAACCTCTCGGTCGCGAAGGGCGGCACAACGGCGATCGTGGGCCCCTCCGGCTCCGGCAAGACCACGCTGCTGCGGCTGATCGCGGGTTTTGAGCACCCGGACACAGGCAGCATCTCGCTCAACGGCGACAAGGTGGCCGGCGACGGCGTCTGGGTCCCGGCGCACAAGCGCCACGTCGGCTACGTCGCGCAGGACGGCGCCCTCTTCCCGCACCTGAGCGTCGGGCAGAACATCTCCTTCGGGCTCGACTCCGCCAAGCTCACCGGCGGCCACCGCGGAGTGAAGGCCCGGGTGGCCGAGCTGCTGGAAATGGTTTCGCTGGACCCTGCCATGGCCAAGCGGCGCCCGCACGAACTCTCCGGCGGGCAGCAGCAGCGGGTCGCCCTGGCCCGTGCCCTCGCCCGCGAGCCGGAACTGATGCTCCTGGATGAACCGTTCTCCGCCCTGGACGCCGGCCTGCGGGTGGCCACCCGCCGCGCCGTGGGCAAGGTGCTGCACGACGCCGGCGTCACGACCATCCTGGTCACCCACGACCAGGGCGAGGCGCTGTCCTTCGCGGACCAGGTGGCAGTGATGCGCGGCGGACGGCTGGCGCAGATCGGCAACCCCTTCATCGTCTACACCCGCCCCGCCGACCGTGCCACCGCGGAATTCCTGGGCGACGCCGTCATCCTCGACGCCTGGATGGAAGGCTCCCTCGCCACCTGTTCCCTGGGCGGCATCCCCGTGCGCCGGCCCCCGGCACAGGGCCGGGTCCAGCTCATGCTGCGCCCGGAGCAGATCCGGATCGCCGAGGACGGCCCGATCCGCGGCGTTGTGGTGGACACCGATTACTTCGGGCCCGAAACCACCGTCCGGCTCAAACTCGCCGTCCCGCCCGTCCTCGCGGAAGGCGCCGTGGCCGACCACCGGTACCCCGGCGGCGGCGAAATCATCACCATCCGGCACTGGAATGCCTCAATCGCCCGCCCCGGCACCGAGCTCTGCCTCCGCGTCGTCGGCGAGGCAGTGGCCTTCCCGATGGAGGACCTCCCTCCGGCTTAGCCGCCGCCAGGGCAGCCCCTCCTGCATCACGTGTGTCTCGGCCGTGCCCTGCGGGGCCCGTTGAGCGGGCCCCGCTCCCGGCATAGGGTGGGGCGCATGACTGTCCAGCCAGCGCTCCACCGCCAGCACTGCTCCGTTGCCGCGCCCACCCAGTTGTGGCTCGACGCCGACGGGCGGCTCGCCAGCGGCCCCGGCACGGACGCCCCGGGCTCGCCTGGCGCGGCGGGCGGCGGCTGGTTCACCGGCCTGCTGCACGGGGACACCCGGATGCTGTGCCGGGCCGAGGTGCGGGTGAACGGGCTCGAACCGGAGCCCGCCACGGTCGAGGCGGAGGCCGGCGGTGTGCTGCGCGTGCGCGGACTGGTCCGCGGCATCCCCGGACCCACGGAGGATCCCGCCGTCGAACTGCTCCAGACCTGGACGGTCACACCCGGCGTCGTCCGGCACTCCCTGCAGCTGGGCACCTCCCTCGAGTCGGTCGAGGTGGAAATCGAAATCCAGCTCGCCGCGGACTTCACCGACATGGCCGCCATCCGGCTGAGCCGGTTCCGGGACCCCTCCGAGCCGTTCTCCGCCGACGATTCCACCCTGCGCTGGCGGGACGGCGGACGGACCCTGACCGTCGCCGCCCCCGGCAGCGTCGCCGCCGGACAGCGGCTCCTCTGGCGCGGCACAGCCGGGCGGGGACGCCCTTTCGAAGCAGAATGGCAGGCCGTACTGGCCGACAGCGAGGACGCTGTCGTGGCGGCCCGGCCGCCCGCAGCGCGCCGGGTCCGGGCCGAGCCGTCCGGCGCCCTGGGCCTGCTGCTGGACAACGCACTCGATGATCTCGCCGGTCTCCGCCTGGCTACCCGGAAGCTGCCCGACGCGCCGTTCCTCGCCGCCGGGGCGCCCTGGTATTTCACCCTGTTCGGGCGCGACTCGCTCTGGGCCGCACGGCTGCTCCTGCCGCTCGACGCCGGCCTCGCCGCCGGAACGCTGCGCTCCCTGGCGGCGTTCCAGGGCACGAAGAACGACCCGGCCGCCGCCGAGGACCCCGGCAAGATCCTGCACGAGCTCCGGTCCAAAGAACTGGTGCTGGAGAGCCAGGGCCTGCGCCTGCCCCCGGTGTACTACGGCGCCGTGGATTCCACCCCGCTCTGGCTGTGCCTGCTGGCCGAACTCGGCCACGCCGGACTGGACGACGCCGCCGTCCGCTCGCTCCTGCCCAACGCGGCCCGGGCGGTGGAATGGCTGCTGGCCGCCGCGGGCGCTCCCGGCAGCGCCAATAGCGGGTTCCTCAGCTATCAGGATGCCACCGGCCACGGCCTCAGCAACCAGGGCTGGAAGGATTCCCGCGACGCCATGCAGTTCCGCGACGGCCGCCAGGCGGACGGCCCGATCGCGCTCTCCGAGGTGCAGGGCTACGCGCACCAGGCCGCCGTGGACACCGCCGATCTCTTCGACGCCTACGGCGAACCCGGAGGCCAGGCGCTGCGGGACTTCGCCGAGGCGCTGCAACAGAACTTCCGCGAACGCTTCTGGGTCGAGGACGACGGCGGGCCGTTCCCTGCCATGGCCCTCGACGGGCACGGCGATCCGCTGGACATCCCGGGCTCCAACATGGGACATCTGCTCGGCACCGGAATCCTGGATGCCTCGGAGGCCCGGCTCGTGGCGGACCGGCTGCTGAGCCCCGAACTGTTCTCCGGCTACGGCGTGCACACGATTTCCCGTCGCGCCGCGGGTTTCTGGCCGTACAGCTACCACTGCGGTTCGGTCTGGAGCCACGACACCGCCATCGCGGTGCGGGGGCTGCTCGCCGAGGGATTCCTCGCCGAGGCCCGCACCATCGCCGAGGGCCTGCTGGCCGCGTCCGGGTCCTTCGGGCACCGCCTGCCCGAACTGTTCGCCGGCATCACGGCCGGTGAGGCGGACCACGCGGTGCCGTATCCGGCGTCGTGCCATCCGCAGGCCTGGTCCTCAGCGTCTGCGGTGGTCATTGCCCAGGCCATGGGCGTCGGGTTTTAGACGAGCCGGACAGGGGCCGGAGGACGCCGGGCCTGCGGGGAAATCCCTAGGCGTCAGGGGCCGGCGGACGCCGGGCCTGCGGGTAGGGCGTCTCGAACCGGGCCAGCATCTCGACGAATCCCGCGATCTTCTTCTCCCGGGTGGCGGCCTGTTTGACCCCGTTGGTGCGGTAGATCAGGGCATACCGGTTCACCGAGGTCAGGACGTCGAACATCGCCTGCGCGCGGGGCTCGGCCGCAATGGCAGCGGCGAGGTCCCCAGGTACCTCCGCCGTGGCCGCACCCGAGTAAGCCGCTTCCCACCGGCCGTCGGCTTTGGCGCTCTCGACGGCGGCCTGTCCGGCGGGAGCCATCCGGCCCGCGGCCTCGAGGCGCCCGATCCGCTCCACGTTCCGGACCGACCAGACACTTTTCGGTCCCCGGCGGGTCATCCGCTGGAAGGAACTTCCCTCGTCACGGCGCTTTCCCTGGCCGTCGATCCAGCCGAAACAAAGCGCTTCCTGCAGGGCGGTCTCGTAGTCCAGTTCCGTGACCGTGCCGCCCTTTTTGTGCAGCACCAGCCATACACCGGGGCTCTCCGCGTGGTGCCCTTCCAGCCAGGTGCGCCACTCGGCTGCGTCCTTCACCAGCAGGTCCTCAAGTTCAACAGCCATGGCACTATTGTGCCGCGCACTGACCACTTGCAGTGCTTTGGTGGCACGATGTCCCTGAGAGCTGGAATCCGCCACACCCTTCAGGAGCAACGATGCTGCGTGTCCGCCCGATCCACTTCACCTCCCGCATTGACGAATGGGAGCGGCTGCTCACCGACCTGGGCATGATCAAGACCGTCGACGAGCCCACCTGGCGGGAGTTCGACGCCGGCTCCGGCCGCCTTGCCCTCCATTTCGCCGAAGTGGGCTCCGCGGAGGACGGCACCACCTCCTTGGGGGTCGAGGTGGGCGATCTGTTGGAATTCGCCCGGCGGACGAAGGAGGCCGGCGCGGCCGAGGGCGGCACCACCGCGGAGCTCATCGACGCGGACCATGGCCAGTCCTGCCGCATCACCGCCGCGGACGGGTTCAGTTTCCTGGCCGACCAGGCCGCGCGCGCCGCGGACGGCAGCTGGGTCAGGTCAGCGGAAGCGGACCCGGACCTCGCCGTCGTCGCCGTCTGGTTCTCCGAAGACGCGGTGGCCGCGGCGAGAACCCTGCGGGACATCGGTGCCCGGCCCCGCCCGATTCCGGGCAGTGGCGCTATCGGCAACGCCGACACAAACACCGACGTCGACACCGTCGAATCCGAAGCGTTCACGGCGAAGAACGGCGGGATCCTGATGGTCGGCACGGCCACCGGGGCCGGACGCGCCGGGCTGGGCTTTGAATACGCCGGCGACCTCGGCGCCTTGCGTGAGCGTCTTGACGAGGCCGGACACGAGGCTGCTGTCATCGAGGAATCAGCCGTCCCCACCCTGCATGTGGCCAACCCGGATGCAGACGGTTTGGCCGCCCACCCGCCCCTCTGGATTTCCGCGGCGCCGGCACTCGGGTGAGGGGGACCACGCCCTGGCGGCAGGGATGGGGTAGAACTTAACCATGAACGTTCGCACTCCTGACCCGAACCCCGGCTGGCTCTCCGAAGATGATTTGTTCGAGGCGCGCGGCCGGTTGCCCATGGTCTACGTCGAGGCCGTCCCGGTCCGGCTGGATCCGCTCGGGTTTGTGAACGAGGTTGGCACGCTCCTGCAGGCGGACGAGGACGGCAACATGATCCGCTCGCTGGTTTCCGGACGGGTGTTGTACCGGGAGACCATCCGGGCGGCCCTGCTGCGCCATATGGAGAAGGACCTCGGACCGCTGGCTTTTCCCCAGCTGCCCATTAGTCCGGTGCCGTTCACGGTGGCCGAATACTTCCCGGCCCCGTCCCACACCGGTTTCACCGACGACCGCCAGCACGCCGTCGCCCTGGCCTACATCATCCCGGTCACCGGCGAATGCTCACCCCGCCAGGACGCCCTGGAGCTGACCTGGATGACGCCGCAGGAAGTAATGAGCTCAGATGTCCAGCTGGAGTTCAGCGGCGGCCGCGGCGCCCTGATCCGGCAGGCCCTGGCCTTCGCCGGGGTCGGGAACTGACCCGCGCCGGGCCAGCCGGAAGATGCCCCGGGACGCCCGGGGTTTGCACTGCGTCCCCGACTTCCGCCGCGCGCCTTTGTAGACTGTAGGGCGGACTGCAAAAGAATTTAAGGACTCCAGATGACCCACCCGCCAGCCGCCCCGAACTACATCGAACAGCAGGCTGGAACTCTGCAGAGCGGCGATCGCCTGCTCCTGCCCGATGGCAACCGTTCCGCCGAAATCCAGCGCGTCGACGTCGAAACTGACGATTTCGGCACTCCCGCCATGGTCCTGGCGACCCTCACCGGCGGCGGCGGACTCCGGATCGCAGCCGCCTCCACCGTCCTGATTCTGGCTGCCGGGGCCGAGGCTGAAGACACCTCGTTCGTGGCCGCCGGTGCATCGCCGCAGCCCGTCGAACCTGCCCGGAATGATGGCAACGTCCAGGGCGGGGCCAGCGGGCAGGACCGCTCCGGGGAGACCGGGGACGGCGCCGCAGCGCCCGCCGCCGTCGTCCCTCCGCTGCCGGCCGCGCCGCCTGCCGTGAGCGGCCCCAGCGAAGAGGACCTGGCGCTCATCCCCGCCCTTGAGGGTACGCCCGAGTCCGTGGTGCAGGCCGTAGCGCAGGCCCACCCGAGCTCGACGGGAGTGCTCCTGCTCAGCGAACGGCTGGCCAAGGGCATCAACACGAAGTCCGGCAGCTGCCTCAAGGACCTCAGCGACCTCGCGCAGGAACTGTTCATCATCCTCAAGGACGCCGAAAACGCCCTCACCGTCGCCGACCTGCTCAACGTGCTTCCCTTCGACGGCAACCGCGGCCGCTGGGCGTCGGTCGAGGCCTCCCTCGCCCTGTCCAGTTACATCTGCCGCCAGCTCGGGCAGGAGGAACGGGCCGCCGTCTACGAAAAGTTCCTGCGCACCCCCGATGGCATGGAAACGGACCCGTTCAAGGCCCGCATCAACGCCAAGGTCCGCCAGCGCTCGCTGAACGAACCGAACCTGTACGACAAGGAAATCTTCCGCGCGATGGACAACTCGAATCCGGATGCGGAACGCGAGTGGCGGATGCTCCGGCTGGAGGCGCTGCTCTTCCTGCGCGCCCACGGCGGATCGGAGACCATCGGCGCCCCGGAGCTGGACCGCCGGATCGGCAACGAACTCGAGTCCGTCCGGTCCTGAGGCGTTTGGCCCCTACCCCCTCTCGGCCGGGCGTTGTAGATTCACCCCATGACGAACAATCTGAGCGTTGTGATCAACTCCGACGCGCAGCAGGTTTGGACAATGCTGCGCGAGCCCGCCAAAGTTGCCCAGTGGCACGGCTGGGAAGCCGACGACCAGGCGGCCGAGATCGACGAGATCTACTTCAGCCCCAAGGTGGTCGAAGGCGCCGACCATACCTCCCTGGTGGTCGATGGCGGGGACGTCTTCACCCTGAAACCGGTACCGACGGGCACGGAAGTCAGTGTCATACGGGCCGCCGTGGACCACAATTCCGAGTGGGCCGCCTGGGACGAGGACATTACCCAGGGCTGGCTGACTTTCCTCCAGCAGCTCCGTTTCGCCCTCGAACGGCATCCGCACGGCAAGCGCAAGACCTTCTTCTTTTCCGTGCCGGGGAATGAGGGGTCGGCCATCGAACAGCTGGGCCTCAGCGAGATCCCCAAACCCGGCGAACCGTACTCGCTCACCCTGGCCACGGGCGAGGAACTCTCCGGCAAGGTGTGGTTCCGCAGCAACCACCAGGTGGGCCTGACGGTCCACCACTACGCGGAGCACGGCGAAGGCCTGGTGATTGTGGCGGACCAGCCGGTCATCAAGGACATCAGGCCCCAGGGCGGGTCCCTCGTCATCGTATCCACCTATGACCTCGGGGCGCACCAGCTGGAGTCCATCCGCAATTACTGGGACAAATGGCTGGCTGAGAACTACCCCACATCCGATCCGTTGCACTAAGGGTTGGGGGCTGTTAGCTGGCACACTTGAACGGTGCCAGCCAATCCCGAATCACCCGTGTCATCGCTCCTGCCGGCCCAGCAGTCCGAGTTTTCCTTCCGCGTGGGCAAGCGCCTGAGTGAGAGCTGCTCACCGACCGGCGCCCAGGTCAGCGGGAACGGCGGGGAGTTCCTCGGCCGCACCGGCACCATCACCACACCGCACGGCGAGATCCAGACCCCGGCGTTCATCGCCGTCGGCACCAAGGCCACGGTCAAGTCGGTGCTCCCGGAGTCTGTCGCCGAGCTGGGCGCGCAGGCCGTGCTGGCCAACGCCTACCACCTGTACCTGCAACCCGGCGCGGACATCCTCGATGAAGCGGGCGGCCTGGGCGCCTTCATGAACTGGCGTGGCCCCACCTTCACCGACTCCGGCGGGTTCCAGGTGATGAGCCTGGGCTCGGGGTTCAAAAAAGTCATCGACATGAAATCCGTGGACCAGTCCGGACCCGACGACGCCGTGGCCTCCGGCAAGGAACGCCTGGCCCACGTGGACGAGGAAGGCGTGTGGTTCAAGAGCCACCTCAACGGGGACCGGCACCGCTTCAGCCCCGAAATCTCCATGAACGTCCAGCACCAGATCGGCGCGGACATCATGTTCGCCTTCGACGAGCTGACCACCCTGCAGAATTCCCGCGGCTACCAGGAGGAATCCCTGGAACGGACCCGGCGCTGGGCCGAGCGCTGCATCACCGAGCACTTCCGGTTGACGTCCGAGCGCCCGGGCAAGCCGTACCAGGCGCTCTTCGGGGTCATCCAGGGCGCCCAGTACCAGGATCTACGCCGCAAGGCCTGCCGGGACCTCGGCGCCCTGAACTTCGACGGCTTCGGCATCGGCGGGGCCCTGGAGAAGGAGAACCTGGGCACGATTGTCCGCTGGTGCAACGAGGAACTGCCCGAGAACAAGCCCCGGCACCTCCTCGGCATCTCCGAGCCGGACGACATCTTCACCGCGATCGAGAACGGCGCGGACACCTTCGACTGCGTTTCACCGACCCGGGTGGCCCGGAATTCAGCGTTCTACCACCCCACCGGCCGCTACAACCTCTCCGGTGCCATGTACAAGCGCGACTTCGGCCCGCTGCAGGAGGGCTGCGACTGCTACGCCTGCCTGAACTATTCGCGGGCCTACATCCACCACCTGTTCAAGGCCAAGGAGATGGTCTCGGCGACGCTGATCTCGATCCATAACGAGCGCTTTGTGGTGAAGATGGTCGACGACGCCCGGCTCGCCATCGAGGCCGGCAACTTCTTCGAGTTCAAGGCCGAGACCCTGGGCCGGTACTACTCCTAGGTTCCCCCGGCGTCGCCCCGGCCGCCCGACGCCGACAATAGCTGGTGACGGAACCACTTCGGATATCCTGACCGGATGCTCATCGAGATTCCTACCGCAGACGGCACCGCCGAGGCCCTGGTGGCCCGCCCCTCCACCGGCCCCGGCCCATTTCCGGGTGTCATCCTCTACATGGATGCCTTCGGGTTGCGCCCCCGCATCCAGGCCATGGCGCAACGCATCGCCGACTGGGGCTACGTTGTGCTGGCCCCGAACGTCTTCTACCGGGAAGGAACGGTGGCCGAGCTGGCTCCGGAAATGGATATGACCACGCCGGCGGGCCGCGAGGCAGCCGGCTCTGCCGCATTCCCGCGGGTCGGACGCCTCACCACGGACAAAGCGCTGCCGGACATCGATGCATGGGTGGACGGTTTGGGCACGCTCGACGGCGTCGCGCCCGGCCCGATCGGCGTCTTCGGCTATTGCATGGGCGCACGGCTTGCTGTGCGCACGGCGACCGCCCACCCGGACGTTGTCGCGGCCTGCGGTGGCTTCCACGGCGGTGGCCTCGCGACCGACGCCCCCGACAGCCCCCATCTCGGACTGGGCAACGCCCGGGCCAGGTTTGTGTTCGGCCACGCCGATCATGATCAAAGCATGGACGCCGACGCCGTTGCTCGCCTGGACGAGGCCTTGGACACGGCAGGTCTGGAGTCCGCTAACGAGATCTACGCCGGGGCATCGCATGGCTATTCGATGGCGGACACCTCGGCATTCCACGCGGAAGCGACGGAACGGCACTTCCGGGAGCTCCACGACCTCCTTGGCCGGACGCTAACCCGGATTTTTCATCGGATGGCGGTCGGGGCGCCGGGCCTGGTTTTTGCCGTCCCGGCGGGCTGAATCGGATTTCGGGCG
>NZ_MQTS01000027.1 GCF_020532825.1 Arthrobacter sp. SO3
TCGGTGTGTGTGGTAACCACCAACCTAAGAGGTCTTCACCCTTTCACCGTGTAACCAACGTCCTGGCTGAGTACAGCTAGCCCCAGCCAAGCAGCCTGAGCCCGGCTGCCGCGCCGGCGCCGGCGAGGACGACCACCAGGAAGGGCGCCCGGAAGACCAGGGCGATGCCGGCCGCGGCCAGTGCCCCCAGGCGCGCATCCAGTGCCAGCGTCTGCCCCAAGGCCACGGTGTTCACGATCGTCAGGGACGCCAGCAGGCCGATGGTCATGGTCCCGGCGATCCGGGACATCCGCGGGTCGCGGAGCACGCTGGCCGGGACCAGATAGCCCAGCAGTTTCCAGGCATACGCCAGCAGGCAGGAGAGCAGGAGCCACATCCACAGCGTCATGAGGCCTCCCCGGAGGGCCGTGCAGACGGGTGCGGGTGTTCTGCGTAGGGGTCCACGTCCGGTTCCAGTCCCTCGTCACTGCGGCCATGGCTGAACCAGCCGATGGCCGCCGCAACCACCGCGGCCACCAGGATCGGCACCCCGGCCGGTACGAAGGGAACGGCGAGCACGGTGGCGAGGGCGCAGACGACGGCGATCGCCACAGGTTCGCGGCCCTTGAGCCGGGGCCAGAGCAGGCCCAGGAACGCCGCAACGGCGGCACCGTCGAGGCCCCATTGTTTGGGATCGCCCAGGGCCGCGCCGGCCAGCGCGCCCACGGCGGTAAACAGGTTCCACAGGACGAAGATGCCCAGTCCGGCGGTCCAGAAGCCGCGCTTCTGTTCCGACGGGTCCGTCTGTCCGGTGCTCGTGGCGGTCGACTCGTCGATGGTGACGTGGGCTGCCGCGAACCGCAACCAGCCCTTCGGCTGCAGCAGTGCGTTGACCTGCATTCCGTAGATGCCGTTGCGCATGCCCAGCAGTGTGGCCGCGCCCATCGCGGCGACGCCGGAACCACCCCCGGCCACCACCCCGATGAAGGCGAACTGCGAGCCGCCGCTGAACAGCAGCAGGCTCAAAGCCATGGTCTGCAAGAAGTCGAGCCCGGAGGTGACGGACAGCGCACCGAAGGACACGCCATAGAGACCGGTGGCGATGCTGATGGAAAGCCCGACCCGCGCAGCCGGGGACTGCAGGAGTTTCACTGCCGGACCGGCTTCCGCGGGTGCGGCTTCCCCGGAACGGGGTTCCGCAGGCTCCAGGCCCAGGCAATGAGCGGTGCCTGCAGCGGCAGCCGCAGGGTGTGCGCGCGTCGCTGGCCGGGGGTCCCGTCCGGGCCGTAGGCCTTGCGCAGCGCGTCGACGTGTCCGGCGAGGAAGAGGGTGAACATGGCCGCGGTGCAGCCCGCGGCCGCGCGACGGGTCGCCGGGATCAGGAGTCCGGCGGCGGCGCCCGCCTCGAGCAGGCCGCTGAGCGCCACCCATTCCTCCCGGGACAGCACCGCGAGCGGGCTGTTGGACTGCTCGCCGGTGTCATCGCGGCAGAGGAAGTCCGGAACCACCGGGCCGAAGAAACCGGGATCATCGAAGTGCTTCGCGGCGCTCGCCAGCAGCAGGGCGCTCATCGCCACGGCGGATAGGGTCTGGGTGTCCCGGCCGGACCAGCGAAATGGCATGGAACAACTCAATCACAGCCACAGACGCGCCGCTAACCGCGGCCGGCGTGCGGAAACGGGACTTTCCGCAGGGGGTCACTGCCCGCCGATCGGCGTACCTTGATGACTATGCGCAGTGTCGTGGAAATGACGGGTGTCGTAAAGCGTTTCGGGGCCGTGACAGCCCTGGACGGACTGGACTTCGAGGTGGCCGCCGGGGAGGTGCACGGCTTCCTCGGCCCGAACGGGTCCGGGAAGTCCACCACCTTGCGCCTGCTGCTGGGTCTCCTGCGCTCCGATGCGGGTTCCATCAGGGTGCTCGGGCTGGACCCGTGGCGCGACGTGGCGAGCCTGCACCGCCGGCTGGCCTACGTCCCCGGGGACGTGGCCCTCTGGCCCAACCTGACGGGCGGCGAAGTGATCGAACTGCTGGGCCGGCTGCAGGGCGGCCAGGACCGCGCGCGGCGGGACCGCCTGCTGGAACTGTTCGAGCTCGATCCCACCAAGAAGGCGCGCACCTACTCCAAGGGAAACCGGCAGAAAGTGGCCCTCGTTGCCGCCCTGGCCACCGACGCCGAGCTGTTCCTGCTTGACGAGCCGACGAGCGGGCTGGACCCGCTGATGGAGGACGCATTCCGCGGCTGCGTCCGCGAACTGCGCGCGCAGGGGCGCACCGTCGTGCTGAGCAGCCATATCCTCAGCGAAGCCGAGGCGCTCTCCGACCGGGTCAGCATCATCCGCTCCGGGAGGGTGGTGGAGACCGGCCCGCTTGAGCAGTTGCGGCACCTGACCCGCACCTCGGTCACGGCCGACGTCGCAGCCGTGCCTCCCGGGCTGGACCTGCTGCCCGGCGTCCACGACGTCGTCATCACCAACCACCGGGTCAACGCCCAGGTCGACCCCGCCGGTCTGACCCTCCTGATGCAGGCGCTGACGACGGCGGGGCTGAAGTCCCTCACGAGCCATCCGCCGACGCTGGAGGACCTGTTCCTGCGCCACTACGGTGAGATCCCCGCCGGGGTTCCTGCCGCGGCCGTCGGCTCTTCCCCGGGCCGGGCCACCGGTCCGGCTCCGGGCGGACGGCGGGCCGGAGATGCCTGAGACCCTGGCCGGAACGGGCGTCCTGATCAGGCTCGGACTGCGCCGGGACCGCTGGCTGCTGCCGCTCTGGATCGTCGGGTTCGCCCTGATCGCCTACTCGACCGCGCTGGCTGGAACAGAGCTCTACCCTGATGTGGCGAGCCGCGTCGAGGCCGCCACCGCCCTGAACGCGACCGCCTCGATGGTGGCTCTCTTTGGACGGATCTACGATCCCACCTCCATCGGCGCCCTCTCGCTGATCAAGTACACCGCGTTCATGACCGCCATCCTCGCCGTCCTCATGGTGATCCTCGCCATCCGGCACACCCGCAGCGATGAGGAGAGCGGACGCCTGGAACTGCTCGGCGGCGGCAGGCTGGGCCGGGACGCCCCGCTGGCGTCCGCCCTCACGATCAGCCTCGGCGCCAATGTGGTGCTCGGGTTGCTCTCGGCGGCCGCGCTGGCCGCCGGCGGGTTACCGGCTGCAGGCTCCCTCGCGTTTGGCCTGGGCTGGGCCGCCACGGGCATGGCGTTCAGTGCCGTGGCCGGGCTGGCGGCCCAGCTGACCGCCAGCGCCCGGGCCGCCACCGGACTCAGCATCGGCGTCATCGCTGTCACGTACGCGTTGCGCGCAGTCGGAGACCTGGCCGAACCGGGGCCGTCGGTGCTTTCCTGGCTGTCGCCCATCGGGTGGAACCAGCAGATCCGGGCGTTCGCCGGGGACCGCTGGTGGGTGCTGGTGCTGCCCGTGAGCCTGTGCCTGGTGCTGGTCCCCGCCGCTTTTGCGCTTCGCGCCAGACGCGACCTGGGCGCGGGACTCCGCGCTGAACGCCCGGGCCCGGCCGTCGGTTCGCTCTCAGGCGTCTGGGATCTGGCGGTGCGCCTGCAGTACCGCGTCCTGCTGGCCTGGGCCGTGGCCTTCCTCGTTTTCGGCGTCGTCATCGGGTCCCTGGTCAGCAACGTGGCAGAGCTGCTGAGTTCACCGAACGCCCAGGACCTGATCAGGATGCTGGGCGGCCGGCAGGCCCTGACGGACGCTTTCCTGGCCGCCGAGATCAGCATCATGGGGCTGCTGGCCGCCGCCTATGGGGTGTCCTCGGCCGGCCATCTGCGCAGCGAGGAGGCTGCGGGCCACACCGAAGCCCTGCTGGGCACGGCCACCACCCGGATCCGCTGGGCGAGCAGCCACTTCGCGTTCGCCCTGGCCGGGGTCGCGTTGCTGCTCCTGCTGGCGGGGGTTTCGATCGGGGTCGGCGCCGCCGTCGGCGTCAACGATGCGGCGCTGGTGGGGAGCAGCACCGTGGCCGCCGTGGCCCAGATCCCGGCCGCGTGGGTGGTGACCAGCGCCGTGCTCGCGGTGTTTGGCTGGGCGCCCCGGCTGGCCGGGGCGGTCTGGGGCCTCCTGCTCGTCTTCGTCGCCCTGGGCGAATTCGGGGTGCTCTGGAACGCCCCGGACTGGGTCATGGACCTTTCGCCGTTCCGGCACTCCCCGATGCTCCCGGTGGGCTCCGGGAGCGTGCCGGAGCTGGCCGGGCTCACCGTGGCGGCTGCGGTTCTCGCGGTGCTGGGCTATGCCGGTTGGCGGCGCCGCGACCTGGCGGCCTAAGTCCGCGACGCTGCCCGTCTAGTGGAGGCTCCGGGATCCGGCCGCGAGCTGGGCGAGGACCTGCGCCGGCCGGTTCGTGGTGATCTCGTGGATTCCGAGCTGCTGGCAGAGGGCGACGTCGTTTTCCGAGTCCACGGTCCACACCCGGAAGCGGCGGCCGGAGTCGAGCCAGCGCCGGATGGTGCGGGAATGCCCGCGGACATAGTCGATGCCCGGCCCGGCCAGCCCGGTCTCACGGTCGTCCAGGATCCGCTCGGCTTCGGTTTGCGCGGCCTTCATCACGTTCGCCAGCGCCGCGCCGGTGAGGGCCCCCAGGCCGAGTTCCTCCCGGATCTCCTCGACGTTGACGTCGTCCACGAGCTGGCACACGGCGGACGCCGGGACCTTCTTCAGCAGGTGCTTCACCGAGTCCGGGCTGAAGCTCATGAACGACACCGCGATGTTGCCCAGCCGGGACGTCGCCGGATCCCAGCCTTCGGACCGGAGGACTTCCAGCACGCGGTCTTCCAGCTTGAGCTGGAAGGGGCTGGGGTGTTTGAGCTCGATCGCCAGCCCGATCTCCCGCCCTGCGGCGCGCAGCAGTACCAGCAACTCCGGCAGTGTCAGCAACTGGGTGGACCTGGCGCCGTATACCGCCGGAATCCTGGCGCCTTTCCAGGAGGAGAAGTCCAATTCCCGGAGCTCCTCGAGTGTCCGGTCCGCCACCGGGCCGGTCCCGTCCGAGGTGCGGTCCAGGTTGGCGTCGTGCAGCAGCACCGCGTGCTGGTCCCGGGTGAGGTGGATGTCGCACTCGACGCCGTCGGCGCCGTCGGCAAGTGCCTGCAGGTAGGCGGCCCGGGTGTGCTCGGCGAAGGCCTCGCTTGAGCCGCGGTGGGCGTAGACCAGCGGACGGGCTGCGGCGGACTGGTCAGTCGTCATGCTGCCACGTTAGCCGACGGCCGCTGCCAAACCGGGACTAGGCTGGGCACATGCAGGTGAACACTGAGCCAAGTACCCGTTCGGAGCGCCCCGGCGGCGACGGAGCAGCCGCGGACGACCGTCCCGGCCGCCGCCAGACCGTGGCCACCGGCGACGCCGCGAAGGCGGCCGCGCTGCGGAAGATGAAGCTGCTGGCACTCTCGCTGCTGATCCTGATGGCGATCATCTTTGTGGTCGCCTTCGCCCTGCAAAAGCAGTACCCGTGGCTCGAATACGTCCGGGCCGCGGCCGAGGGCGGCATGGTCGGCGCCCTCGCCGACTGGTTCGCCGTGACGGCCCTGTTCAAGTACCCGATGGGCCTCAAGATCCCGCACACCGCCATCATTCCGCAGCGCAAGGACCAGATCGGCGCCTCGCTGGGTGAATTCGTGGAAACCAATTTCCTTTCCGAGCAGGTCGTCCAGGAAAAACTGGCCTCCGTTGACATCGCCCGCAAGGCCGGCGCGTGGCTCTCCGGGCCGGGCGGCGCCGAACGGGTCGCCCGGGAGGGCGCCGCTGTCATCCGCGGAGCCTTCACGGTTCTCAACGACGACGACGTCCAGGCCGTGATCGAAGGCATGGTCCGGCGGCATCTGCTCGCCCCGCCGTGGGGTCCCCCGGTGGGACGGGTCGCCCAGCGCATCTTCGAGGACGGGCACCACCACGCCCTGGTGGACGTTCTCGTGGACCGCACGGTGGACTGGGTCCGGGACAACCAGGACACGGTCAACCGGCTGGTGACCGACCGTTCCCCGACGTGGGTGCCGTCGTTCGTGGACGGGCTCGTGGGCGACAAGGTCTATGTGGAGATCCTGAAGTTCACCCGGGCCGTGCAGTCCGATCCGCAGCACCAGGTCCGCCGGTCGATCGACAAGTACCTCAAGGACCTCGCCCAGGACCTGCAGCACGACCCGGTGATGATCGCCCGGGCCGAAGGCATCAAGGCCCAGGTCCTCGGCGATCCCGAGATCCGCGAACTCGCGTCCCGCACCTGGGGCACTATCAAGGCCGCGCTGCTCTCCGCCGTCGACGATCCGCACAGCGAACTGACCGTCAGGTTCAAAGCCGCCGTCCACGACTTCGGCACCCGGCTGGTGGTTGACCCCGAGCTGGCCGGCAAGGTGAACAAGTGGATCGGTGACGCCGCCGGGTACCTCGTGAAGACGTACCGCTCGGACATCGCGGGCGTGATCACCGATACCGTGGCCCGCTGGGATGCCGAGGAAACCTCGCAGAAAATCGAACTCCAGATCGGCAAGGACCTGCAGTTCATCCGGATTAACGGCACCGTGGTGGGTGCCCTCGCCGGGCTGGCGATCTTTACGGTGGCGCATCTGGCCTTCGGCTAGCAGTCCGGCGCTCCTCGGCCCCGGCTAGGCGGCCGCGACCTTCGCTTTCACCCGGCCCGGCATCACAAAGATGGTGAAGGCCAGCCCGGCAAGCGCCGTGACCACCAGCAGCGTCAGCCCGATCGAGTAGCTGTGCGTGGCGGCGTCGTACGTTGCTCCCATGACCAGCGGCGGGAAATAGCCGCCCAGTCCCCCGGCCGCGCTGACAACGCCGCTGATACTGCCGACTTTCCCGGGAGGGGCGAGCACACCGACCCAGGCGAACACCCCGCCCGTTCCGAGTCCCAGGGCCGCCGCCATGGCGACGAACGTCAGGCCGGCGGGGACTTCGCCGTCGGGCTGCAGGTTCACCGCCCAGGCGAGGACCGCGACGCCCGTCAGTGCGGTGATCACCACGGGCTTGGGTCCGAACCTGTCCGCGAGCACGCCGCCCACCGGCCGTGCCAGCACGGCCGCCAGTGCGAAGCCGGCGGTGCGCGCCCCGGCGCCGCTCGGATCGAAGCTGTAGACGTCCCGGAGGTAGGTGGGCAGGTAGGTGGCGAAGGAGACGAAGCCGCCGAAGACCACGGCGTAGAGGAAGCACATTTTCCAGGTGACCGGGGTCTTCGCGGCGTCAAGCAGTTTGGGTAGGACGGGGAGGCTGTTGCGGGTCCAGCCCGGGGCTTCCTTCATTCGGAACCAGACCAGGGCCGCCATGCCGGCCAGGATAGCGGCGATCAGCAGGTGAGTGGGGAAGTAGCCGATCGCCGCGACCAGCCGCGGGTTCAGGAACGCGGCCAGCGCTGTGCCGCCCATCCCGGCGCCGAAGACGCCGGTGGCGAAGCCGCGCCGGGACGGCTCATACCAGGCGCTGACAAAGGGGATTCCGACGGCGAAGACCGTTCCGGCGACGCCCAGCAGCAGCGCGGCGGACAGCACCAGGGCGAAGGAGCGCATGGTGCCGCCGACCGCCACGAGCAGGATCGGCAGGATGGACGCCAGCAGCACGAAGGTGAACATCGCCCGGCCGCCGTATTTGTCCGTCAGGGCGCCGACGACGATCCTGCCCAGCGAGCCGACGAACACCGGCATGGCGACGAGCACGCCGGTGGTGGCCGGGTTCAGCTGCAGGTTCAGCGTGTAGAAGGCTCCGAGGGTGGCCACGGAGTTCCAGGCCCAGAACCCCACCACCGACGCCGAGGTGGCGAGGACGAGGTTGAGTGTCCGCCCGTCGGGGGCGGCCGAAGGAAGGGGCGCGGATCCGGCCACTGGTTTCCTTTCAGGTCGACGTTCTCTGGTGCGGACTTCAGTGCAGTTCAGCGGTTCCGGGTGTCCCGGTCGCGGGTTCCGACGGCGGACCAGCCGCGGCGGGCTGCGGTGCCGGAGGACCGCGCCGCCGCGGCGCCTGCCCTGCTGCCGTCCCGGTCCCTGTCACGGGAGCGGTAGACGATGTAGGGACGGAAGAGGTAGTGGAACGGGGCGGTGAAGGCATGGACCAGCCGGGTGAAGGGCCAGATCACGAAGAGCGCCATGCCCACCAGGGTGTGCAGGTGGAAGGAGAACGGCGCAGCCGCCATCGCCCCAAGATCCGGCTGGAACACGAACAGGGAACGGAACCACGGGGCGACGGTCTCGCGGTAGTTGTGCCCGTGCTCGCCCTCGAAGACACTGGCCAGCGTGGTCCACAGGCCGAACACAATGGCGGCGGTGAGCACCACGTACATGGTCTTGTCGTTCCTGGTGGTGGCCATAAAGACCGGCCCGGTGGTGCGGCGGCGGTAGATCAGCAGGAGGATCCCGCCCAGGGTCCCCACCCCCGCGATCCCGCCCACAA
>NZ_MQTS01000028.1 GCF_020532825.1 Arthrobacter sp. SO3
CACCCCGGCATGGACTCCCCCGAGATCCAGTACCTGATGGAACGCCGCCGCGCGCTCGGCGGCTTCGTCCCCGAACGCCGGCCGGACCACGCGCCCATTGAGCTACCGGACCCCAAAACCTACGAGGTTGCCAAGCGCGGCTCCGGGAAGCAGCGGGCCGCCACCACCATGGCCTTCGTCCGTCTGCTCAAGGACCTGCTCCGGGACAAGAGGTTCGGACACCGCATTGTCCCGATCGTTCCGGATGAATCGCGCACCTTCGGCATGGACGCATTTTTCCCCTCGGCGAAAATCTACAACCCCGATGGCCAGGGCTACCTCTCCGTGGACCGGGACCTGGTCCTCGCCTACAAGGAATCGGCCCAGGGCCAGCTGATCCACCCGGGCATCAACGAGGCCGGCGCGGTGGCCGCGTTCACCGCCGCGGGAACGTCCTACGCCACGCACGGCGAGCCGCTGATCCCGATCTACGTGTTCTACTCGATGTTCGGCTTCCAGCGCACCGGTGATTCCTTCTGGGCCGCCGCGGACCAGATGACCCGCGGCTTCATCATCGGCGCCACCGCCGGTCGCACCACGCTGACCGGCGAAGGCCTGCAGCACGCCGACGGCCACTCCCCGATCCTGGCCGCCACCAACCCGGCCGTCCTGACCTACGATCCGGCCTTTGGGTACGAAATCGGCCACATCATCCGGGACGGCCTCAACCGCATGTACGGTCCGGAGTCCGCGGACCGGAACCTGATGTACTACCTCACGGTCTACAACGAGCCGATCTCCCAGCCGGCCGAACCTGAAAACCTCGACGTCAACGGAGTGCTGAAGGGCATCCACCGGGTGTCGGCGTCGGACCTGGAAGGGCCAAAAAGCCAGATCCTGGCCTCCGGCGTCTCGGTACCGTGGGCCCTCGAGGCCCAGCGGATCCTCGCCGAGGACTGGGGCGTCTCCGCCGACGTCTGGTCCGTCACGTCCTGGACCGAACTGCGCCGCGACGCCATGGCCGCCGAGGAAGAAGCCTTCCTCAACCCCGGCCAGCCCGCCCGCGTCCCGTTCGTGGCCCAGCAGCTCGCCGGCGCCACCGGCCCGATCGTGGCCGTCACCGACTACATGAAGGCCGTCCCGGACCAGATCCGCCAGTTCCTGCCGCACCAGTTCGCCTCGCTCGGCGCGGACGGCTTCGGCTTCTCCGACACCCGCGCCGCAGCCCGCCGCTTCTTCAAGAACGATACCCACTCCATTGTGGTGAAGACCCTGCAGCTGCTGGCCTCGCGTGGGGAGGTCGACGCCGGCGCGCCTGCCTACGCGGTGGACCGGTACAAGCTCCTGGACGTCAACGCCGGGACCACCGGCGGAACGGGAGGCGACGCCTGACCCGCGGCGTTAGGGGCGTTAGGGTGGGCAGATGAGCGACCGCGGAGCCCTGAGCCCGAGCCCGACTCCAGGCACGACGGCGGTGCTGCTGGCCGCGGGCGCCGGAACCCGGCTGGGGCTCGGGCCCAAGGCGCTGCTCCCGTTCCGCGGCCGCACCCTCGTTGAAGTTGTCGCCGAAGTGCTGCTCGCAGGCGGCTGCCGGGAAGTGGTGACGGTGCTCGGCGCCGACGCGCCAACGGTCCGGTCCGGCACCGACCTCAGCCGGCACCGGGTCATCGAGAACCCGGACTGGGCCACCGGAATGGGCAGCTCGTTCCGGCTCGGAGTTGGCGCGGCGGTCCCAGGGGATCATGTGCTCATGGCGCTGGTGGACCAGCCAGGGCTGACGGCAGAGACGGTCGCCCGGCTGCTGGCCTCCCACCGCCCGGGCCGGGTGACGGCGGCCGCCTACCGCGGCCCGGGCGGTGCGTTGCGGCGCGGACATCCGTTGCTTTTGGATGCCAGCCTCCGTGCTGCAGCCGCGGAATCGGCAACGGGCGACGCCGGGGCACGCCTTTTCCTGCAGGCCCACCCGGAGCTGATCGACCTCGTGGACTGCAGCGACCTCTCCGGCGGCGAGGACCTCGACACCCCGGACCAGCTGCACCTCCTCGGCTAGGGTCCAACGCCGTCCCCCACCCACCACCCACCACAACGCGGGGTCAGATCCGGCCCAAAAAGTGCCCCAGCATGGGCCGGATCTGACCCCGCGTTGGGTTTAGCGGGAGGGGGCGAGCAGCTCTTCGAGTCCCCGCTTGAAACCGGCCCGGCCACCGTGGGCGGGATGCCTGATTTTCGGCACGTCCAGGCCGCTCCGCTGCAGGCTGCGGTGCGCCACGTTGCCCACAGCCACCACCGTGTCGATGGCGAATTCCTCGGCCAGAGCCTGCCAAAACGGGGTTCCCAGTGCCGCTTCGGCGGCGGTGGGAGTGCGGTTGGACAGCGGCCGCCCGGGCACATGCGTATGCCAGGGGCAGGCACTCCAGAGCAGCGGCAGGAATTCCAGTTCGGCCAGCACCTCCCACATCACCGTGGCTGTCGGCTCGGCCGCGACGCCCGCAGCTTCCGCCGGCAGCACGTATCCCTTGCCCGGCCCGAACAGCCCGAAGCTGTTGGCGGGACCCTGGAACATCGTGCGGTTGGTAAAGGGAACTCCGGTGATCCCCATGCCCCTGAAACCGGGGGCTTCCCCCAGCAGCAGCACCTTCGGGGAACGGTCCAGCATTTCGCGCAGGTAGATCGCCAGGTTCTGCCGGCGCAGGGCATTTCCCGGCACGGTGTGATCGAAGAAGTTGTTGCACCCCGGCCCTGTTTCCACGGCCGCGAGCCGGTCAACAAAGCCCTCGATGAAGGATGAAGTCATTCGGTGCCCGTTCCTCGGCAGCTCATAGGTCACTCAGACTATCCGGGCCGCTTCGCCGCCGGCACAGGCTGCCGCGCCTCTTTAGCATGGGGACATGACGGACACGACGGACATCACCATCTTTACGGTGGGGCACTCCACGCATCCGATCGACGAATTCATCGGCATCCTGAAGGCTCACGGCATCAGGAAGCTGGTCGATGTGCGCACCGTCCCGAAGTCGCGGCACAACCCGCAGTTCAACTCCGATGCCCTGGCGGCGAGCGTGCGGGCCGGCGGGATCACCTACCGGCGGATGGCATCCCTTGGCGGCCTGCGGCACGCCCGAAAGGACAGCCCCAACGGCGCCTGGCGGAACGCGTCGTTCCGGGGCTTCGCCGACTATATGCAGACCGGGGAATTTTCCACGGCCATCGACCAGCTGCTGGCGCGCGGGCGGAGCAACAATCTGGCGATCATGTGCGCGGAAGCCGTCCCTTGGCGCTGCCACCGCTCGCTGATCGGGGACGCGCTCCTGGTCCGGAACGTCGAGGTGCTGGACATCATGACGGAAAAGTCGGCCAAACCCCACACCCTGACCTCCTTCGCACGCGTTGAGGGAGAGCGGGTCTGGTATCCAGCAGGCTAGCGTCGGGCACGCCCACCACAACGCGGGGTCAGTTACGGCCCATGAATCACGTCAACATGGGCCGGATCTGACCCCGCGTTGGTTTGGGGAGGGAGGCTACCAGCGGGGGTGGATCAATTCGCGGAAGTAGCGGTCGTAGATTTCGTGGACGCCGACGTCGAACGTGGCGTCGATCCCGCTGACACCTGCCGCTTCGGCGTTGGCGCGGGCCTGGTCCGGGTTCCGCGCGCCGGGGATCACCGTGCTGACGCCGTCCTGCGCCGCGATCCAGGCGATGGCCGCCTGGGCGGTGCTGACGCCGTCGGGCACGAGTTCCTCGAACTCGGCCACCGCTTTGAGGCCCTGCCCGAAATCCACGCCGGAGAAGGTCTCCCCGACGTCGAACGCCGAGCCGGTGCGGTTGTAGTTCCGGTGGTCATCCGGGGCGAAGGACGTGTCCGCGGTGTACTTGCCGGACAGCAGCCCCGAAGCGAGCGGCACCCGGGCGATGATCCCGACGCCGGCAGCCTGCGCCGCGGGCAGCACCGCGTCCAGCGGCTTGAGCCGGAAGGCGTTGAGGATGATCTGCACGGTGGCCGTGCCTTCGTGGCGCATGGCCTCGAGCGCTTCGTCGGTCCGCTCCACGCTGACGCCGTAGTTCCGGATGGTCCCTTCGGCCACGAGGGTGTCCAGCGCGTCGTAGACTTCGGCGTTGCTGTACACCGCGGTGGGCGGGCAGTGCAGCTGGGCCAGGTTCAGCTGCTCCAGGCCCAGGTTGCGCCGGGACCGGTCGGTCCACGCGCGGAAGTTGGTGAGGTTGTAGTTTTCCGGCAGCTGCTCCGTCCGGCGGCCCATCTTGGTGGCCACCGTGATGTCCAGGCCCGGGTTGCCGGCCAGGAATGCGCCGATGGCCTGTTCGCTGCGGCCGTCGCCGTAGACGTCCGCGGTGTCGAAGAACGTGACGCCGGAGTCCACGGAGGCGGCCAGGATGGCCTGCGCCTGCGCGGGGTCCACGTTGCCCCAGTCCGCGCCCAGCTGCCAGGTCCCGAGGCCGACAATGGAGACGTTCCGTCCGGTCTTGCCCAAGATTCGCTGTTCCATCATCCGACTATAGGCCGGAACCCAAACGCGGGGTCAGCTACGGCCCAAGAAACCCCGCGACATGGGCCGTGTCTGACCCCGCGTTGCTAGTGGCGGGAGGGGATGCGGCCGGCCTCCTTCAGGGCCAGGTAGATCTTGTCCCGGGCGATCGGCAGCTCCGCGAACCGGACCCCGGTGGCGTTCCGGATGGCGTTGGCCAGCGCCGGCGCCACCGGGTTGAACGGGCTTTCGCTCATGGATTTCGCGCCCAGCGGGCCCAGCTTGTCGGACGTGTCGGCGAAGTACACCTCGCTGCGCGGCACGTCCGCGAAGGACGGGATGTGGTAGTGCCGGAGGATGTCCGTGGTGACCCGCCCGGCGTCGTCCACCCGGACCTCCTCGTACAGCGCCGCGCCGAGCGCCTGCGCGATGCCGCCCTCGATCTGCCCGCGGCACTGCCGCGGGTTGACCACCACGCCGGCGTCGGCGGCCTGCACACTCTGCAGGATCCGCAGCTCCCCCGTCCCGGTGTTCACGGCCACCCGGAAACCGTGGACGTTGAACGCCACCGACCGCGGGGTCCCGCCCCAGTGCCCCGCGGCGGAAAGTTCGACGCCGGCCGCTGCGGCGGCGTCGTACAGTTCCGAAAGCGGCACCCGGGTTCCCTCGCAGACGACGGCGTCACCCTCCAGCACGCACCCGGAGGACTGGACCTGCCGGATGCCGGCGGCGAAGGCGCGGATCCGCACGGCCAGTTCCTCGGCCGCCGCGAGGGTGGCCTTCCCGGCCACCACCGTCCCGGCCGAGCCGAATGCGCCCGAATCGTGGTCCACGAGGTCGGTGTCCGACTGCCGGACCGTGACCCGGCCCGCGGTGGTGGACAGCGCGGTGGCGGCGAGCTGGGCGTGCACCGTGGTGGTGCCGTTGCCGAACTCCGCGGTCCCGACGTCCACCTGGTAGCTCCCGTCCGGCAGGAGCCGGAGTTTCGAATGCGCGAAGTGGCCCCGCGGCGGGACGGTGTCAATCATGGACAGCGCCGAGCCCTCGCCGGTGACCCAGTCCGGGCCGAGGTCGTCGAGCGCGGCATCGCGGTAGCGTTCCCGGCCGCGCTCCAGGGCGTCCTGCACCAGGCGCGTGCACTGGTCCAGCCCGTAGCTGCCGTAAAGCACGTCCTCTTCCGGGTCCGGGTGGGTGGAGAGCATGTCGTCACCCTCGCGGACCATGTTGCGGCGGCGGAACTCCATCGGGTCCATGCCGATCCCGGCGGCGAGTTCGTCCACGGCGGACTCGATCGCGAAAATCATCTGGCTCAGCCCGTAGCCGCGGAAGGCGCCGGAGGGCACGGTGTGGGTGTAGACGGCGTGCGCGTCGACTTTCTTGTTGGCGCAGTTGTAGACGGCCAGGGATTCGCCGCAGCCGTGGAACATCACGCCCACGGAATGGTTGCCGTAGGCTCCGGCGTTGGTCAGCACGTCCAGCTGCAGGGCAGTCAGCTGGCCGGCTTGGCTGGCGGCGGCCTTGAGCCGGATGGTGAACGGGTGCCGGGTGGTGGAGGCCGTGAACTGCTCGGTGCGGGTGAATTCGAGCTGCACCGGGCGCCGCAGTTTCAGCGCGGCGAGGGCCACGATGTCCTCGGTGAGGACTTCCTGTTTGCCGCCGAAGCCGCCGCCGACCCGTCCCGCTACGACCCTGATCCGCTCCTCCGGCAGGCCGAAGAGCCGGCCCAGGGTGCGCCGGACCAGGAAGGGCACCTGGCTGGAGGTCCGGACCTGGAGGCGGCCGCCGTCGTCGATCGAGGCGATGGCGGCGTGGGTCTCCAGTGCAGTGTGCTGCACGCGCTGGGTGCGGTAGGTCTGCTCGTGGATGAAGTCCGCCGCCGCGAAGGCCGCCGCGACGTCGCCCAGCTCGGAGTGCAGCTCGGCCACGATGTTCCGTTCCGGCCGGCCGATGCGTGCGGTGGCGGCGTCCTTGTCCCCGTGGACCAGCGGGGCGCCCGGGCGCATCGCGTCCTGCGGCGTGAACACGGCGTCCAGCACCTGGTACTCCACCTTCAACGCCCGGACACCGGCTTCCGCCGAGGCCACGGTGTCGGCGACGACGGCGGCGATCCGCTGCCCGACGAAGCGGACGATGTCGTCGAGCACCCGGGTGTCGTCCGGATCGTCGGTGTAGAGCTCGTGCTGCGCGGTGGAAAACAGCTGCGCGGGTGCGTCCTCATGGGTAAAGACCGCCGCCACGCCGGGAATCCGCAGGGCTTCCGTGGCGTCGATGGACAGCACGCGGGCGTGGGCGTGCGGCGAGCGAAGCAACTTCAGGTGCAGCAGCCCCGGAAGCTCCGACGCCGGCACGTCCAGGGTGAAGCTAGCCGTGCCGGTGACGATCGCCAGGCCGGCGGGCGCCGGGACGTCGTCGCCGAGCTGGCCGGGACGCAGCTCGGGCTGGCCTTCGCCGGCGGTCCCGGACCCCGGCCCCGCGGGGTCCGGGTGGCTGGATTCGCCGTGTGCGGCCTCGCCGCAGACGGCGTCCGCAATGGCACGGTAGCCGGTGCAGCGGCACAGGTTCCCCTTGAGGTTCCGCGGCAGGTCCGCCTTCTGCTCCTCGTCGAAGGTGGCCGCCGTCATCACCATGCCGGCGGTGCAGAACCCGCATTGGAATCCCTGGCGGTCCAGGAACTGCTGTTGCATCGGGTGGAGGGCGCCGGAGGTGGGGGCGAGCCCCTCGACGGTGGTGACGGCGTGGCCCCCGGCGCGGACGGCCGGGTAGATGCAGCTGTGTACGGGAGTGCCGTCCACGTGGACGGTGCAGGCGCCGCAGTCCCCGCCGTCGCAGCCCTTTTTGACGCCGAAGTTGCCCTGTTCGCGCAGGAAGGTGCGCAGGCACTGGCCGGGGCGGGGTTCCGCCGACGCCGGGACGCCGTTGATTTCGATGTCACGGTCAGTCCGGTTGGACATGCTCAGGCCCCTTCCTGCTGCGGCAAATCCTGCGGCGGCGCGGCCTGCGGTGTAACAGTGTGCCGTGGACGGGCCGCAGCACCCTGCGGCGGCCAGAAGTCCCCGGAGACGCGGACCGGCGGAACCCCGGCCGGGGATGCCAGTTCATCCCTGATTTCCTCCGCCAGCCGGTAGGTCATGTCCTTCCGCCAGGCGGGCAGGCCGTGGATGTCATCGTGGTACAGCCCGTCCGGAATGGCGGCGTCGAGGGCTTCGGCCAGGGCCGCCGGCGAGGTCGAGGCGCCGGACGGCGCCGCAAAGCGCAGGTGCACGGGGCGTGTGGTGGCAGCGGTGACCGTCAGGACCAGGCCGCCGTCGGCGTCGAGCCTGCCGATCAGCAGCACCCCGGACCGGCCCAGGTTGCTGAGCGACAGCCGGCGGAAGGCCACCCGGGAGGCAAGGGCCGACGCCGGCAGCTGGACTTTGCGGAGCAGCTCGCCGGGCGCCAGGCAGTTGCGCCCGTCCCCGGTGACGAACTCCGCGACCGGGACGGTGCGGCTGGCGCCGCCCGGCCCGAGCACCGTGGCCACACCGTCCAGGGCCGCGCAGAGCGAGGTCATGGGTCCGGCTGGCAGGGACGTGCAGAGGTTGCCCCCCACGGTGGACATGTTCCAGACCTTGAACGAGGCCACGAAAGAGTCGCAGCAGGGCCGGACCAGCTCCAGGGCGGGCCAGCAGGCCGCGTGCGAGCGGCCGGTGTCACTGGCGGGAAGCGCATAGAGCTCCGCGACGGTGCAGGTGGCCGCGAGTTCGATCCCGGCGTCGGACACGGTGACGGCCGGCCAGCCGGTGGAGCCGAGGTCCAGCAGCCGCCTGAGCGGTTCCTTGCCAAAGGCGAAGCTGCCGTAGGAAAACAGCACGGTGCCGCCGGCCAGCCAGGCGTCGCCGGCGCGCCAGTCGGCCGGGTCCTCGGTGCGGACCACGGCCTCGATGGTGTTCATGTCCATGGCGTCTCCTGGTTCTGCAGGGTGCGGGCCGGCAATGTGCCGGCTGGCAAGGTGCAGGCCGTCGGGGCGGCGGTATGGTCGTGGCCGGCGTGCTGGTGGATCGGTCCGCGCCCCTGTTTCAGGGAGAGCCCGTGGGCGGATCGGGTGCGGCTGGCCACGAGTTCCGCGGTGATGGACACCGCCACTTCGGCCGGGGTGACCGCGCCCAGGTCCAGCCCGATCGGCGAATGCAGCCGGGACAGGTCTTCGGCCGTTACCCCCGCCGCAAGAAGTGAATCGACGCGCTGGAGGTGGCTCCGCCGCGATCCCATGGCCCCGACGTAGGTTAGGTCCAGGCCCAGCGCTGTCTGCAGCAGGGGGATGTCGAACTTGGGATCGTGGGTGAGCACGCACACCACGGTCCGGGCATCAACGCGGCCGGCGGCGGCTTCGGCCGCCAGATAGCGGTGCGGCCAGCCGGACACCACCTGGTCCGCGCTGGCGAAGCGCGACTGGCTTGCGAAGGCAGGCCGGGCGTCGCACAGAGTCACGTGGTAGCCGAGCAGCCGGGCGGCAGGCAGCAGGGCCGCGCCGAAGTCGTTGGCGCCGAATACCAGCATCCGGGCCGCCGGCAGCCGGCTCTCCACCAGCAGGGTGATTGGACCCGGCCGGGGGCGGGCGTTTTGTGGCACGGCTGTGCCGGAAAGGCAGTCCTCCGGCGGGGGAAGCCGGACCAGCCCGGTCCGGCCGCCGCGCAGCATGGGCTCCAGCTGGGCAGCGGCCGCCAGCAGCAGCGGGTGTTCCCAGTCCCCAGCAACCCCCAGCAATGCGGCCACGGCCCCGGACTGCTCCACCTGGTAGCTGCCCGGGTCGGGGATGATGACGGCGCCGGCACCTCGCGGGGAGCCGGAACCTGCCGGGGAATGGCCATCCAACCGGCGGATGAGCGCCAGTCCGGCGGTGGGTTCCTGGGCGTCCAGTGCCTGCAGGCTGTCCAGGCGGAGGACCCCGCCGACGTCGGGCAGCAGTTCGATGTGGATTTCGAGCTCACCGCCGCAGGTGAGCCCAACGGCGAACGCGTCCTCGGCGCTGAAGCCAAAGAGCTCCCGGCGCGGGCCGCCGTCGGCCATCACTTCAAAGGCCGCAGCCACGACGGCGCCCTCGACGCAGCCGCCGGACAGACTGCCCAGGACGTCGCCGGACTCGGACACCAGCATGGAGGTTCCCACCGGGCGCGGCGCGGAACCGCCGGCGCCCACCACTGTGGCCACAGCGCAGCGCTCACCGGCGGCTGCCGGCCCCCAGGCTGCCAGCGCGGGCATCAGGTCCAGCACGGCTGCAGCCCCTTTCCGCGTGCGGCGTTGGTGTGCACATTCTCGTTCGTATCACGCGCCGGGGGAAGCGCCGTCCCGCCCGGGTCCCCCGGAAATCCGCTGCGGTTTCGGACTGTCGCGCCCGGGATCCGCGCCGCGATTGTCCGGAAGCGCAGCGAAACCCGCACGTAGGCCACAGGCCCTAATAGCCGATCCGGGTCTGCAGGCTGTTCCAGGTGTTGAACGGCTGCAGCACAGGCGGCGATTCCGGGCCGTCAAGCTCCAGCTTGCGCACGGACAGGACATCCCCAGGCTGGTTGTTCTCGAAGTACTCGTAAAACACGGCGTCGTCGAATCCGACGGAGGCGGCGTCGTGGCGGTCGGCGGCAAAAATGACGCGGTCCACGCGGGCCCAGAGGGCGGACGCCAGGCACATGGGGCACGGTTCGCAGCTGGTGTAGAGCGTGGCCCCGCTGAGCTCGAAGGTGCCCAGTTCCGTGCAGGCCCGGCGGATGGCCGTGACCTCGGCGTGGGCGGTGGGGTCGTTGGTGGCGGTGACCCGGTTGACGCCGTCGAACGCCTGGCCATCCGCGGTGACGATGACGGCCCCGAAAGGCCCCCCGCTGTCCAGGACGTTGGCCGTGGCCAGCTCGATGGACCGGGCAAGATGCGTCTGGTCGGTGACAATGACAGCCATGATGCGACTCCCTTGTGCCTGTGGAAGCCGGTACCCCGTGGCAGAACGTAATCCGTCAGCTGCGTCGGTTACCAGGCTTCAGCGTGTGCGATGAAGGTTCAGTTACGCCTGGTAGATAGCCTCCCGGGTCCCCGGGTGCCCGCCTTTGACACCAGCGAGACTAGCAGCGGATCGGGGTCCGCGCCAGCAATTTTTGGAACGCTGGTTTCGTGATGTGAAATTCAGATTTCCACGGTGTCACAGTCCTGAAACTGGCAGGTTCTGGCAGGCAGCGGGAACGGGCGCGGAATCTGGCTGGACTACTTCGGAGCACCCGACCGCGGCGCTGAAGCTGGCAGCCGGTTGGACCTGGCTGCCCGCAGCCGGTTGACCCAGCGCGAAACCCGTCCGGGCCGGTGCCCACGGTCGGCCGGGAAGTAAAAGTCGGGATCGGTGCCGCCGCGGGGCAGATAGAGCTCGTCCACTGCCTGCGGCGGCTCGGTACCCTGCGTGGTGGACGCTTGCTGCTGCATTTTATGCTCCTTCATTTTTTCACAATGCGAAACTTAGTTCTTGTTATACGGAAACGGTAGGGGCTAGCCGGAGCCTGGTCAAGGGTCTGCGACCCCGGTCACGCGGCGCCCCGGTCACAATCGGAAAGTTCGGATTGTGATTTACAGCACCGCCGGGCTGGGTTAGTCTTGAAAGTAATTCGTGGCGTAGGTCACGTAACCTGGGAGCACAGCAGGCAGGGTTGTAATGAGCTGGCGTCAACTGACGTCGGCTCTTTTTTATGGGCCGGCGGAGAAAGAAACGAACGCGAAACGCGTCCGAAATTTCTATGTGGGAGTTTGATTCCACATACCGGAAGTTGGGAACCCCTCCATGAACAACAAAATCGTCCTCGGACAGAACCAGTACGGTAAGGCAGAAGTTCGCGTCGTGAAGATCACCCGCGACACGGAGCGCCACGAGATCGAAGACCTCAACGTCACCTCTCAGCTCCGCGGCGACTTCGCCGCGGCCCACCTCGAAGGCGACAACAGCCACGTGGTGGCCACGGACACGCAAAAGAACACCATCTATGCCTTCGCCCGGGAAGGCATCGGCTCCCCCGAGGCGTTCCTGCTCCGGCTCGGAGAGCACTTCACCTCAAGCTTCGACTGGGTGAGCGGCGGCCGCTGGGCAGCCGAGTCCTACAGCTGGGACCGCATTCAGGCCCACGGCGCAGCGCACGACCACTCGTTCGTCCGCAACGGCCAGGAAGTCCGGACCGCCGTGCTGGTCCAGGACGGCGCCGAGCGGCACCTCATCTCCGGGCTCAAGGACCTCACCGTGCTCAAATCCACCCAGTCAGGCTTCGTCGGCTACCCACGGGACAAGTACACCACCCTGCCGGAAACCACCGACCGGATCCTCGCCACCGACGTTTCCGCCCGCTGGCGCTTCAACGCCGGCACGGACTTCAGCTCCCTGGACTTCAACAAGAGCTATGAGGATGTCAAAGCCCTCCTGCTGGAGGGCTTTACCGAGAAGTACTCGCACGCTCTGCAGCAGACCCTGTTCGACATGGGCGCCAAGGTTCTGGAAGCACACAGCGAGATCGACGAAATCAAGTTCTCGATGCCCAACAAGCATCACTTCCTGGTGGACCTCTCACCCTTCGGCCTCGACAACCCCAACGAGGTCTTCTTCGCCGCTGACCGCCCGTACGGCCTGATCGAGGCGACGGTCCAGCGCGAAGACGCCGCACCGGCCGAGGCCGCCTGGTCCGGCATCGCCGGCTTCTGCTAGGACCTCCGCCGCCGGTTCCAGTGCCGCCGCCAGCACGCGCGACGGCACTGGAACCGGCAGGCATCACCCCACCAAGCCACATCTGTTAGCCAGACACCGTTAGCCAGACAAAGACGTCTGCCATGAACCAAGAAAGTCTGCCATGAACATGAAAAAGAAGGCTGCTGCCAGCCGACAGCCCGGAAGCCCCACCCCTTCGGCCCGCCGTCCCGAGGACGAAAGGCTCTCCGTTGCCAGCAGCTTCGCGTACGGATTCCAACATGTCCTGACCATGTACGGCGGCATCATTGCGGTCCCCCTGATCGTCGGGCAGGCCGCTGGCCTCTCCCCCGCGGATATCGGGATCCTGATTGCAGCCGCACTCTTTATGGGCGGGCTGGCAACCCTCCTGCAGACCCTGGGCCTTCCGTTCTTCGGATCGCAGCTGCCCCTGGTGCAGGGCGTGTCGTTCGCCAGCGTGGCAACCATGGTGGCAATTGTCACCGGCGGCGGCGGCCTTCCGGCCGTTTTTGGTGCCGTCATCGTCTCCGCAGCGATCGGTCTCCTCATCGCCCCGGTCTTTTCAAAGATTGTCCGGTTCTTCCCGCCCGTCGTGACCGGGACAGTGATCACCACGATCGGCCTGACTCTGATGCCGGTGGCCGCCAACTGGGCCATGGGCGGCAACAAAAAGGCCGACGATTACGGCAGCATGGCGAACATCGGGCTCGCCGGGATCACGCTGGCCCTGGTGCTCGTGTTCAGCAAGGTCGGCAGTGCCACCATTTCCCGGCTCTCCATCCTGCTTGCCATGGTGGGCGGGACGATTGTCGCCGTCATGACCGGGATGGCCAACTTCGCCAAAGTCGGGGACGGCCCGATCGTGGCGTTTCCAACGCCGTTCCACCTGGGTATGCCCACCTTCGAAATCGCGGCCATTATCTCCATGGTGATTGTGGTCCTGGTGATCCTGACCGAGACCATGGCCGACATCCTCGCAGTTGGCGAGATCGTCGGAACCAAAGTGGACTCCAAAAGGATCGCTGCAGGCCTGCGGGCCGACATGGGCTCCAGCCTGCTGGCGCCCATTTTCGGCTCCTTCACCCAGAGCGCGTTCGCCCAGAACGTCGGACTGGTTGCCGTCACCAAGATCAGGAGCCGCTACGTCGTCGCCGCCGGCGGCGTCATCCTCGTGCTGCTGGGCCTGCTGCCCGTCCTGGGCCGCGTTGTGGCCGCCGTGCCCACGGCGGTACTCGGAGGAGCAGGCATCGTGCTGTTCGGCACCGTTGCCGCCAGCGGTATCCGCACCCTTGCCAAGGTCGAGTACCGGAACAACATGAACCTGATCATCGTCGCCGCCTCGATCGGCTTCGGCATGATCCCGATCGCGGCCCCGACGTTCTATGACAAGTTCCCGTCCTGGTTCAGCACGATATTCCACTCCGGCATCAGCTCCGCCGCCGTGATGGCCATCGCGCTGAATCTGCTCTTCAACCACCTGAAAGCAGGCAATTCGGAGAACCAGTCGGTCTTTGTGGCCGGAACCGGACGGGTCATCCGCGAGGACGACCTGAAGCCACTGGCCGACGGCGACCGATTCGAGGGCGGCAAGCTGATCGACTGCGACGGCAAGGAAGTCCCGGTGGAGTCGGCGTCGAGCTCCGACCACTGACGGCCGCCACCACTATGACAGCTGCGGCCCCTTTCCCGGGCGGGAAAGGGGCCGTAGCCGGCCGCGCAGGCCGGGCCGGGCAGGCCGGGACAAGGTGGTGCGGCTCAGCTCTTGTTGAGGTCCCGGGAAATCGCCAGGGCCGCCTCGCGCAGCAGCGGCACGGCACGGTCGGCGAAGGCCTCGTCCACCCGGGACACGGGCCCTGAGACGGAAATCGCCGCAGGGGTGGGCGCATTGGGGATGGCAATGGCGAAGCAGCGGACGCCGATCTCCTGCTCTTCCTCATCGATGGAGTAGCCGCGGTCCCGGATCAGCTTCAGGTCCGCCAGGAGGGCCTCGACATCGCCGATGCTCTTGGGGGTGGGGGTGGGCATGCCCTTCCGGGCAACGATGCCACGCACGGTCTCGTCGTCCAGCTGGGCAAGAATCGCCTTGCCCATTCCGGTGGCGTGCATGAAACCGCGGCGACCCACTTCGGTGATCATCCGCATCGAATGCAGCGACGGGACCTGGGCCACGTACATGACCATGTCCGAGTCCAGCACCGCCATGTTGGCGGTTTCCCCAAGCCGTTCCACGAGGGACTGGAGCTGCGGGCGGGCCAGCGCCCCCAACTGCTTGTTCGCTGCCTCGCCGAGGCGGATCAGGCGTGGACCCAGGGCATAGCGGCGGTTCGGCAGCTGCCGGATGTACCCCAGGGTGACCAGGGTGCGGAGCAGCCGGTGGATGGTGGGCAGCGGGAGGTCGGTGGAGGCCGAAAGCTCGCTGAGGGTGACGTCGCCGCCGGCATCAGTAATCAGTTCCAGAAGTTCGAAAACGCGCTCAACCGACTGCACGCCTCCGGGGGTTTTTTCCGCCATGACTTTGGTCTCCTGAGGGGTTGCTGACGACAACTTTTATCCGCATCGTGAAAAAGAGCTTGGTAGACCTAAGATACCGCACCACCAGCGCACCGTCGACGCAGCCCGCACTGCCAGCATCTGGTGCTTGTATTTCCACAAGGTAGATAATAATATCCATAATACGAAATAAATTGCTTGCAACCAGTGCCCGCACTGCGGGCCGATTAGGAGGAAATTCAATGGCGAATCCGAGCCCCGGAAATTCGATCACCCTGCGCGTGGAGGCACCGTCCAGCTTCACCGCCACCAGCGAACTGGCAGCCGCCGTCGGTGCCGCCGGCGCTGCGATCACCGCCCTGGACGTCACCGAGTCCCACCACGAGACCCTCGTCGTCGACGTCACCTGCAACACCACCGACGACGAGCACGCGGGCCGCGTCAAGGACGCGCTCAACGCGCTCGACGGCGTCACCGTCCGGAACGTCTCGGACCGCACCTTCCTGATGCACCTCGGCGGCAAGCTCGAGGTGGTCCCGAAAGTCGCGCTGCGGAACCGCGACGATCTGTCCCGCGCCTACACCCCAGGCGTGGCGCGGGTGTGCATGGCCATCGCGGAAAACCCCGAAGCCGCCCGGAACCTGACCATCAAACGCAACACCATCGCCGTCGTCACCGACGGCTCGGCCGTCCTGGGCCTGGGCAACATCGGCCCGGCCGCCGCCCTGCCGGTCATGGAAGGCAAGGCGGCCCTGTTCAAGCAGTTCGCCAACGTCGACGCCTGGCCGGTCTGCCTGGACACCCAGGACACCGAGGAAATCATCATGATCGTCAAGGCGCTCGCCCCGGTCTACGGCGGCGTCAACCTTGAGGACATCGCCGCACCGCGCTGCTTCGAAATTGAAAACCGCCTCCGTGCGGAACTGGACATCCCGGTCTTCCATGACGACCAGCACGGGACCGCCATCGTCACGCTGGCTGCCCTGGCCAATGCCCTGCGGGTTGTGGACAAGAAGCTCGGCGAGGTCCGGATCGTGGTTTCCGGTGTCGGCGCTGCCGGTTCCGCCATCATCGCGCTGCTCAAGGCCCAGGGCGCACGCCACATCATCGCCGCCGGCCGTGCGGGAGCCATCCACTCCGGCGAACCGTACGACGACGAGCACCGCACCTGGATCGCCGAGAACACCAACGAGGAGGGATTCTCCGGCTCCCTGCATGACGCGCTCAAGGGAGCCGACGTCTTCATCGGCGTCAGCGCCCCCAACGTGATCGGCGAAGAGCAGGTGGCATCCATGGCCGAGGACGCTATTGTGTTCGCCATGGCCAACCCCACGCCGGAGATCGACCCGGTCATCGCGTCACGGCATGCCGCTGTGGTGGCGACCGGCCGCAGCGATTTCCCCAACCAGATCAACAACGTCCTGGCCTTCCCCGGGTTCTTCCGCGGACTGCTGGACGCGGGGGCAGCCGACATCACCCCCGAAATGCTCGTGGCCGCCGCCGAGGCGATCGCGAACCGGGTTGCCGACGATGAGCTCAACGCCAGCTACATCATCCCCAGCGTCTTCGACCCCCATGTTGCCGCCGACGTCGCCGCCGCCGTCGCCCATGCAGCTCACGCCGCCTCCGCCGCAGCCACGAAGGCCTGATTCACAGCCCAAGGAAAGGACCCGGACAATGGCCCTCATAGTCACAGACCAGCACCCGATCGCCCGCGCCGAAGAAATTCTGAGCCCGGAAGCACTAGCGTTCATAGCTGAGCTGCACCAGCACTTCGCCGCCACCCGCACCGACCTGCTCAAGGCCCGCCTGGTGAAGCGCGAGCACGTGGCCCGGACCGGCAAGCTTGATTTCCTGCCGGAGACCCGCGACATCCGGGAGGGCGACTGGAGAGTTGCCGCCGCCCCGGCAGCCCTCCAGGACCGGCGGGTGGAAATGACCGGCCCCGCGTCGCCTGCCAAGATGGCGATCAATGCCTTGAACTCCGGGGCGAAAGTCTGGCTGGCCGACCTCGAGGACGCCAGCACCCCCACCTGGTCCAACGTGATCGACGCACTCCTTAACCTCCGCGACGCAGCAAATGGCACCCTGGCGTACACCTCCCCGGAAGGGAAGGAATACACGCTCCGGACCGATGCCCCGCTGGCCGTCGTCGTGGCGCGCCCGCGCGGCTGGCACATGGACGAGCGCCACCTGCTCATCAACGGGCAACCGGCGGTGGGCGCGCTGGTGGACTTCGGGCTGCACTTCTTCCACACCGCCAGGCAGCTGCTGGAGAACGGCCAGGGCCCGTACTACTACCTGCCCAAAATGGAGAGCCACCTCGAGGCACGCCTCTGGAACCAGATCTTCGTCTTCGCGCAGGACTACCTCGGCATCCCGCAAGGCACCATCCGCGCCACCGTCCTCATCGAGACCATCCCGGCCGCGTTCGAGATGGACGAGATCCTCTACGAACTCCGCGACCACGCCTCCGGCCTGAACGCCGGCCGCTGGGACTACCTGTTCAGCATCATCAAGTACTTCCGCGACGCCGGCCCGCGCTTTGTGCTGCCGGACCGCGCCACCGTAGCCATGACCGCACCGTTCATGCGCGCCTACACCGAACTGCTGGTCAAGACCTGCCACCACCGCGGCGCCTTCGCGATGGGCGGCATGGCGGCTGTCATCCCCAACCGCCGCGAACCCGAGGTCACCGCCCAGGCCTTCGAGAAGGTGCGCGCGGACAAGACCCGCGAGGCGAACGACGGCTTTGACGGATCCTGGGTAGCCCACCCGGACCTGGTCCCGGTCTGCCGGGAGGTCTTCGACGCCGTCCTGGGCGGGCGGCCGAACCAGCTGGACAAGCAGCGCCCGGAAGTCTCGGTCACCGCGGACCAGCTCCTGGACATCGCCTCCGCCGGCGGCACCGTCACCGAGGCAGGCCTGCGCCTGAACCTCTATGTCGCCGTCGCCTACACCGCGGTCTGGATCTCGGGAAACGGCGCCGTCGCCATCCACAACCTGATGGAGGACGCCGCGACAGCGGAGATCTCCCGCTCGCAGGTCTGGCAACAGATCCGCAACCAGGCGGTCCTCGCCGACACCGGCCGGACCGTAACCCGGGAGCTGGTGTCCGGAATCCTCGCCGAGGAAACCGAGAAGCTCCGCGGCGAGGTGGGCGAGGACGCGTTCGCAATGCACTACCTGCCCGCCAGCAAGCTCATCGGCGACCTTTGCCTCTCCGAGGAATACACGGACTTCCTCACCACGCCGGCCTACGAACTGGTGGGCTGACAGATGGCCATCAACGCTTCATTGAGTGCCAAGGACCTTTCAGAGATCGACGCCCAGCTGGCGGCAACTGATGAGCTGCTGGAACGGAACTACCCCGGCGACGACGGCACCCGCCAGCCGGTGCACACCGTCTATGTCCCGGCCGACCGCTTCACGCCGGGCTTCGCCGCCGACTGGTGCGCCCAGGCGCTGGCCGCCGCCGACGCCCACGGCGGACTGGAGCGGCTCGGCGCCCTGCTCGGCCAGGACCCCGAGCTTGCCCACGCCGTCGCAACCCGCGTCGCCGCGAAGCTGGGCAGCGAACCGATCGAGGATCTCCGGCTGGACTTCGAGGACGGCTACGGGGACCGGGGCGACGCTGCCGAAGACGCGGCGGCCGCCACCGCTGCGGACGCCGTCGCCGCCGCCGTCGCGGACGGCAGCGCCCCGCCGTTCATCGGGATCCGGTTCAAGTGCTTCGAGGCGCCCACCCGTGCCCGCGGCCTGCGCACCCTGGACCTGTTCGTCTCCGGCCTGGCCGCCACCGGCGAGCTGCCGGCAGGGCTCGTACTCACCCTGCCCAAGGTCACCACCGTGGCGCAGGTCCGGGCAATGGACTACGCCGTGTCCCGGCTGGAGGAAATCCACTCGCTGCCCGCCGGCCGCCTGCGCTTCGAGGTCCAGGTCGAGACGCCGCAACTGATCCTGGGCCCGGACGGCACCTCCCCGGTGGCGCAGCTGCCGCACGCCGTCCCCGGACGGATCAGCGCCCTGCACTACGGCACCTACGACTACTCGGCATCCCTGCAGATCTCCGCGGAATACCAGTCAATGGAACACCCGGTGGCGGATTACGCCAAAGAAGTGATGCAGCTTGCCGTCGCCGGTACCGGCATCCGGCTCTCCGACGGATCCACCAACGTCATCCCCGTCGGCGACGGGGTGCTGGACGCCTGGCGGCTCCACGGCCGGCTGGTCCGCCGCTCACTGGAACGCGGGTACTACCAGGGCTGGGACCTCCACCCCGCCCAGCTGCCCAGCCGCTTCGCCGCCACCTACGCGTTCTACCGGCAGGGCCTTCCCGCCGCCGCCGCGCGGCTCCGCAACTACGTGGAGCGCATCGAGGGCAGCGTCATGGACGAACCCGCCACCGCCAGGGCCCTCGCAGGCTTCGTGCTGCGCGGCATCCAGTGCGGGGCCGCCGGCGCGGAGGAAGTCCGCCAACTCACCGGGCTCGGGCTACCCCAACTGACCACACTGGCCCACCCCCGGCTGGCCCAGCCCGCAGACTCGCATAACCGCTGACTCGCATAACCACTCGTTCACTGACCTTTACACAAGGAGCGCACCCCATGAGTACCTACTTTTCCCCCGAAGGCGGCCTGCCGCCGCAGACCCAGCTCCTCACCGACCGCGCCGTGGTCAAAGAGGCCTATACAGTCATCCCCAAAGGCGTGCTGCGCGACATCGTCACGTCCAACCTCCCCGGCTGGACCAAAACCCGTGCCTGGATCATCGCCCGGCCCATCGCCGGCTTCGCCACGACCTTCTCGCAGCTGATCGTTGAAGTGGCCCCGGGCGGCGGCAGCGACAAGCCCGAGGCGGAGACCGGCGTCGAAGGCGTCATCTTCCTCACCAAAGGCGCACTCACGCTGACGCTCGACGGCGAGATCCACCACCTGGAGTCCGGCGGCTACGCCTACCTCGCCGCAGGCTCGGACTGGAAGGTCTCCAACGATGCCGCCGCCGGGGAGGCTGCCAGTTTCCAGTGGATCCGCAAGGCCTATGAGCCGCTGGACGGCTTCACGGCGAAGTCCTTCGTGACCCGCGACCAGGACGTCGAGCCCCGGCCCATGCCGGGCACCAACGGCGCCTGGGCCACCACCCGCTTCGTCGACCCGGACGACATGGCCCACGACATGCACGTCAACATCGTCACGTTCCAGCCAGGCGGGTCCATCCCGTTCGCCGAAACCCACGTGATGGAACACGGTCTCTTTGTCCTCGAGGGCAAGGCCGTCTACCGGCTCAACGACGACTGGGTGGAAGTCGAGGCCGGCGACTTCATGTGGCTCCGCGCCTTCTGCCCGCAGGCCTGCTACGCCGGCGGCCCGGGCCCGTTCCGCTACCTGCTCTACAAGGACGTCAACCGGCAGATCAGACTCACCTGAGCACTATCGAGGCAGGCGCGCGCCGCCCGGCGGGCGGCTACGCGGCCGGACTCCCCCGAGGGCTTGGCGGCGCTTGCTAGCCTGAGGCTGTGAAGTACGAATCCCTGTGGATCGGAATGCTTATTGGCGCCGCGCTCGGCCTTGCCATCGGGGTTGCCACCGCCGACAAGCCGTTTACGGGCCTGCTGATCGGCATCGGCGTCGGGGCTCTTGTGGGCCTGGCAGCCCGGAAGGATCCCTCCAAGGGGTAGAGAAATCCCCCAGCCGAGTCACCCGGGTCCTGACGCCGCCGGGCCCCGTTGCTGTGCCCGGTTGCTGTGCCCGGTTGCTGTGCCCGATAACAGTCGGGCCCCGCGCGCCCTGCCGCCGCCTCCGGCCTTAATGCACCCCTTGACTCTTGCGCCCAATCTTCCCTACACTTTTCATAAAGCAGAATCTTTATTCCACAAAGTGGAAACTGAATGGCGGAGACGCCCGTACTCCAGCTCCCACCCACACCGGAAAGAACCCACCATGACGTACACCGTGAACTGCTCCATCCTGCTGACCGAGCTGCCCCTCCTCGAGCGGCCCGCCGCGGCGAAAGCCGCCGGCTTCGACGCCGTCGAGTTCTGGTGGCCCTTCACGGCGTCAGTGCCCGCCGACGCCGAACTCACCCGCTTCGAGCAGGCCATCACCGACGCCGGGGTCCAGCTCACCGGCCTCAACTTCAACGCCGGCGACATGCCCGGCGGCGACCGCGGCCTGGTGTCCTGGATGGGCCGCAGCTCGGAGTTCAAGGACAACATCGACGTGGTGGCCGGCATCGGCGGACGGCTCGGCTGCAGGTCCTTCAACGCCCTCTACGGCAACCGGCAGGACGGACAGACCCCGGAGGCGCAGGACGAACTGGCAGTCCAGAACCTCGCCGCCGCGGCCGAGGGGGTCGCCCGGATCGGCGGCACCGTGCTGCTCGAACCGGTCAGCGGCGCCCCGCGCTACCCGCTCCTCACGGCCGAGGACGCCGTTCGGGTCATCTCCCGGGTAAAGGAGCAGACCGGTGCGGCGAACATCAAGCTCCTGGCCGACTTCTACCACCTGTCGGTCAACGGCGACGACGTTGCCGCCGTCATCGAAAAGCACGCCAAAGACTTCGGCCACATCCAGATCGCCGACAACCCCGGCCGCGGGGCTCCCGGAACCGGTGAGCTTCCCCTCGGCGAGTGGATCGCCCGCAGCCGCCAACTCGGCTATGAGGGCCACATCGGCCTCGAATACAAGGCACCGGCGGAAACCGCCTTCGCCTGGGCCATCCGCCAGCGCATCGCGCAGTAGTCCCCACCCGCAGCACACCCGCGCTAAAAAGACTTCAGTAAAGGAACCATCATGAGCAATGTTGCAGTCATCGGACTCGGAATCATGGGCCTGCCCATGGCCATCAACCTGGTCAACGCCGGCCACACCGTCACCGGCTTCAACCGCAGCCAGGACAAGATCGACAAGTTGGTCTCCGAGGGCGGCCGGGGTGCGGCCAGCATCGCCGAAGCCGCCAAGGACGCCGACGTCGTCCTCACCATGGTGCCGGACTCCCCCGACGTCGAGGGCGTCGTCAGCGGCCCCGACGGGGTTTTCGCCCACGCCAAACGGGGCGCCCTGTGGATTGATGCCAGCAGCATCCGCCCGGACGTCGCCAAGCGGCTTGCCGACGACGCCAAGGCAGCCGGCCTCCGGGCCCTGGATGCCCCGGTCTCCGGCGGCGAACAGGGCGCCATCGACGCCGCCTTGTCCATCATGGTGGGCGGCGAAGCGGCAGATTTCGAGGCCGCCCAGGATGTCCTCACCGCGGTGGGCAAAACCATCGTCCACGTCGGCCCGTCCGGCTCCGGCCAGACCGTCAAGGCAGCCAACCAGCTGATCGTCGCCGTCAACATCGAGGTCCTGGCCGAGGCCATCGCCTTCCTCGAGGCCTACGGAGTCGACACTAACGCGGCCCTGAAGGTCCTCGGCGGCGGCCTGGCCGGCTCCAAGGTCCTGGACCAGAAGGGCCAGAAGATGCTCGACCGCAACTTCGACCCCGGCTTCCGCCTGGCCCTGCACCACAAGGACCTGGGCATCGTCACCTCGGCTGCCCGCGAAGCCAACGTCGCCGTCCCCCTGGGCGCTGTCGTCGCGCAGCTCGTCGCGGCCAGCGTCAACCAGGGCGACGGCGGGCTGGACCACTCCGGACTCTTCAAGCAGGTCCTGCAGCTCTCCGGTCGAAAGTAACCGAGGCCGCCAACAAGCAGCGCACCCCAAGCCCGGCCCTCCGTCCGGGGGCACTTCACCACTGATACGCCGGGCCTTCCTTCAGCACACCCAAAATCAGACTTCCAAGGAGTACACCATGACTAAGATGCGCACCGTAGACGCTGCCGTCGCCATCCTGGAAAAGGAGGGCGCCACCGAGGCGTTCGGCCTGCCAGGGGCGGCCATCAACCCGTTCTACTCCGCCATGCGGAACCACGGCGGGATCCGCCACACCCTGGCCCGCCACGTTGAAGGCGCCAGCCACATGGCCGACGGCTACAGCCGGGCCAAGGACGGCAACATCGGCATCTGCATCGGCACCTCCGGGCCGGCCGGCACGGACATGATCACCGGCCTGTACGCGGCCTGGGCCGATTCCATCCCGATGCTCTGCATCACCGGCCAGGCCCCCGTGGCCAAACTGCACAAGGAAGACTTCCAGGCCGTGGACATCGAGTCCATCGCCAAGCCGGTCACCAAGATGGCCATGACCATCCTGGAACCCGGCCAGGTGCCCGGCGCCTTCCAGAAGGCCTTCCAGCTGATGCGCTCCGGCCGCCCGGGTCCGGTGCTGCTGGACCTGCCCATCGACGTGCAGCTGGCCGAGATTGAATTCGACATCGACACTTACGAACCCCTGGCCGTCGAGAAGCCGCGGGCCAGCCGCCGGCAGCTGGAGAAAGCCCTGGACCTGCTGACTGCTGCGAAGCACCCGCTGATCGTGGCCGGCGGCGGCATCATCAACGCCGGCGCGTCCGCGGAACTGGTGGAACTGGCAGAGCTGCTGGGCGTTCCGGTCATCCCCACCCTGATGGGCTGGGGCGCCATCGCCGACAACCACCCGCTGATGGCCGGCATGGTGGGCCTGCAGACGAGCCACCGGTACGGCAACGAGACCATGCTCGCCTCCGACTTCGTCATCGGCATCGGCAACCGCTGGGCCAACCGCCACACCGGAGGCCTGGACACCTACACGGCCGGCCGCACGTTCGTGCACATCGACATCGAGCCGACGCAGATCGGCCGCGTCTTCTCCCCGGACCTGGGCATCGCCTCCGACGCCGGGGCCGCCCTGGCGGGCCTCGTTGAACTGGCCCGGGAACGCCAGGCCGCGGGCACCCTGCCGGATTACTCCGGCTGGGCCGCCGAGTGCGCCGGGCGCAAGGCCACGATGCACCGCAAGACCCACTTCGAGAACATCCCCATCAAGCCGCAGCGCGTGTACGAGGAGATGAACAAAGCCTTCGGCAAGGACACCACCTACGTCTCCACGATCGGCCTGTCCCAGATTGCCGGCGCCCAGATGCTGCACGTGTTCGGGCCGCGCAAGTGGATCAACGCCGGCCAGGCCGGCCCCCTGGGCTGGACCGCCCCGGCCGCCCTGGGCGTGGTGCGCGGCAAGCCGGAGGAGACCGTCGTCGCCCTGTCCGGTGACTACGATTTCCAGTTCATGATCGAGGAACTGGCCGTCGGCGCGCAGTTCAACCTGCCCTACGTCCACGTGGTGGTGAACAACTCCTACCTGGGCCTGATCCGCCAGTCCCAGCGCGGCTTCAACATGGAACAGAACGTCTCCCTGGCGTTCGAGAACATCAACTCCACCGGTCTCTCCGCGACCGCGAGCGGCTACGGCGTGGACCACATCAAGGTGGCCGAGGGCCTGGGCTGCAAGGCCATCCGGGTGGAAGACCCCAACGACCTCGCCTCCGCCTTCGATAAGGCCAAGGCCATGATGGGCGAGTTCCAGGTTCCCGTGGTGGTTGAAGTGATCCTGGAGAAAATCACCAACATCTCCATGGGCGTGGAAATCAACGCCGTGAACGAGTTCGAGGAACTGGCCGAAACCGCTGCGGACGCCCCCACCGCTATCCTGGCACTGCAGGCCTAAACCATGCGGATCGTCATTGCGCCGGACAAGTTCAAGGGATCCCTCTCCGCCCCGGACGTCTGCAGGCACCTGGAAAAGGGCCTGCAGGCGGGCTCCGGAGGCAACCTTGACGTCATCCGGATTCCCGTGGCCGACGGCGGCGAGGGCACCCTCGACGCCGCCGTCGGCTCCGGTTTCACCCGCCGCACCGTCACGGTGGCCGGCCCCACCGGCGAACCCGTGGACGCGGACTTCGCCGTCCGGAACCACGAGGCCGTCATCGAAATGGCCACCGCCTCAGGGCTCGCGCTCTTGCCGCAGGTCATGGCCGGCGGCCGGCCGGATCCGGAAACAGCCGCCACGGCCACCAGCCGGGGCACCGGACAGCTGATCCGCGCCGCCCTGGATGAGGGCTGCCGCCGCATTGTGCTGGGCGTTGGGGGAAGCGCAAATACCGACGGCGGCGCCGGACTCCTGCAGGGGCTCGGCGCCAGGTTCCTGGACCGCCAGGGCAACGAACTCCCGTCCGGCGGTGCCGCGCTGGCCAATCTCCACAGCATCGACTTCACCGACTTTGAACCCCGTCTGGTGGATACACGCTTTGTGCTGGCGTCCGACGTCGACAACCCCCTGCTGGGCGCCCAGGGCGCCGCGGCGGTTTTCGGCCCGCAGAAGGGCGCCACACAACAGGATGTCGACATGCTCGACGCCGCCCTGGCCAGGTTTGTCGAAGTCCTGGCCAGGGAGATCGGATTCCGTGCTGTTAAGGCAGCCGAAGCGCCCGGCGCCGGGGCGGCAGGCGGTGTAGGCTTCGCGGCCATCGCCGTTCTGGCCGCCACCCGGCGCCCGGGCATCGACGTGGTCCTCGGCTTCACCGGCCTGGCCGAACGCCTGGCCGGCGCCGACCTGGTGATCACCGGCGAGGGAAGCCTGGACGAACAGAGCCTGCTGGGCAAGACCCCCATCGGGGTGGCCCGGGCCGCGGCCGCGCAGGGCGTGCCCGTGATCGCCGTCTGCGGCCGGACCACGCTGGCCCCCGGCCAGGCGGCCGCCGCCGGCTTCGAGGACGTTTATGCTTTGACCGCGCTGGAAAGCAATGTAGACAGGTGCATAGCAGAAGCGGGAGTGCTTCTGGAGCAGCTGGGCACCCGGATCAGCGGCTGGCTGGCGGCCGAAAAGCCCACAGGCACCGCCCATACCAAGGAGGACCTCCGTGTCTGAAGAACGTTTTGACCTGGTCATCCGCGGCCGGCGCATCCTCACCACCGCCGGATTCGCCCCGCGCGAAGTAGGCGTCCGCGGCGGCAGGATCGTGGCCCTGGAACCGCTGGGCAACGGCCTGGCCGGCACCGAGATCATTGAACTGGCCGACGACGAGACTCTCCTTCCCGGCCTCGTGGACACCCACGTGCACGTCAACGAACCCGGCCGCACCGAGTGGGAGGGCTTCGCCTCCGCCACCCGCGCAGCCGCCGCGGGCGGCGTGACCACCATCATCGACATGCCGCTGAACTCCATCCCGCCCACCACCACTGTGGAAGGCCTCAAGCTCAAGCGCGAAGTGGCCGAGGACCAGGCCTTTGTTGACGTGGGCTTCTGGGGCGGTGCTGTACCCGGCAACAAGGCGGACCTGCGGCCGCTGCACGACGAGGGCGTCTTCGGGTTCAAGTGTTTCCTCCTGCACTCCGGCGTGGACGAATTCCCGCACCTGGAAGCGGATGAGATGGAAGAGGACATGGCGGAGCTGAAGTCCTTTGACTCGCTCATGATCGTCCATGCCGAGGATTCGCACGCGATCGACCGCGCCCCGCACCCCGGCGGCGACCACTACGCCACCTTCCTGGCCTCACGCCCCCGCGGCGCCGAGAACAAGGCCATTGCCGAGGTGATCGAACGGGCCCGCTGGACCGGCGCGCGGGCGCACATCCTGCACCTGTCCTCCTCGGACGCCCTGCCCATGATCGCCAGCGCCAAGCGCGACGGCGTGAAGCTCACCGTGGAGACCTGCCCGCACTACCTCACCCTGATGGCCGAGGAAATCCCGGACGGCGCCACCGCGTACAAGTGCTGCCCACCCATCCGCGAGGCCTCCAACCGGGAACTGCTCTGGCAGGGTCTGCTGGAGGGCACCATCGACTGCATCGTCTCGGACCACTCCCCGTCCACCCTGGACCTCAAGGACCTGGAAAACGGCGACTTCGCCGTGGCCTGGGGCGGGGTATCCTCGCTCCAGCTGGGCCTGTCCCTGATTTGGACTGAGGCCCGGCACCGCGGCATCCCGCTGGAACAGGTGGTGTCCTGGATGGCCGGCAAGCCCGCTGCCCTGGCCAGGCTGACCACCAAGGGACAGTTGGCCCTCGGCTACGACGCCGATTTCTCCGTCTTCGCGCCGGACGAGGCCTTCGTGGTGGACGTCTCCAAGCTCAAGCACAAGAACCCCATCACCCCGTATGACGGCAAGGCGCTCTCCGGTGTGGTCCGCCGGACCTTCCTGCGCGGCCACGAAATCGACGGCCGCACTCCCAGCGGACGGCTGCTCCGCCGCGGCGGAGTCTGACGGCTTCCATGGCAACCGAAGCCCATTCCCCAAGAGGCATGTATGTGCGCCGGGATCCGGGTCCGCACGCCGGGCCGCGTCTCAGCGCCCGCGGCCTGGCCGTGTGGGTAACGCCCGGTGCCGGCCAGGACCTCGATGACGCCGTCATAGCGCGGGCCGCGGCACTGCTGCTGGCGCACGCCCTGAAGATTGCCCCGGGGGCGGAAGTCCAGCTCTGGCCTGCCGCCGGGGCTGCGACGTCCGCCGACGGCGGATATCCCGTGCCGTCGTCGTCCGCTGCGGAGGACTCCCCGCAGGAGGACGACGGCGGCGCCACCCGCCTGCCGCCGTCGGCCGGTCCCGCCTGCCTGGTGTGCGTGGACCTTGCCGCGGGCGAGGTGCAGCTGGACGGACAGCGGGTCCCGCTCACCGGCGTCGAGTTCAAACTGCTGCGGTACCTTGTGGAGCACTGCTCCCGCACCGTGGACCGGGAGGAGCTCCGGCTGTTCCTCGAATCTTTTGATTCCCCCGCGGCGGCGTCCCGTTCCATCGATGTGTACGTGGGCCGGGTGCGGCGCAAATTGCGCGGCGGGCGGCATGCCATCACCACGGTGCGCGGCGGCGGCTACCAGTTCGTGCCCGGCCCCTGTGTCAAAGTGCGCGGGCCGGCGGAATACAGCATCTGAACCAGGAGTTGTGCATCAGCAGCCCCTCTTTGTCCCCAGAGCTCCACCGACAGACCCTCCAAAGACCTCCCACCCCCGAAGGATTCCCATGAGCGCCAACCCGACCGTCAAGCTCCAGCCCGGAACCTCCGCCCCGGAATTCACGCTTCCGGACGCCGCGGGGCAGAAGGTCGCGCTGGCCGATTACCGCGGCAAAAACGTCATCGTGTACTTCTACCCCAAGGCTGCCACCCCCGGTTGCACCACCGAGGCCTGCGATTTCCGCGACAGCCTGGCCTCCCTGCAGGGTTCGGGCTATGAAGTGCTGGGCATTTCCCCCGACGCACCCGAGGCGCTGGCGCACTTTACCGGCGACTTCGCCCTGACTTTCCCGCTGCTCGCGGACGAGGACCATGCTGTGGCGCTGGCCTACGGCGCCTGGGGCGAGAAACTGGTCAACGGCGAGGTCACCGAGGCGATCGTCCGCTCCACCGTAGTGCTCGACCCCGAGGGCAAGGTGAAGCTGGCGCAGTACCAGGTCAAGGCGCAGGGCCACGTTGCCGCACTGAAGGAAGAGCTGGGCGTCTAGGCACCCCGCGGTTCCGCGGCGCTTTCGGACGCGCGCACCCCGGATCCGTGCCGCGGCTGCCCGAAATCGCCGCGGAAACCGGTTACACCCGTGTCCCGGCCACAATGGTGGCCGTGGACCGGAGCCGGATGGCCCCGCCGTGTTCGTAGCGGCCAAGCAGCTGGAAGACGTCGGATCGGATCAGCTCCCGGGTGTACCGGTCAGCCTGCGCCAGCCCCACGGCCACTGTAGTCGCGATCTCGGTCATGAACTGCCAGTAGAGCTCCGGTGACGCCTTGACCAGGTCCGTGCTGACCTTCCGCTCGCTGACGTCGACCAGTCCGGCCTCCCTGAAGACCCGGCCCATGTACCCCGGAGCAGCGCAGTGGAACAGGCCAGGCGGGCCCGGAGGCGGCACCGGAATTTCGGTGTGGCGGGCGATCGTCCCGAGGATCAGTGTGGCCCAGGGGTTCTCGGCGGCGCGGCTCCAGACGGCGGCGCTGATCCTAGCGCCCGGCTTGGCCACGCGCACCATTTCCGCCAGCGCGGAGGACACGTTGGGGAAGAACATAAATCCGAAGCGGCAGAGCACGGCATCGAAGGTGCTGTCGTCGAAAGGCAGGTCCGCGGCGTCGCCGACGACGGTGCGCACGTTCTTCAGGCCGCGGGCCGCTGCCTTCTCGGACGCGACCCGGAGCATCCCCTCGGACAGGTCCAGCAGGACGACGCTGCCGCGCGGAACGAGAGCGGCAGCGGTGAGGCCTGGTTCGCCGGTTCCGCTTGCGACGTCCAGGACGGCGGAGTCCGGGCGGAGCCGCGCTTCCTGGATAACGGCATCGCCGAAGGGTGCGTGCCAGCCGAGAACTTCGGCGTCCCATTTTCGCCAGCCGGTGGAAAACTCATCCCAGGTGCTGCGCTGCTGGTCCGTGATCCGCTCTGCTGAGGCTGACATGGCGCTCCTTGGCTGTTCCGTGCCCTCCCCCAACCACTAGTGTGCTCCCGCCGCCCCGCGGTCGCAATGGTTGCCGGGGCAGTAGGCTTAACGGCATGTCTATCCCCGAAAACTCCGGCACCACAGGCGAGCAGCACGTCCCCGAACGGCGTGAAATCACCGTGCGCCGGGCGCCGAAGTACGTGCCGTTCCTGGTCCTGGGCGGGCTCCTGGGCTTCGGTGTGGCCGCGTTCCTCGCCTACGGCCTCCCTGGCGATGAAAGCTACGATGCCAGCGCCGTGTTCGGCTTCTTTATGATCATGTGCGGAGCGGGCGGCGTAATTGTGGGTGGCCTCGTGGCGCTCGTCCTGGACCGTGTGAGTGTCCGCCGGGCCCAGCGCGCCGTCGTCGAATCCGTGCCCGATTCCGTTCCAGACACTGAGGACCGGCCAGGCACCTGAGCCGGCCGCAGGTCATAAAACGGCCGCCGGGAAAGTCCCAGCGCACAACGTGAGATAATCGACCAGTGGCACGCGGCGATGGAAAACTCTCTCATGACCTTCTCCCTGGCGAAAAGGGCCCTCAGGACGCATGTGGCGTCTTCGGGGTCTGGGCTCCCGGCGAAGAGGTTGCAAAACTCACCTATTACGGGCTGTATGCACTGCAGCACCGCGGTCAGGAGTCGGCTGGTATAGCCACCAGCGACGGCAAGCGGATCAACGTCTACAAGGACATGGGACTCGTCTCCCAGGTCTTCGACGAGACCACGCTGAACACCCTGACCGGGCACCTGGCCGTCGGCCACTGCCGTTACTCCACCACCGGCGCCAGCCACTGGGCCAATGCGCAGCCCACCCTGGGCGCGACCGCGACCGGCACCGTGGCCCTGGCCCACAACGGCAACCTGACCAACACCGCCGAGCTCAAGGCCATGATCGTGGACCGCAACGGCGGCCAGCTCACCGGCGAAATGAAGCAGGGTAACACCTCGGACACCGCCCTCGTCACGGCCCTGCTGGAGGGCGAAGAGGGCAAGTCGCTCGAACAGACCGCCATGGAGCTGCTGCCCAAGATCAAAGGCGGCTTCTGCTTCGTCTTCATGGATGAAGGCACCCTCTACGCGGCCCGCGACACGTACGGAATCCGCCCGCTCTGCCTGGGCCGGCTGGAGCGCGGCTGGGTGGTCGCCTCCGAGCAGTCCGCCCTCGCCACGGTCGGCGCCAGCTTCATCCGCGAAATCGAGCCCGGCGAGTTCATCGCGATCGACGAGGACGGCGTCCGCTCCCAGCGCTTCGCCGAGGCGACGCCGGCCGGCTGCGTCTTCGAATATGTTTACCTCGCCCGCCCGGACGCCTCCATTGCCGGGCGCTCCGTGTACGAGTCCCGCGTAGAGATGGGCCGCCAGCTGGCCCGCGAAAACACCCAGGAAGCGGACATCGTCATCCCGGTCCCGGAATCGGGCACCCCCGCGGCGGTGGGCTACGCCGAGGAATCCGGCATCCCCTTCGCCCACGGCTTCGTCAAAAACGCCTACGTCGGCCGGACCTTCATCCAGCCCTCACAGACCCTGCGCCAGCTCGGCATCCGGCTCAAGCTCAACGCGCTGGAATCCGTGATCCGCGGCAAGCGCGTCGTCGTCGTCGACGACTCGATTGTCCGCGGCAACACCCAGCGCGCGATCGTCCGGATGCTCCGCGAAGCCGGCGCCGCCTCCGTCCACGTGAAGATCTCCTCCCCGCCGGTGCAGTGGCCCTGCTTCTACGGCATCGACTTCGCGTCCCGCGCGGAGCTGATCGCCAACGGCGCCACGATCGAGGAAATTTCCCAGGCCATCGGCGCCGACTCGCTGGCCTACATCTCCGAAGACGGCATGATCGACGCCACCCGCCAGCCGCGCGAACGCCTGTGCACCGCCTGCTTCACCGGCCAGTACCCGATCGAGCTCCCGGGCGCTGACAAGCTGGGCAAGAACCTGCTCGAACGCACCGATCTCGGCGGCCTCCCCGCCGCCGCCGGGGACGCCGCCCTCGGCGCCGCAGCGTCGGAAACCGCCGCCGAAGCGGCCGCCGGTATCAGCTCCGAGGAGGATCCGGCCGAAAAGCCCGGTGCCACCGGCTGCGATCCGGGCCCGGACGCCGAATTCGAAGAACTGCTCACCGATGACGATCGCATTGATCGTTCCATTGCTGCCGACAAGAAAGAGCCCGTATGACTTCCGCTTCCCCGGCCGCTGACATGAACGCCGCCCAGAACGCCGTCGGCATCACCTACGCCTCCGCCGGCGTCGACGTCGAGGCGGGCGACCGCGCCGTCGAACTCATGAAGGATGCCGTCAAGGCCACCCATAACTCCTCGGTGATCGGCGGCGTCGGCGGTTTCGCCGGCCTCTATGACGTCTCGAAGCTGCTCACCTACAAGCGCCCGCTGCTGGCCACCTCCACCGACGGCGTCGGCACCAAGGTTGCCATCGCACAGGCCATGGACATCCACGACACCATCGGCTTCGACCTCGTCGGCATGGTGGTCGATGACATCGTGGTGGTGGGCGCCGAGCCGCTGTACATGACCGACTACATCGCCTGCGGCAAGGTCGTCCCGGAGCGCATCGCGGACATCGTCCGTGGCATCGCGGCCGCCTGCTCCGTCGCCGGCACCGCCCTGGTAGGCGGCGAAACCGCCGAGCACCCGGGCCTGCTGGGTGAGCATGAGTACGACGTCGCCGGTGCCGCCACCGGTGTTGTCGAAGCCGCCGACCTGCTGGGCCCGGACCGAGTCCGCGCCGGCGACGTGGTGATCGGCATGGCCTCATCGGGCCTGCATTCCAACGGCTACTCCCTGGTCCGCCGCGTCATCAACCACGCCGGCTGGGCCCTGGACCGCCACGTCTCCGAATTCAGCCGCACGCTGGGCGAGGAACTCCTGGAACCGACCCGCGTCTACGCCGCCGACTGCCTGGACCTGGCCCGCGCCTTCCCGGTGAGCGGCTCCGCCGCCGGCCAGGCCGTGCACGGCTTCAGCCACGTGACCGGTGGCGGCCTCGCCGCCAACCTGGCCCGCGTCCTGCCGCAGGGCCTGCTGGCCACCGTGGACCGCGCCACCTGGCAGCTCCCGGCCATCTTCCGGCTCGTCGCCGAACTGGGCAACGTCCCGCTGGCCGACCTGGAGCGCACGCTGAACCTTGGCGTGGGCATGGTCGCGATCGTCTCGCCCGAGGCTGCCGACGCTGCGGTGAACCGCCTCAACGAACGCGGGCTGCCGGCCTGGGTCATGGGCACCGTGGAGCAGAATTCTGACTCGATCGTCAAGACCGGCCCGGACTATGTCCAGGGTGCCAAGGGCGTCGACGGCGGCGCCGTCCGGCTGGTCAACACCTACGCCTAAACCTCATCGAGTGCTCCCCACCGGCTCCCTCGCCTCGCAAGCTCGGCCAGGGAACCCTGCCGGCGTGGGCCCAAACCGCCGTTTAGCAGGTCCAAAACGGCGGTTGTGGAGCACTCGATCTGTTTAAGCTCGATCTCTGTCCGCGGGCTCAGACCTCCAGGACGCTGAACACGCCGCCCTGCGGATCCTCGAGGGTGGCAATGGTGCCGGCTTCCTCGACCTCGTCCGGTTCAATCAACACCGTGCCGCCGGCAGCCACGGCCGCTGCGACCGCTTCGGCGACGCTGGACACCCCGAAGTACACCTGCCACCCCGGTTTGAGCGTGCCCTCGGCCCCCGCGGGGACTGCGGCGATCCCGGCCACCTCCGCGCCGTCCACCATCAGCGTGGTGTACCTGCCGCCGTCGTCCTGCGGATATTCCGTGACGTCATGCCCAAACAACTGCTGGAAGAATCCGACGGCGGACTGCGGCTCGGGCGTGAGCAGTTCGGCCCACGCCAGGGCACCGGGTTCCCCGCTGCGGCCGGCACCGAAGTGGCTCCCGGCCTGCCACGCGCCGGTGGTTCCCCCTCCGGGCGGGGCGAAGAAGACCATCACCCCGGTGCCGCCCACCGGCTCGGGGCCGAACTCCAGGCTGCCGCCGGCATGGACCAGCCCGTCGGCGAGCTCCCGGGCATCGGAGGACGCGAAGTACACGTTCCACTGCCCGGGCGCTGCGGCGGCCTGCTGCTGCGGGTTCTGCGGCGCGATCACGGTGACCAGGTCCCCGCCGAGGAAAGCCTGCGCGTAGCTGCGCCCGCCGGGGGTGGGCACGTCCTCGTAGCGCCAGCCGAACACGGCGGCGTAGAAGGCCTTGGCCGCCACGACGTCACTGGTCTGCAGGTCCGTCCAGCAGATCTCGCCGTCGGTGAACCCCGCGCGAATGGTCATGGCAGTCCTTCCGGAGCAGAAAACCCGCCGTCCACGCCCATTGCTGGGAGTGGCCGGCGGGCCTGAAATCATGTGGTCGGCAATCCGCTAGCGGAGGTGCATGCCGGAAAGAAGTGTCGACTAACCTATCCGACGGGAATCTACCTCGTCGTCGTCCTCTTCCACATCGTCCGCGTACTTGTCCACATAGGCCGAATAATCCGGCTCTACAGGCTCATTCGAGAACCGACTCGGTGCACGAACCTCAGAGCTTTTAAGCTCACGCTGAAGCGCAGTGTAGTCAGTGTTCGGGGAATAGTACTTAATATCCCGAGCCTGCTTGGTAGCTTTTGCCTTTTGACGGCCGCGCCCCATGGCGTGACCCCCTTTTGTACTCGGACCGGAGGTGGTCACCATTGGCGTTAGTGAGGCCCCGGAATGTTTGGTCAATTTGTCGTACACCTAGATTACATGCTTTCAGCGGTAACTGCTCCCCGCGGCGGCCGCCATGGACAGTGTGGCGCGCGCTGTAACCCCCGGCGGCTCCCCGGCGGCGTGCAGCCCGCCCGGCATCTTAGATAGAGTTCCGTAGTGGACTTCCGGAAACGGGTCCCTCCGGCGGGCGCCCAGCCGCGGAAAAGATGCACGGAAGTGGTGAATTCTCAGTGACCGAAGAGAACGAAAGGCCCGGCGGCGGGCCCAGGGTTTCCGCTGCCGGCGCACCCGGAGAACGGCCAGTCCCTGCCGCACCGGCGGTGCCGGCTTCCGAGCCGTCTGCCGTTCCGCCGAAGCCGTCGACGCCGCCGACGTCCGCGACGCCGGTTGTACCGCTGGCTGCCCCCGCGGCGCAGCCCGCCCGCCCGTCCGAGCCGCCGGTCAGCCGGCCCGATGCCGGGCAGCCCGACCCGCGCCAGCGCCGGGGTGACCGGGACGCCCGGGGAGCCATGGGGTCCGCCGGCGCCGCCCTCGCGGGTGCCGGCAGTGCGGCTTCGGAAAAGGCATCGCAGCTGGCTGGTCTGGTAAGCCGGCAAAGCCCCGCGAGAATCGGTGGCGCCGTTGCCGCCGTCGTCGTTATGGGTCTGCTGATCTGGTGGTTGACGTCGCTGGGCGGCGGCGGCAGCAAGCAGCCTGACGCGGGCGCCTCCCCCGCGGCCGCCACGACGCCGTCGGCCCCCGCGAGCCGCGGGCCGCTTCCGCTGGAAGGGGTGGGCCCGCTGGACTTCCAGCTCGGCGACTGCTTCAAGGACTTCGACCCGGAGGCGCCGCAGTCCACCATCGTGGATTGCACCGCGGGGCACTCGGCACAGCTAATCGCCATCCACCATTATCAGCAGTCGGACGCCTATCCCGGCCTGTCCGCGCTGAAGGACAAAGGCCGCGAGACCTGCCGCAATGCGCAGCTGGCCGCTGCCACCACCAACTACGACCTGAAGCAGCGCAACGCCTACCCGAGCTCCACGAGCTGGGACAACGGCGACCGCCGCGTCGACTGCTACGTCACCGCGGACAACGGGAACGTCATCATGGAATCGCTGATTCCTTAGGGACTTCCTGCGGGGCCTCCGGGGCCTCGTGGCAACAGGCCCCCACCGGAACCTGCGGGCCACGACGGCAACAGCCCCCCACACACAAAACTGCCAGCCGGACCGAGGGCCGGCTGGCAGTTTCCGTTTGAGGCTGCGGGGCTTACTCCTTGCGGCGGACGGAGAGCCCGCTGCCGGTGGAGGCGCCGCCATTGGGCCGGCCCGACCTTTCGGCACCGCCCAGGGTGAGCTCCGTGAGGTCAGGGGCTGTGTCCACAAGCACGGTGTCGCCGTCTGTGATCTCGCCGGCGAGGATGGCCTTGGCCAGCCGGTCCCCAATTTCACGCTGGACCAGCCTGCGCAGCGGCCGGGCACCGTAGGCCGGATCGAAGCCGGTCACCGCGAGCCAGGCGCGGGCGCCCTCGGTCACTTCCAGGTTGAGCCGGCGGCCCTTGAGGCGTTCGCCGAGTTCCTTGACCTGCAGTTCCACGATCCGGGACAGCTCCTCGACGTTCAGCGGGTCGAACAGCACCACTTCATCGAGCCGGTTCAGGAACTCGGGTTTGAAGGACGCGTGCACGGTGGCCATCACGGCCTCGCGCTTGGCGTTCGCGTCCAGGCCCGGGTCGACCAGGAACTGGCTGCCCAGGTTGGAGGTCAGGACCAGGATCACGTTGCGGAAGTCCACGGTGCGGCCCTGGCCATCGGTGAGGCGGCCGTCGTCGAGCACCTGCAGGAGGATGTCGAACACCTCGGGGTGGGCTTTCTCCACCTCGTCCAGCAGCAGCACGGAGTACGGGCGGCGGCGGACGGCCTCGGTGAGCTGGCCGCCTTCCTCATAGCCGACGTAGCCGGGGGGCGCCCCGACGAGGCGGGCCACGGAGTGCTTCTCCGAGTACTCGGACATGTCGATGCGCACCATGGCGCGCTCGTCGTCGAACAGGAAGTCGGCCAGCGCCTTCGCCAGCTCGGTCTTGCCGACGCCGGTGGGGCCGAGGAAGAGGAACGATCCGGTGGGCCGGTTGGGGTCGCTGATCCCGGCCCGGGCGCGGCGGACGGCGTCGGAGACCGCGGTGACAGCCTTGGCCTGGCCGATCAGCCGCTCGCCCAGCACGTGTTCCATCTCCAGCAGCTTCTGGCTCTCGCCCTGCAGCATGCGCCCGGCGGGAATGCCGGTCCAGGCTGAAATCACCTCGGCGATGTCATCGGCGGTGACCTCTTCGGCGACCATAAGGTCCTGCTTGGCGCCGCCCCCGGCCACCCGGGCCGACTCCGCTTCGGCAGCCTCGTTGAGCTCCCGCTCCAGGGCCGGGAGTTCGCCGTACAGAATCCTCGAGGCCGCCTCAAGGTCGCCTTCACGCTGGTATTTCTCGGCGGCGGAACGCAGTTCGTCGATCCGGGCCTTGAGGTCGCCGACGCGGTTCAGGCCGGCTTTCTCAGCTTCCCAGCGGGCGTTGAGCCCGGCCAGTTCTTCCTTCTTGTCCGCCATGTCCGCCCGGATCGCGGCCAGCCGTTCCACGGACGCGGGATCGGTCTCGTTGGCCAGGGCCAGCTCCTCCATGGTGAGGCGGTCCACGGAGCGGCGCAGCTGGTCGATTTCCTCCGGGGCGGAATCAATCTCCATCCGCAGCCGGGAAGCGGCCTCGTCGACGAGGTCGATGGCCTTGTCAGGCAACTGCCGGCCGGAGATGTAGCGGTTCGAGAGTGTCGCGGCGGCGACGAGGGCGGAGTCGGCGATGGCTACCTTGTGGTGTGCCTCGTAGCGTTCCTTGAGTCCGCGCAGGATGCCAATGGTGTCCTCCACGCTCGGCTCCCCGACGAAGACCTGCTGGAAGCGGCGTTCCAGCGCCGGGTCCTTCTCGATGTTTTCACGGTACTCGTCCAGGGTGGTGGCACCGATCAGCCGGAGCTCGCCGCGGGCCAGCATGGGCTTGAGCATGTTGCCGGCGTCCATGGAACTGTCCCCGGACGCACCGGCCCCGACCACGGTGTGGATCTCGTCGATGAAGGTGACGATCTGGCCTTCGGAGCCTTTGATCTCCTCCAGGACGGCCTTAAGCCGCTCCTCGAATTCGCCGCGGTACTTGGCGCCGGCCACCATGGAGGCGAGGTCCAGTGCGATCAGGGTCTTGCCGCGCAGGCTCTCGGGGACGTCGCCGGCCACGATCCGCTGGGCGAGGCCTTCGACCACGGCGGTCTTGCCGACGCCGGGCTCGCCGATGATGACGGGGTTGTTCTTGGTCCGGCGGCTCAGCACCTGGATGATGCGGCGGATTTCGGCGTCGCGGCCGATCACCGGGTCCAGCTTGCCGGCGCGGGCAATGGCAGTGAGGTCGGTGCCGTACTTTTCCAGCGCCTGGAAGGTGTTTTCGGGGTCGGCGGTGTCAACCTTGCGGTCGCCGCGGACCCCCGGCAGGGCAGCGAGCAGGGCCTCGTGGGAGGCCCCGGCGTCGCGCATCAGCTTGCCCACGGTGTCACTGCCGGAGGCCAGCCCCAAGAGCAGGTGCTCGGTGGAGACGAAGCTGTCGCCGATTCGCTCGGCTTCATTCTGGGCATTCTTGATGGCCTGCAGGGCGGTGCGGGACAACTGCGGCTGCTGCACCGAACTGCCGGAGGTGGACGGTAGGGCCTTGATGGCCGTGCTGGCCTGGACGCTGACCGAGTCCGGGTCCGATCCGGTGGCCCGGAGCAGCGCCACCGCGACGCCTTCACGCTGATCCATCAGCGCCTTGAGCAGGTGCGCGGGTTCGAGCTGGGGATTGCCCGCCGTCGAGGCGTTCATGGCGGCTGCCGCCAGAGCCTCCTGGCTCTTGGTGGTGAATTTGGCGTCCAAAGAGAGCTCCTTTCGGGAACATGCTGGTCTTAAAGTTGAGTCTACTCCGCTCAACTTTGCATTAAGTCCCTAGGGCTCCATGTTTGCCGACAGCGAAACGGCTGTCTAGGGCCGGAGTCCCCCGCGGGCACCTCACCCACCCAAAGC
>NZ_MQTS01000029.1 GCF_020532825.1 Arthrobacter sp. SO3
GCGCTCTTTGGCAGGAAACCAGCCACCAACTCGGCAGGATTTCCAAGCTGAAACGGCCTACGAATAGTCGATCACACACACCCGGCCACGTGCCGGCCTTTCCTCATGTCCGCGCTTGTTCGGAAATCTTGCGCCACAACACGAATGCCGCCTGGGTATTCAGGACCCGCGGAGACCCCAACCCGGGACCGTGCGGCGCACGGTGTGGGCGGCCGGAACGCGGTGGTCGATCACTCATGGCCTCACCCTCCCCAGCAGGAAGGGCATGCTCGCAGGGCTCGCACCCCTTTGCGGCGTCCGCTGGCGCGGCCGGCTGGGGGGTCCAGTGCTGTCCGTCGCAGGGCTCCGGGCTGCCCTGGCCCTTCCTTTACGTCTTCGACGTTTCTTTTGGTTGCTGTCCTTATGGCGTTGACGGGTGGTTCCGTGGCCGTTGTAGGGTCGTGGCTACCCGGGGGAGGCGGGTATGGCTTTGTTGCTGTGGCCGGACGATTTCAGGTCGTGACGGCTCCGAAGGATTGGCCGCCCGCACTCTCCGCGATGACCCGACCGCTGATTGAGAGACGCGACATGATCGCCGGATAAGGACACGACGGCGCGGTCATCTGCCGGGATTTCACCCGTACGACAGACTGGAGGCTGTTTTGGCGAAAGGTTACGTCCCGCTGAGTGGTGGAGTTTTCTCGACACCGTGCAGGTCAGTTATTTGATTATGCTGCCGTGAGTTCAGGG
>NZ_MQTS01000003.1 GCF_020532825.1 Arthrobacter sp. SO3
AGATGTGTATAAGAGACAGCCCAAAAACCCCGCCACCACACCGAAAACGGACGGACGCACGGCCTGCCGCGGCCCCTTTCGGCGAGGTCGGGCTGCTGTGTACTGGCTCACACCCGTGGTTTTGACGGCTCGTTGGCGGTGGTCTGTGTGTGGTTCGCTCTGCGCGGGCTCAGACGGGCAGGTGGAAACCGCCGTTGGAATGCAGGAGCTGGCCATTTATCCAGCCCCCGCGCTCCGAGAGCAGGAACGACACCAGGTTCGCCGCGTCTCGTTGGGTGCCGAGCCGGCCAAGCGCGGTTTCACTACTCAGGGTCTCCGCGAGTTCCGGACTGATCCACCCGGTGTCGACCGGACCCGGGTTGACCAGGTTCGCGGTGATACCAAGGTGCCCAAGTTCGCCTGCGGCCGCGATCACAATTCGATCAAGTGCGCCTTTGCTTGCCCCATACGGAAGGTTGTGGGTTGTGTGGTCGCTCGTCAGCGCCACGATTCGGCCCAGTCCAGGAGCCGAGGCGTACTGCTGCGTGAACGCCTTGATCAAGAGCCAGTTGGCGCGGGTGTTGATTGCGAAATGACGGTCAAAGCTTTCGATGGACGTGTCGTGGATGCTGCTGTCTACGGACTCGGCGTGGCTGGCGACCAGTGCCCGCACGGGCCCTACCTGGTCTGCGACCGCCTGCACCAACGTCTCGGGAACCAAGGGGTCTGCCAAATCGGTCTCGGAGGTGAAGGTCCTCGCCCCAAGTTCCTGCAGCTCGCGCGTGAACTCATCCACAAATCCCCGTTCTGGACTGTGGTTCGCGAAGGCGATGTCCCACCCGTCCGCGGCAAGCTGGCGGGCGATCTCCGTGCCGATGGAGATACGCCGGCCGACACCAGTAATCAAGACAAGGGGACGTGGCTCAGTCATCCGCTGATCCTATGACATCTGTCTTACCGGCCCAGGACCCCTCGAAAAGACCTCACAGCTGCTCCCGTCAACGGCCCCGTCGCGGCAACCTAGCTGGCGGGGTCGTACTGGAAAGCGCGCACTTCCTGCGCGCAACGGCAGGCGACCGCGATCTTCGCGGCCCACTCCAGGGCCGCCTCATACGAGGGCAACTCCAGCACCGAGTAGCCGCCTTCGAGCTGCGCCGTCTGCGGGTAGGTGCCCTCGCGTACGGTCCCGTCGCCGTCGACCATGACGGGCGGGATGCTCTCATCGATGCCGCCGCCGAATACCCAGACGCCGGCGTCCTTCGAGTCCTGAACAACCGCGTGCGCTGCATCCGAAACGGCCTGCAGGTCTTCGTCCGGGAAGACCATGGCGGCACTGGGAAACGAGATCAGATACTTGGTCATCGCGTCGACTCCTTCTTCGCAGCACGGGGGATCGCATCATCCTCGCCGATGCCATCGTGCGGCGCAAGATCTCGGCGGTCCGGCGCCAGGTTGAGCGACATTAACGATCACAGAATGGCGCCACGAAACGCTGCACTCCGCACCTCTCACCCCGGCCCCCGGGGGCCTTTACGGGCCTTCGAGCAGCCCTTGAACCTGTAGAAGGAACTTCCGTCCGCCGTCGGTCAGGTTCGCTGTTTCGCCAAACGTGCGCTCCGGGACTTTCAGCTGCAGGCAGTCCATCATCCAGCGCACGTCCGAATAGAGGTCATGGGCAACATCCAGGGGCACAGGTTTGCCGCCCTCCACCCGGAAACCCGACGCGTTCAGGGTGTCCGCAACCACGCGTCGCCGCGGTTCCCAATCCGGTGTGGAGCCCTCGAGCAGCCAGTGGATCACCATCCGGGTGACAACGGCTGTCGCCTGGTCCGCCGGGAAGGCCACCGCCTCGGCGAGGTGGTCCCACAGGGGACGGCCGCCGTCGCGCTTCTTGCGTCCGGCCGGTGACAGGACCAGCCGGCCCTTGCTCTTCCGCAGCAGCTTCCACGCCTGCAGCTGCTGCCGCAGCATCAGAACGGGCAGGGTCTGGCTTTCGCGGTTCGCCGCTCCGGGCCAGCGGTGGGCCCAGCCGAGTTCGCGGACGGCCAGGTTGACCACGGCCGGTTTGAGGTAGCCGTCCTGGGTTAATTGCAGTCCGTCGGTGCCCGCCTGGTTCAGCAGCCACTGCACGGGACGGACGACGGCGTCGATCTCCTCGTCCGTGGGCGGCTCCGGCCAGAGCCGTTTCGCCAGCTTGTCCAGGCGGCCGTTGAGCGCGGCGGCGTCGAACGCGTCCGGTTCGAAGGTGCCGGCGTCCTCGCCCGTCGCGAACTTGTACCAGTCGGCGAGCTCCGGATGCTCCGCATCCAGGGGATCGGCCAAGGCTCTGATGAGGCGCGCATAGCCGTAGATCCCGCCGGAGTCCTCCACCGGCCCGCGGTTGGCGCCGTCGATGCAGCGCAAGGCACCGGCGGGCAGCTCGGCCGGCCCCATCCCCTCGAAGAGGTGCGTCCAGGCGTCGCCAAAGTCGTACTCGTATTCGAATATCACCGGGGCAGTCTGCTGGGCGTCCAGTAGTTCAAAGAGCACGACGCCGGAAGCGGGCTCGTCGCCCATCTCCTCCGCCGCGTCGTCGGGGCCGATGATGACGCGGGGCTGGCCGAGCCGGTCCACACACCGGATGCCAAAAAGGTGGCGGTTTTCCCAGCCGAAGGCCGTCTGGAGCACCCGGTGCAGTTCCGGGACGGTGATGGTTTCCGGCACCAGCAGGCGACGCCAGATCTCGGGCTCGGAGCCCTGGATGCTGACGCGGAGGTCGTAGGCGGGGACGGTGGTGGGTTGCATAGGTGCAATCCTGCCAGAAGCACCCCAACTGACGCCCGCTAAGCCGCGCCCGCCGGGGGCGGCGCTGTCGTTGCGCCAGGGCGGTCGAACTGGTTAGGGTGGATGCTAAGCATGCTTAGCATGTGCGTGGTGTGCAAGCCGCTCGCCCTGGGACAGGAGCGGCTGCGACACCACCAGCTGAGAACCCACCGTCCGGAGGAGCATCATGACTGACCAGTACACGTTCAAGAACCCGGTGACAGCGTACAAAAACATCACTCCGCCCAAGCAGAGCCAGCCGGAACCCGGGCTGGATGCCGAGCTGACGCCGAAGGCGGACCTGGGCGAGGACACCTACCGGGGCACCGGCCGGCTTGAAGGCCGCAAGGCGCTCGTGACCGGAGCGGATTCCGGCATCGGCGCCGCCACAGCCATAGCGTTCGCCCGCGAGGGGGCCGACGTCGTGATGTCTTACCTGCCGGAAGAGGAGGAGGACGCTGCCCGGATCGCGAACCTGATCGAAAAGGCCGGCCGCAAGGCCGTCAAGGTTCCCGGGGATCTCAAGGACTCTGCCATGTGCCGCCAACTGGTGGAGACCGCGGTACGGGAACTCGGCGGTTTGGACATCCTGGTGAACAACGCCGGCAAGCAGGTGGCGCAGGAAGCGCTCGGCGACATCACCGACGTCGAGTTCGACCACACCTACAAGACCAATGTGTATGCCATGTTCTGGCTCACCAAGGAGGCCCTGCCGCACCTGCCGGCCGGGTCGAGCATCATCAACACCACCTCCATCCAGGCCTACAGCCCCTCGGCCACCCTGGTGGACTACGCCTCCACCAAGGGTGCAATCAACAACTTCACCAAGGGCCTGGCCCAGCAGCTCGCGCCCAAGGGCATCCGGGTCAACGCGGTTGCGCCCGGCCCCATCTGGACGCCACTGCAGGCCAGCGGCGGGCAGCCGACCGAGGACCTGCCGGAGTTCGGCAAGGAGACGCCGCTGGGCCGTGCCGGCCAGCCGGCCGAGCTGGCGCCGGCGTACGTGTTCCTCGCCTCGGCCGAATCCAGCTACGTGATCGGTGAGACCCTCAACGTCAACGGCGGCATGCCGACGCCGTAGTCCGGCTCCACAGTCCAGTCTGCAGACCGGTTCCGGCGCGGATTTGACTCGAGCGGGCCCTTTCCCGGTACGGCCTTCTGCCTCCGGGGATGGGCCCGCTTTGCTGACCGGTTCGGTATCTCCAGGACGCTGGTCCGGATCGGCCTCGCCTTCAGCGACAACCTCCCGGCGCGTCTGGCCCAGGTGGAGGCCGGGTTCGGCCAGCGCCGCAGGCACGTAGCGGGGCGGTGAGCTGTAGGCCCACCGCCCCGCAAAACCTTCGCCGCCCCGATAGTGTTCGCCGCCCGGGCGGTTGCGCTGGCCAAAATCGTCGATCGGATCAGCAAGCCAGCGGTTACTGGACCTTGGCGCCCGGCCGGTACCAGGTCAGGGCCGACGTGTAGGGTTCGCTGGGCAGGTTGCCGGCGTACCAGGACTCCGTGGACCTCACCACGGGGGTGTGGCCGTGGCCGTCCTTCAGCATGGCGCGGACCGTGGCAGTGCCGGCGGTGATTACGAGTCCGAACAGCAGGACTACGAACAGTTCCATTTTGGTTCCTCGGGTGGAGTGCGGATTGGATGAGTCCAGTGTCGGCAGCCGCCGTGTGAGCAACCGTGTGAATCCCCCGCGGCCGAATACCCGGGACGCCGGAGAGGCCAGCGGCGTAAAATTACTCCTATGGCCGAGACCTGGATCCGGCTCCTCGGTCCGCCAACGATCGAGTCCTCCGGCGCCACTCCCCCACAGCCCAAGGGCCGCAAAGCCTGGGCCGTGCTGGCCTACCTCGCCCTGCAGCCGGACGGCATCAGCCGTTCCCGCACGGCCACCCTGCTGTTCCCGGACGCCGCGGATCCGCTGGGCGCCCTGCGCTGGAACCTGTCCGAGCTGCGCCGGACCCTGGCCGGCGTTTCCATCGACGGCGACCCGCTGCGGCTGGCCCTCCTGCCGCCCTGGCGCTGCGATGCACTGGACCTTGTCGGCTCCGCGACTGGCAATGGCCTGGACCCGCGGCAGTTCAACGGCCAACTGCTGGAAGGACTCTCCTTTCCGGACAGCCCCGTCTTTGACTCCTGGCTCGCGGACCAGCGGTACCGGCTCGAGAACTGCGTCCAGTCACTGCTCTATGAAGCGGCCCTGGCCGCCCTGGCCTCGGGCACCCCGGCGGACGCCGTCGAACTCGCCACGCTGGCACTGCGCCGGGATCCCTTCCAAGCCGACTGCACCGCCGTCCTGGTCAAAGCGCTCGTGGCCCTGGGCGAACACCGGCGGGCCCGGGAAGAGGTCACCAAATGCGCGGACCTCTACCACCGGGAGCTGGGCCTGCCGCTGCCGGCAGAGGTCCGCCGGGCCCTGTCCGGCTCGGCTCCGGCTGCCGACCCCGGAATGCCCGCCACCGCGGCCACCGTCCGGTCCTACCTCGACGCCGGCAGCGCCTCCCTGTCGGCGGGCGCCGTCGACCGCGGACTCGACCAGCTGCGGCTCGCCGTCGTCCTGGCCCAGCGCGCTGGTCAACCAAACACGGACCGCCACCTCGTGGCCGAGTCGCTGGTGACACTCGCCGGGGCGTTGATCCACCAGGCCGGCGGCCGCGGCGCCGAGGTCGCCGATTTCCTGCACCGCGCGCTGTCGGCGGAAGCGCCCGACGGCGTCTCCCGGACGGCCGCCGCGGCCTTCCGGGAGCTGGGGTACCTGTCCGTCCAGCGCGGCGTCCCGGACCGGGCGGCCGGATGGCTGGAACGGGCGATGCAGGCGGCGCAGGGAATCCCCGACGAGCAGGCCCGGATCCTCGCGATCCAGGGCATGCTGGCCTCGGACACCGCGCACTACGGGGACGCGGTGGTTGCCTTCACCGAATCCGGGCTCCTCGCCAGGGCCGTTCGGAACCGCCGGCAGCAGGCCTTCAGCGAGGCATTGCTGGGGCGCGTGCACCTGATCCGCGGGGACCTGAAACTGGCGGCCGCGTCCCTGGACCGGGCGCTGGAGTGGATTGCGGAAGAACACTGGACGGCGTTCGAGCCGTTTGTCGCCGGAGTCCGCGGCGAAACCTACCTGGGCGCCGGCCGGCTTGAGGATGCCGCTGCCCTGATTGACCGGTCCTGGGTGATGGCCGACCTCGCCGGCGACCACTGCTACATGGCTCTGGCGGCGGGCGCGGAAGCCCGGCTGTTCCTGGCGCACGGCGACCTCGCCGCCGCCGAGCACTGGATCGACCGGGGCCTCGAACCCAGCCCCTGGTACCTCTGGTACACGGCCCGGCTGCTGGATGCCGCGGCGGAAGTCACCATCGCCACGGGCTCGCCGCGGGCCTTACGGTTCGTGGACCGGCTGGGCGCACTGGCCAGCCGCAGCGGGATGCGGGAGTTTGTGGTCCGGGCGCAGTCGCACCGGGCGGTGCTCGGCGACGAGGCCGCAGCGCTGTCCGTGCCCTGGCTGGCGAAGGAGATCGACAACCCCGCGCTGACCGCGTTCCTGGCCCGGCGCCACGGCGTCACCCTGTGAGCTGGCGGCGGTCGAGCAGGTCCGGAGCCGTTTCCGGAAGCCCTGTCCCGCCGTCGGCCGCGGGACTACCATTCAGCTGTACCGATGGGATTACCACCGTGCTCACTACTGCGTGGAAGGAAATCTGTCATGGAATGCATTACGTGGTTCGCGCCGATTTTGCCCGGGAAACTGGACGAGTGGAAGGCGCTCGACGCGGAGATGAACGGCCCGCGCCGGGAGGAACATGCCCGCTCGAGGAAGCGCATGGGCGTCACGCGGGAGGTCGCCAGCCTCGTGCAGACCCCGCAGGGGGATTTTGTCTGCCTGTTCCATGAGGCCGAGGATCTGGCCAAGACGTTCCAGACGCTCGCCGCCTCGGACGATCCCTACGATGTCTGGTTCCGGGAGCATCTGGTCAGCGTGCACGGGCTGACGGCCGAGATGCTGCAGGGGCCAATCCCGGCGACGCTGTTCTTCGACTACCGCGCCGACGGCTGAGCGCCTTAGGGTGCGCAAACCGGTCCACGACGCGCGCATTTCCTGACGCGTCCGAATTCCGGTAGCGACAGGAATTCCGCGCATCGTGGGCCACAATTCGTCGCGGCGCTATACGTTGCGGCGCAACGTGGGCCCCGGCAGCACATCCAGGTTAAACAAAAGCAGGGCCCGTCAAAGACGGACCCTGCTCGAAACCTGTAAGGTTCCGGACTCAGAAGAGTTAGCTGAAAGCTAAGTCTTAGAGAGCCTGGATGTTTACGGCCTGGGGACCCTTGGGGCCCTGCTCGGTTTCGAAGGAGACCTTCTGGTTCTCTTCGAGGGAGCGGAAGCCGGAAGAGGCGATCGCGGAGTAGTGTGCGAAGACGTCCTGTGAGGAGTCATCGGGGGAAATGAAGCCGAAGCCCTTTTCAGCGTTAAACCATTTGACGGTACCAGTAGCCATTATTTTTTGTCCTTCGTGAAGGTGGAGGAAAAGTCCCGACTTTCGGGTCCTCCTGTGTGGGGTGCTCAAAACCGCTGCTTCAGAAGAACAAGGTCTTGCAACCTTGCGTACTGCCTGAACTACGAACTGCATAAACACAACAACAGGATCAACAATACAGCAGATTTCTGGAGCGCTTTACCACCGGGGTTTGGGCGGTGCCCCCGACGCCTCATTCGGGTCCCTCCGCCGGGACGTCAGCGGATCTAGAATGGCCGCATGACACCACAGGAGCTGGCCAACCTGGCACACCTCCGCCGGGCCCGGGACCTGATCGACCGGGACTACGCCCGGCCGCTCGATGTGCCCACCATGGCCGCCGGTGCCCTCATGTCCCCCGCGCACTTCTCCCGCCAGTTCAAGGCGGCCTACGGCGAGACGCCCTACACCTACCTCATGACCCGGCGGATCGAACGCGCCATGGCGCTGCTGCGGGCCGGCGCCAGCGTCACGGATGCCTGCATGGAGGTCGGCTGCACCTCGCTGGGATCGTTCAGTTCACGGTTCACCGAGATCGTCGGCATGCCGCCGAGTGAGTACCGGTCCCGGCAGCACCACGCGGTCAAGGCCATGCCGCCCTGCATTGCCCGGCTGCGCACGCGGCCCGCCCGCAAACCGAGCAGGATTGAAGAAGCGCCCCCGCGAGCGCAGCAATAGCGTGGGAGACATGAACATTTCACTGCAGTACTCCCAAATTACTGTCAACGACCTCGACGAGTCGCTCTCCTTCTACCGGGACGCGCTCGGCCTGGAAGTGCGCAACGACGTCGGCTCCGACGGGCAGCGCTGGGTCACCCTCGGCAGCAAGGCCCAGGCGGATCTGGAGCTGGTGCTCTCCGTTCCGCACGCCGGCCGCTCCCAGGACGACGGCGACGCCCTCCAGCAGTTGCTCGTCAAGGGTGCCCTCCCGATCCTGGTGTTCCGCACGGACGATCTCGACGCCACATTCGAGGCGGTCCGGGCCTCCGGCGCGGAGGTCCTCCAGGAACCCATCACCCAGCCCTGAGGCCCGCGCGATTGCGCGTTCCGTGACCCGTCCGGGAACATGGTCCGCTTCAACCAGGCCTGAGGAACGAAGACGCGAACCACGTAGCCGGGCAGCTTGGGACGCCCCCCGCACCGGCCTGAATCAAGCTCTGCGCATCAGTCCGGGCCGCACATCGGGGAACTCGTCCGCTGCAGGGAGTGCCGCGTCGACGAAATGCCCTGACGAGATCTGCCGCTTGACCTGCTCAAGCTCATCCTTGAGCAGGTCAACGGTGGCACGGTATCTTTCAAAGTCTGCCTTTCGGCGCCTGGCCGCGGCGAAGCTGAGGCCGGCGGCGAGAACGGCAAGCGGGAACGACACCAGCAGGGCCCAGCCGGAGGCGGCGAGGAAGTCCAGCGCTACGGGAAGTGCCTGCTTGAATGCCAGGAACTCGTTCACCCCGCCGACCACTCCGTTCAGAGCGGAGTCCAGGGGGCCCAGAAACTGCCCGACGACAGGCGTTCCGGAAAACGAGGGAGCGCTCAGTGGCGGTTCTCCCCCTGCTGACCAGCGCGAATCACCGAAATGGTTCAGGACGTAGACCCCGGCACCCGTATTGAGGGCCGCGAAGAGCATGACGGAACCCAGCGCAGTCCAGTGAAGGCTGCGCGGTCGCCAGACGCCGACCGCAAGGGCGAAGACAACGGCAGCAACCCACGAAAAGGTGCGGAGTTCGTCGCGGCCCATGCCACCCAGTAGATCCAAGGGAATTCCCTGCCGCCTTCAGTTGGAGTCAATGCTTGTTCCGGTCGCAGGCGAGCCTATCCCAGTCACCCCCGGGCATGACGCGGCAAGTATTGACGGAGGCGGCTACCGGGAGCGGGAACCAGCATATTCCGGGGCCACTGAAGGCGAAGTCACTTCTGCCTGCTGTGGGATGGCCGAACCGTCCACGTGTGCGTCGCTGCGGCTCCGGCGCCCCACCGCGCGCCCCACGGCCATCGAGAGCCGGTGGGCGGGCTGTTCCACATAGCGGTAGAAAAGCCCGGCGATCACGAATGCGGCGGCCACGGAGACGGCGAGCGCCAGCGGAAGCGAGACGGATCGCAGCAAGGTCACGCCGGCCAGGATGATCGGGAGGTGCACCAGGTAGAGGCTGAAGGACACGCGTCCCAGCCATTGCGCGATGGCAGTATCACCGAGCCTCTTGGCCGAGCGGCAGGACACGAACAGCAGGACGATCAGCGTCGCGCCCGCCGTGACAACGGCCTCGACGCCGCGGATCGGCTGCTCGGGGCTGATCCATTCCGCGTTGGCCAGGAACAGTCCCGCGGCGGCCACAAAGAGCCAGACGAAGCGGGGCCAGGACTGGGTCCGTTCACGGATCCGCTCTCGTTCGGCGCCCAGCAAGGCCCCGATGAGGAAGATCGGGAGATAGGTCAGCCAGTCCACGTGCTGCACGGCTCCCACCACGGCCAGCAGCAGGGCCAGGCCAATTTTCACGTACCAGACGCGCCGCCAGCGGACGGCGATGACGACGTAGACCGGGAGCAGGAGGGAGAACAGGACTTCCCATTTGAGGGACCACAGCGGGGTGTTGATGGTGCTCGCGTTCAGCAGCAGCAACCCGTCTTTGAGAACCTGGGCCACGCTGGGGTTGGTGACGTACATGTCCGCCCAGGGGCTCTGCAGCGGCGACGCCGAGCGGGGAATGATGGTCATCAACGCAACCGCCAGCGCCAGGGACGCCCACGCCGGCAGGTAGAGCCGGAAAAAACGCTTGGAGTAGTACTGTGCCCACTTCCCGGCCGCCCCCGGCCGGGTGAACGGCAGGACCAGGACGAAGCCGGAGAGCACAAAAAAGACGTGGACAGCCGGAGTGCCGTTCCAGAGGACGTGCAGCGGCGAGAACACCGCCCACTCCCCCGCCGTGGTGAGCCCAGCGGAGCGGTCGCCCTCAACGACGCTCCCGATTCCGGGGAGTGTGGAGAGGACATGGCAGGCGACAACCACCAGGGCGGCGAGCCCCCTGAGGCCATCCAGCTGCGTGACTCTTGTTTGACCAGAGTTAGAGCGCATTGACCCTATGTTACCAGTTCGTTACATTAGGCTCGGGTTCCGGGCCACTCTTCAGTCGGCTATCGGGAGGAATCCAGAGGCCTTCGGAGAACCCGCCTGCAGGAACCTTGGATCGGATGCGCGGAACACAATAGGCTCATCAAAGCCCCCCATATCGGCCACATGCGACCGGAAGAAGTAGACGATGCAGATGCCCAAGGCGTCGGAGGCAGACAAGGAACGGTTCCGCGCCGCCATGCCGGCCGAGCCTGGCATCGTCGTGAAGCCGATGTTCGGCAATCTCGGTGCCTTCGTCAACGGGAACATGTTCGCAGGTCTTTTCGGCCCGATCATCGGCGTTCGGCTTTCCGAAGCCGACCGGGCCGAGCTGGAGGCGTCTGAGCAGACCGTTCCGCTTGGACCAGAGGAGCGGCCGATGGGCGGTTACGTCGGCCTGCCGGAAGTCTGGAACGCCGAAGGCGACGGCGACGTGGCGCGAGCACAAGTGTGGGTGGCCAAGGCCTACTCCCATGTGGCTTCACTGCCGCCGAAGGAGCCAAAGGCCGCCAAGGCGCGCCCGGCGAAGAACTAGGCGCCCGACGACGGGCGGGATCGGGCAACGCCGGGCAAGGACGAGCCGCTGGCGGCAGGAATCAGACGGGGGCACCCCAAGGCATCGATGGACTCAGCAAGTCCTAAGCTGGGTGCCATGACCGCTGCCCCTGTGAAGCGCAACCCCCTCGGCTCCCGCGTCTCACAAGCGGTGCAGACCCTCACGCCGGGGTACTTCGCCCTCACTATGGCCAGCGGGATCATCTCGGTGGGTCTCGAGCTCGAAGGCTTCGACGCACTCTCAGCCGCACTCCTGGTGGTCTGTGCGGTCTCCTACGCCGTGATCCTGGTTCTCAGCCTGGTGCGGCTGGCCAGGTTCCGCGCCGACATGCGCCGCGACTTCCTGGATCCCGGCCGGGCGTTCGGATTCTTCACCTTCATCGCCGGAACGAATGTGCTCGGCGTGCGCCTGGGGATGGCGGGGTGGCCCGGTACGACGGCGGCGCTTTTGGCCGTCGCGGTACTCGCCTGGGTGGTGCTTGGCTACGTTGTGCCGTGGACCGCCGTGCTGGGCCGGGACGAGCGCCCCGTGCTGAAGGACGCCAACGGCAGCTGGTTCATCTGGTGCGTGGCCAGCCAGTCCGTGGCGGTCGCGGCGGCGTCGCTGGAACCCCTCGCCGGGCCGGACCGGCGTGCGGCGCTGGCGCTGGTCGCCGTCGTCGCCTGGTCGGTGGGGCTCATCCTGTACGCCGCAGTGGGGATCTTCGTCTCGCTGCAGCTCATGACCTACCCCATCCGGGCCGAGGACCTGCGCCCGCCGTACTTCGTGGCCATGGGCGCCATGGCGATCAGTGTCCTCGCCGGCGCGCGGATCGTCGAAATGGCCGGCGCGCCGATGGTGGATGCGACGCGGGGGCTGGTGGCCGGTTCCTCCGTCGTGTTCTGGGCCTTCGCCTCGTGGCTCTTCCCGGTCCTCCTCGCAGCCGGATGGTGGCGGCACGTGATCCACCGCGTGCCCCTGTCCTACGAACCCGGCCTCTGGAGCGTCATCTTCCCCCTGGGCATGTACGCCGTGGCCGGGATTTATCTGGGGCGCGCTGACCATCTTCCCCTGGTGGCGCTGATTGGCCGCACGGAGCTGTGGCTGGCTGTCGCCGCATTCCTCGTCACTCTCGCCGCGATGCTGTGGCACCTGTGGGCAACGCTCGTGCGCCCGGCGCGGTGACGCCAGAGGTGACGCGGCACTCTCGCCGGCCTGCCTCCTAAGGATGCACCAGCACCTTCACCGCAGAGTCATTGGGTTGATGAGGGCATCGAAAGCCCTGCTCGACGAGGTCTCCAGAACGGCGGCAGCCGTCTCGGCAGCGGCGTTGTCAGTTCTCTTCCAATTCGCCGCGGACGAGCCGCCGCGTGACGTCGGTGAGCAGCTCTACGCCGCGCAGTGCGTCCTCGTCGCGGGTGTATTCGGCCTCGTTGTGTGAGATGCCCTCCACACTGGGGACGAAGAGCATCACGGTCGGAATCACATCTTTCATATTGGTCGAATCGTGCCCGGCGACGGTCATGACCTCCTTGTGGGTATAGCCCAGGCCGTCCGCGCTGGCTTTGCCCAGCGCCACTCCGCTGGGCTGGTAGGACAACACCCCCCAGTTGTGTGTGAGGTCGAGGCGGATGTCCGTGCGGGAATCGTGCTCGGCGTCGATAATCCTCTTGCCCAGCCGCTCCATGGCGAGGGCCAGCACGGACTCGTCCGGGGAGCGGAGGTCCAGGTTCATCAGCACTTGCCGCGCGATCGTCACCGGCGAGTTCGGCAGGACGAGCAGCTCGGATACCGAGGTGTGCAGTAATCCGGGTTCAAATTCCGCGGTCAGTTCGCGGGCGGCGGCGATGACCAGTGCGGCACCGTAGAGGGCGTCACGGCGGTCCCCCATGCGGGTCGCGCCGGTGTGGGACTGGGCTCCGTCCACGGTCACGCGGTACTTGCTGGCGGCCCAGGTGCGGTCCACGATCCCCACGTGGGTGCCGCTCTCCTCCAGGTCCCGGCCCTGCTCGATGTGGATTTCGGCGTAGCGGGCCACCTGGGCGAGGACAGGTGCCCTCCCGTCCGCGGCGCGGTGCCCTGCGGCCAGGGCTTCGGCTACGGTCGTGCCCGCCGGATCGGCCGTCGCAAGGGCGACGTCCAGCTCCAGCTTCCCGGTGAAGACCCCACTTCCCATCATGCTGGGTGCGAAGCGGCTGCCTTCCTCGTTGAACCAGTTCACGACGGCCAGATTGTAGATGGGGTCCAGTTTCCCGGCCCGGGCCTCCGCCGCAATGCGGGTGCCCGCGTGTGCCGCGGCGAGCACACCGTAGGCCCCGTCGTAGCGGCCGGCCAACGGCTGGGAGTCCAAGTGCGAACCGACCAGCACGTACGGGGCACCGGGCACCAGTTCCATGATGCCGAACTGATTGCCTGCCTCGTCCACCGTTTCGGTGTAGCCGTGCTGTGCCAGCCACTGGCTGAACCACGTCCGGGTGGCATGGTCGGCTGCCGTGCCGGCCTGCCGTTCCACGCCGCCGCCGGGCGTCGCGCCGAAGCTGGACATCGTCGCGAAATCCGCGAGGAACTGCTCGTGTGTGGTGCTCATGGGGTTTCCTTCCCTGTCAGTGCTGCCTCAAGGTCTTTGCCGCGAACCCGCGACGGGAGATTTTCTTCGCCGAAACGGATCTGGCCGCCCACCATGGTGGCCAGGACGCGGGTGGCCCCGATCGCTGAGGGGCCGACGGCGGTCGGGTCCTGGTCGAGGAACACCATGTCCGCCAGGTAGCCCGGCGCCAGACGCCCCTTGACGTGGCCGGTTCCTGTGGCGGCGGCTGAACCCGTGGTGTAGGCAGCCAGCGCCTCGGCCGCCGTGATCCTTTCCTCCGGGCCGTAGACCTCTCCGGACGGGGTCAGCCGCTCCACGAAGGACTGCATGACATCCAGCGGCCGGCCGTTGGAGACGGGACGGTCCGAGCTTCCCGGCAGCACCACGCCGCGGTTCAGCAGGGTCTTCGCCGGATAGGACCACGCCGTGCGCTTCGGCCCCAGGAGCCGGGCCATACCGTCGCCGAATTCGGTGATGAAATGCGGCTGTGGGACCAGCACGATGCCGGCCGTGGCAATCCGTTCCAGCTGGTCAGGGCGGACCACGCCGCCATGCTCGATCCGGTTGGGCTGTGAATTGGGACCGTAGTCTTCCTGCGCCTCGGTGATGATGTCAATCGCATGGTCAATGGCGTGGTCACCGATGGCGTGCATCGCAATCGCCCACCCTGCCCGGTACGCGCCAAGCGCCGATTCACGCAGCTTGTCTGCGTCCATTTGGAGATAGCCGTGGTTGTGGGAGCAGCCGACATAATCCTCGGTCATGTAGGCCGTACTGCCCAGGAGCGAGCCGTCACTGAAGATCTTCACCGGGCCCAGGCGGAGCCAGTCATCCCCCAGCCCGGTGCGGATTCCGGCGTCGAGACCTGCGAAGGCCCGGTCGTCCGCGTGGCCGGGCACGTCGTGGAGGGAGTCGATGACCATCATCGGCTGCATTCTGACGCTGAGCAGGCCTTTGTCAGCCGCGTTCTGGTAGGCCGCGAATTCGCGGGGCGAGTAGCCGATCCAGCCGCCGGCGATGCCGGCATCGGTGACGCTCGTGATGCCTTCGGAGAGGTAGTGCGACGTGGCCAGGTCCAGTGCTCGTTCGATGGTCTCCAGCGGGTAGGGAAGCAGGATGTCCTGCACCAGGCGCATGGCGTTTTCCTCCAGCAGCCCTGTGGGTGTGCCGTCGTCACCCACGACGACGGCGCCGCCGTCGATCGGGGCGGTGAGGTCTGCGTTGGCGGCAACAAGGTCCAACGCCACGCCATTGAGCGTGCATGCGTGGCCCGATGAGTGTTTGATCCACACCGGGCGACCCCCGGCGGCTGCATCCAGGCGGTCGCGGTCCGGTTGCTGCCCCCCGATCAGCAGCGGGCTGTATCCGGACGCCACCACCCATTCACCCTCGGCCAGCCCGGCCGCGGCCCCGGCGATGATCCGGTACACCTCGTCCAGGCTGGCCACTGCCCCCAGGCTGGCCTCCATCAGCCCGAGGCCGAACCACACGCTGTGCGCATGGACGTCATTGAACCCGGGAACAATCGTGGTTCCGGCAGCGTCGATGGTCCGGACGGCATGGCGGGCGAATTCTGGGTCCGGGTCCACGTCAAGGATCTTGCCGTCGTGGATGAGCAAGCTTGTCGCTGCGGGGCGGGATGCGTCCTGGGTCAGTATGTGGGCGTTGCGGATCAGCAGATCGACGGGCATAAATCCTCTTTGATGTGGTTCCCGGACCGTTCTGAGGTGCCGGGTTGGGCCTGGGAGTGGAGCTCCCGGTCCAATTCAACTCTGTAATATTGCTGCCTTCAATGGACATCCAACGCCGCTTCATGGCTGAAATTTAGGCTTTTGCATAAAATCGGCACATGACATCACCTGACGGCAGTACTGCCCGTTCCGCCGGGGCGCCTCCCCGGGAGTTCCGTCCGGGCCGGCACGCGGAGCCAGAATGGACCGAGCTTCTGGAATGCCTCTGGAAGGACCGCGACCAGCTGGTCAAAGACTTTCTCGAACGGTTCTCCGCCATTTCCTACGGTGAAGCACTGGTCCCCAAGGAAGACATCTACCAGACCGCTGCCGACACCATGGACATGTTCCTGTTTCAGATGGCGGGGTTGGAGCTTCCCCCTGATCTACGGGCCCTTCCCCGCGAGGTGGCAGCGCGCCGGGCCCGCCAGGGGGTCCCCCTGGATGCGTTCCTCGAAGCGATCCGCAACGACTTCCGTGTCCTCTGGAAGGGGCTGGAGCGGGTCGCGCGGGACAAAGGAATCGGCGTCCTGGTGGCCAACATGGACCGGGTCCTCGACGCCGTCGAAGGCTATGTGAGCAGCATCCAGCAGGCGTATGCGGAGGAAGAGGCGCGGCTGGCCCGCAACAAGCAGCTCTACCGTCAGCGGCTGCTGTCCCGGCTCTTCAACGCGGAACTGGGCGCGCCCGGCGATGTCCAGGACCTTGCCGCGGCCCTCGGCGTGCAGGCCGCCGGGACCTTCGAAGTACTGGCGGTTACATCGGAGGCCGTGGCGCAGGCCCAGCGGCAGGTCGAGTCCGACCACCGCACCTATGCCTACGAGAACGCCGGCGTGCTGTACCTCTTCCGCGAACAGCGCAAGGGGCGGACCTGGTCCCAGGAAGGGCCGCCCTTCGCGGCCGGATATGTCCCCGGCGTCGAGGGGCTGGCTGCCGTCCCCGCGGCCGCCGCCTCGGCGCTTGTGCTGGCGCAGCACAAGCGCCGCGGCGCGGGACTCGCGACGATGGAGGACACCTGGATGGGAATCGCCGGCGGTCTCCTGGAGCAGAAATTCCCGGACTTTTCCGCCCCGCTACGGCAGGCACTGGACAAGTGCACGCCGCTTGAGCGCCAGCGCCTGCTGCAAGTGGCACGCAGCTACGGCCGTACCGGATCCATCAAGGAAACGTCGGAAGAGCTGTTCTGCCACCGCAATACCGTGGTGAACCGCCTGCATAGCCTGCACGAGGTCATCGGCCTGGACCTCACAGTGCCGGCAGAGGCCGCGAGGGCACTCGTCGCCCTCAGCAACTACAGGGACCCCGATGATTAGTTTGTGAAAATGCCCAACCCGCGGGCGAAAACTGGGTGGATATTGTCATTGTTCAGGGCTTTATCACTCGCATAGTCTCGAATAACCACCGCAGCTGCGCAGGCCATCGCCTTCCGACTGCCGCGGGACCCGAGATGAACAACTCCACCCCGCTCGAAAGGGCCCACGCAGTGACGACCTCAAATTCGATCTCCCCCGCCACAGGTGCTCCTCCGGTCATCTCCGGCAAGGACGCGGGAAAAATTGCCCGCGCCGCCTTCGTCGGAACAGCACTGGAGTGGTACGACTACTACCTCTTCGGCACCGCCGCGGCCCTGGTTTTCAACCGGCTCTTCTTCACCAATATGGACCCCACCGCGGCCCTGCTGGCATCCTTCGCCACATTCGGCGTCGGCTTCGCCGCCCGTCCAATCGGCGCCGTCATCTTCGGCTACATCGGCGACCGTTACGGCCGCCGGCCGGCGCTGCTGATCACCATCGTCATGATCGGCGCAGCCACCGCCCTCATCGGCCTGCTGCCCGACTTCGGCAACATCGGATTGGCCGCGCCAATCATGCTCGCCGTACTGCGTCTGGTCCAGGGCCTGGCCGTCGGCGGCGAGTGGGGTGGCGCCGTGACCATGGCCGTGGAACATGCTCCGGCGGAAAAGCGCGGCCGGTACGCGGCAATGGTCCAGCTCGGGTCGCCGGTCGCGACGCTATTGGCCTCCGGCGCCTTCTCTCTGGTGCTGCTTTTCCCGTCCGAAGCCTTTGATGCCTGGGGCTGGCGTATCCCGTTCCTGTTGGCCTTCCCGATGCTGGGCATCGCGCTCTGGATCCGCCTGAAGGTGGAGGAATCCCCCATCTTCAAGGACCTGCTCGCCCAGGGAGAAACCTCCAAGGTCCCGGCCCTGGACGTGTTCCGCCACGCCGGCGGCCGCCTGCTGGTGGCAGTCCTCGCCGCCCTGCTTGGCGTCGGCGGTTTCTACATGATCACTACCTTCGTGGTGAGCTACGGCGCCAACACCCTGAAGGTGGACCGGAACGTCATGGTCAACGCGACGCTGATTGCCGCCGTGGCGCAGATCGGTGTCACCTTCCTAATGGGCCGGCTGGCCGAGAAGATCGGCCCGGGCAAGGTCACCATGTGGGGCGGCATCGTCAGCGCCATCACGGCTTTCCCCCTCTTCGCGATGATCGACACCAAATCCCCGCTCATGATCACGCTGGCCATCACCATCGGCATCATGCTCATTGCAGTGGCCTACGCCGTCAACGGCGCTCTGCTGACCGAATTGTTCCCGGCGAAGCTGCGCTATTCCGGCGTGGCACTCGGGTACAACATTGCCGGCGCAACCAGCGGATTCATGCCCCTGCTGGCCACCGCCATGCTGGGCATCTCCGGCAACCAGTCGTGGGGCGCCGCCCTGATCCTGGCGATCATCTCGCTGCTCACCGCCGTGGGCGGGTTCTTCGGCGAGCGCCTCCGGGTCCAGGACAAGGAACTCGTCGCCAGCAGCTAAGGCGGACCGCTCCGGACCAGAACTTCCGCCGCAATCCCATCGAATGCTCAACCACCCAAAACGGGGAGCCGTCCGCCGGACGGCTCCCCCCTTTCGTTAGGAGACGAACATGCTCAGTGACGACCAAACCCGTCGCATCCTGGACGCCGTCGACGCCGGCTTCGACGCGCAGCTGTCCTTCACCCAGGACCTGGTCAAGCACCCGTCGCTGCGGACCCGGGAGGGCAGCGCCCAGGACCTGATGTACGGCGCCATGTCCGGGCGGGGCCTGGACATGGACCGCTGGGAGCTGGACGCGAAGGAGTTGGCCGCCCACGAGGGCTTCGGGCCGGTGACGGTGTCCTATGACGGGATGACCAACGTGGTGGGCACGTACCGCCCGGGCGCCGAGCGCGGCCGGTCCCTGATCCTCAACGGTCATATCGACGTCGTGCCCGAGGGCCCGTCCGAGGACTGGTCCCGCTACCCCTGGGACGCCCCCGTCATCGACGGGTGGATGTACGGCCGCGGCGCCGGCGACATGAAGGCGGGGCTCGCGGCGAACCTCTTCGCGTTCGACGCCGTGCGCGCCGCCGGATTCGAGCCGGCCGGCCGCATTCACTTCCAGTCCGTCGTCGAGGAGGAATGCACGGGCAACGGTTCCCTGTCCGCCCTGATGCGCGGCTACCAGGCCGACGCGGTGATCATTCCCGAACCGGAAGAGGACATGCTGGTCCGCGCCAACGTGGGCGTGCTCTGGTTCAAGGTCAGGGTCACCGGCAACCCCACCCACCCGCGCGAGATGGGCACCGGCTTCAACGCGATCGACGCCGCATACACGGCGATGACCGCGCTGCGCGAAGTGGAGGAGAAGTGGAACGCGGACCGGGGACAGCACCGCCACTTCGAAGACCTGGAGCACCCGATTAACTTCAACTTCGGCGGGATCGCCGGCGGGGACTGGCCCTCCAGCGTTCCGGCGTGGTGCGAGTTCGACGTGCGGGCGGCCATCTATCCGGGCATCGCGGCTGAGGACGCCTGGGCTGAACTCCAGGAGTGCCTCGCGCAGCTGGGCACCGGCCCGGAACCCATCAAGGCTGTCGGCGTCAAAACCGGGTTCTTCGCCGAGGGATACGTACTGGAACCGGGCAGTGACGCCGAAATCCTGCTGGGCCGCACCCACCAACAGGTCTTCGGCGGCGAGCTGGAGAGCTTTACCACCCCGGGCTACCTCGACGGCCGGGTCTTCGCCCTCTACGCCGACACTCCCGCGCTGGTGTACGGCCCGGTGTCGAAGTCGATCCACGGCTTCGACGAGCGGGTCTCGGTCGAGTCCGTCCGCCGGATCACCAAGAGCATTGCCCTATTCATCGCCGACTGGTGCGGACTCAAGGAGCAGCCTGCGGCTGCGGAAGGCTAAACCGCGGGCTCTGTCCGCGCGGGGCCGGGGCTCGTCCAGTGCCCGGTCTGGCACCGTCTGTACCGAACCCGGCCGCGGGCATATCCTGCAAAAGGAACTGTTCCACACCCGCAGCTTCCGGAGGTACCGATGGACATGCCCAAAGCATCCGATGCCGACAAGGAGTACTTCCGCTCGGTGCTGCCGGACCACCCCGAGGTGGTTATCAGGCCCATGTTCGGAAATCTGGGGGCGTTCGTGAACGGGAACATGTTCGCCGGCCTGTTCGGCCCCACCATAGGGGTGAAGCTGTCAGCGGCGGACAAGGAACTGCTCGACAGCACAGAGCGGACGGTACCGTTCGGGCCCGCCGAGCGCCCCATGGGCGGATACACCGGCTTGCCGGAGGTCTGGAACGGCGAGGGCGAGGGCGACGGCGACAAGGCGCGGGCCCGGGCATGGGTGGAGAAGGCGTTCGAACATGTGGCCGGACTCCCGCCCAAGACTCCCAAGGCCCCCAAGGCTCCGAAGGCGAAGGCCGCGAAGAAGTAGCCATGCCCTCCCCCGCCGCAGGCTCAGACCACGTGGTCGACACTCTGGTGATCGGCGCGGGGCAGGCCGGCCCGGCCACGAGCTACTGGCTGACCCGGCACGGCGTGGAGCACCAGCTCCTGGAACGGCGGGACGCACTCGGCGGCGCCTGGCAGGACCGCTGGGATACGTTTTACCTGAACACCCCTAACTTTTCCTTCCTGCTGCCGGGGCTGACCTACAACGGCCCCGAGCCGGACGCCTTCCTCCCCCGGGACGAGGTGATCGGACTCTTCCGCGACTACGCCGCGAGGATCGCGGCGCCGGTCCTGCTCGGCACCGAGGTGACCCGCGTCAGCGCCGCACATGGCGGCTTCCCGGTCAACGGCGGCTTCGCCGTGGACACCAATCAAGGCCGCTGGCAGGCACGGAACGTGGTCCTCGCCAACGGCGCCTTCCACGTCCCGCGGATCCCGCCGGCTGCCGCCACCCTGCCAGGGCACATCCGCAAGCTGCACAGCCACGACTACCGCAACCCCCAGCAGCTCCCGGACGGCGCCGTGCTGGTGGTGGGCACCGGACAGTCCGGCGGCCAGATCACCGAGGACCTGCTCGACGCCGGCCGGGAAGTCCACCTCTCCGTCTCGGCCTGTCCCGAGGCCCCGCGGCGGTACCGCGGCCAGGACGTCTTCCACTGGATTCTGCAGGTCAACCTCCACGGCCCCGAGTACGGCATCAACGGCCTCCAGACGGAACAGCTCCCCTCCCCCGCCGCGCGCTTTACGTGCAACCCGCTGATCTCCGGCAACGGCGGCGGCCACAGCATCCGCCTGCGGGACCTCGGCCGCCGGGGCGTCCGGCTGCACGGCCGGTTTGAGGGAACGGCGAAACGCGAACTTCGCGATCCCCGTCGCGCTTCGCCTCGGCCCGGTGCGGTTGCCCGCCGGACCGCTAGCTCAGGACACTGGCTGCAGCCGAACAACGCGCTGTGCGTGGTGCGCATCTGAGGCTCCGGCCATAGCATTCCTCGGTGAGGGTGGTGACGGCGTCGAACCCTCGGAGCGCGTATGCGGCGATGGCCCCGCCAGCGGCGATGGTGGCGATGAAAGAGGTATCATCGAAAACGGTTGCGTGCTAGCCACACCATCAGTGCCGGACGTCCAGCCCCCATTGCTGATGGACCGCCACGAATAACACGATGACCAGCAGCTGGAACACCGTAGCCTAGTCTGACTCGTAGAGATAGAGGTCTGAGCCGTCTGACACAGAGGCAAGTCCATGAGTATTAACAGCCAAGCGGATGACGCCAGCAATTCTCCTAAGGCTTGGAAGTCGTAGATCGATCTCGTCCCCAGTCGTTCCTGACACAACTTTGAGTTGGATAAGTTGCGACCGACTGAGCCCCCAGGTCCGCGGTACTCGTGCTACACGTGATGAAAGAAGCTGTTGGCGCCTCTTGAGCGCGAGCCACGTTTGCGTTGCTATCCAAACGTCGAGCTCAATGAGGTCCTTATCGTGATCAACAAGGGGGAAGAAGGACATGACGCCCTGAAACGACATAGCAGGAACGGCCCCGTGTTGGAAGCGACGGACATCATTCTCGCTCAAAGGTCCGTAAAGGTAGCGCCGAAGTTGCCAGACATATGTAACATAGTCGCGATCATTAGAAGTAATCGCGCTGGCTTTTTGATTGTCCCGAAGCGGCTCCATCAGCAAGTTTGTGTATATCAGGGCCTGAACTCGCTTTTTTATTCGATCGACTGCTGTCGCCCGCATTCGAATGGAGTTCAGCCCAAGCGTGTGTCCCAAATAGTTAACCGATTTGGTTTCTTCAATTTCAGAATATCGCGCTTCGGGCTTCGACAGAATCCTGATACCAGGGCTTTTTTCGAAATTGATCGGCGACCCAATCTCATGTGCTGCCTGCTGTAATATGTGGGAAGCAGTGCATATCTTTTCATAGCTGTCGCTCCAAATGAGCGTGTCATCCGCGTACCGCGCAAAACCGACTCCCAGCCTCTCCAGTGAGCGATCAATAGGGGTCGCTGCCATATTTGCCAGGAAGAGGCTGATCGACGTGCCTTGCGGGAGGCCCACATCTCTGTGCTTTCCACGACCCAAATCATCTGCGGAGGACGGCGGATGAGCGAGGAATGTTTTTATCAGGGATTCTTCCATCGGCGACGCAATGATTCCTAAGCTAGAAAAAATCCGCCATACATAATCATGAGATATGAGATCAAAAAACCTACTGAAGTCAAATTCGGCAATGAAAAGACGCTGTTCGTTTTTGATATCATTGTGAATATGCGAAATAGCATCGTGTGGGGTTCGATCATTTCTATAGGCAAACGAATGCGAACTCAATTTCGCTGTATTCTTCCGCATCAGCGACTTGTATAGACGTCTGGATATCACTTCATCGGCGATGGCATAGGCATGGACCTGACGTTCGCCGCCCGAAGGCTTTGGAACGCTAAAAGACGCAGGCTTATGCGGGGTGTAAGTCCCGCTCTTCAGTTTCTTAGTTATCGAGTGGGCAATACTCGCGCGGCGTTTTCGAACCATGTAGGGATTGAAAGCTGGGCTCTCGTCCCATCGGGAGGGGCGGACTACCTCAAGAAGCGGCGGCGGGTTGTGGCTTCTGCGCATCCTGCGCGCATTCTCATCCTCCACATTTCTGCGGTATCTTTCAAAGTCACGAATTTGTTTAGTAGCACTATCAAGAATCGCTTTATCAAGCTCTCGCCACACTGTAACTCCTTAAAGATGATGGGGCCCGCCTTCGCGGGCCCCATCATCGGCCGACCTACCATGCATAAAATGAGCTTCACGCAGGAGAGCTGCTCGCGCAGCACTCCTCAAGTAATTGGTGATGATCAAACATAGTCCGCTTACAAACGGCAGGTAGCCTAGTTCCTCTTGGAACCCAGTGAAATGATACCCCGAGTGTTTGAACGGACCGAACATTTCGTCCCGTACTTGTTGCGCGTGCTGACGTAGGCCTCTCACCACAACTTGGTCAACCGATGGTTTGGGGTGGGCTTCTAGCGGCGTCCCGTGTGTTGACAGCTTAGTAAGCCGCGCAGATTAAATACCAACGCCCGTTAGCGGGAGCTCCGGCCGCTGCCACGGCTTCTTGCGATACGTCCGCGGTTAGCAAGGAGGAATGGCAGCTACTTGTGCTTTCCATAATTCCTTCGTTGCGGCCTTCGCCATCTGGTTGACATTGCGGTGGCCGGCGCTTCCGGAATGTCAGGAAACCCTCCCTTAGCCGGGCCACCGCCACCGGCACCGGCGATACATCCGGTGCCCGAACACCAGGCGCAAGGCCGAGATCGGCGTCAATAGTTGCCGTTGGATCAACCAGAAGACTTCGGTCCACCGCGAGTGGCGCCCGCGTTCGTGTGGAAGCCCCTACGTCTGGAGCACCGGAGTCGGCGACATCTCCGCGGCCCCGCGCAGGAAACCCCGATCAGGTCGTAATCGCCGCGGCCGGCCAGGAAGAACGTTGTGTCGACCGGGAGCGGTCCGATGGCCTTGATTTCGTAGGCCTGAAGCTCTTTGACGGCCGGGATGATCTTCTCCAGTTCCGCTCCCAAGCCGACGAGGCCGTTCTTCCCCGCCTGCGGTTAATGGTGCAAACGCCGGCCCTTGGGTGACGATTCCTGCGCACGGCATGGCGCTGCGGCCGCGGCGTACGGTCCGCTCCACACCCCGCTGGGACGGAGCCCCATGACTCAATGCAGATATTTGCCTCAGCGAGTGGCGCCGTGCTCTCGCTCCCACTTCGCCTTGTCCTTGCGCCATTCCCTTGCGTTGTCCGAGTCCAGTGGCCCGAAGCCTGTCGGCTCAGGATAAGGCTCTGGGAACGGCTCCGAGGATTGGGCACGTTTGTCCGTCGCGGAATCATCGTTCATGGTTCAACCCTAATGCAACGGCCCCAATGCAATGGCGACGTGTCGCGAGTCCCCTGGGGTGATATCTGCAGCGGACCCCCAAAATCGAAGCCGGTGGACTACCGGGGCCCGGAAACAGAGTTGGTTGTCCACTCAGTCGCATCCAAAAGCCCGGATATGCCGTTTACGAAACGCAATGCGATCCCGAACCCACCCCTTACTGTTGAACCTGCACCTAACGAAACCGTTTACGTAAACCGTTTTCCGAAACCGATTACGTAACGCCTACAGCAGACACCAAAGACACCCTCAGGGAGGAGGAGCAGTGGTCACCATCCGCGACGTCGCCGAGCACGCCGGCGTCTCCCCCGCCACTGTTTCCCGGGTGGTCAACGGCCTGGTGGGCTACTCGGACGAAACCCGCGAACGCGTCGAGACCGCGGTCAAGAGCCTCTCTTACGAAACGGATTACCTCGCCCGCGGCCTCAAGACCCGGCAGACCTCTGTGATCGGGCTCCTCGCTCCTATGGTGTCCGACGCCCTCGCCTCCCAGGTCATGCAGGGCGTCGAGGAGGAAGCCCAGGAGCGCGGCTACGCCGTGATGCTGGGCCGCACCGGCGCCAAGTCCGCGTACATCGCCGGCTACCTCCGGACCCTGCGCACCTACCGGGCCGCCGGCGTCATCCTCATCTCCGCGGTGATCACGCCGGAGACGCGGCAGCTGCTGGGACCGAACGTCCCCATCATCTCCGTCGCCATCAGCGACAAGTCCGGCTCGCCCAGCGTGGCCATCGACGACGAGCAGGCAGCCTACGACGCGACCCGTCACCTGCTGCAGCTCGGCCACCGCCGCATCGGCCTCCTCACCGGGGACTCGGCGTCCGTCTTCGTGGCCCAGCCCCGGAAGCGCGGCTACCTCCGCGCCATGGCCGAGGCCAAATGCACACCCGTCACCGCCACCGGGACCTTCTTCTACGAAAGCGGCGCCCCCGGCGTCGACGAACTGCTCCAGCAGGATCCCGGCCTCACGGCGATCTTCGCGGTCAGCGACGAGATGGGCGCCGCCGTCGTCAATGAACTGCAGCGGCGCGGGCTCCGGTTGCCGGAGGACGTCTCCGTCCTGGGCTTCGACAACACCTCCACTTCCCGGCACGTGAACCCGCCGCTGAGCACCATGGCGCAGCCGCTTGAGGAGATGGGGCGGATGGCGGTCAAGAAGCTGCTCCGCTCCCGCGACCTGGGGCCGAAGATCATGCCGCACCGGCTGGTGGAGCGCGGCTCCACTGCGCCGCCGAATCCAACACATGCCGCCCAGCCACAGGCCACCCCAGCCGGCACCCGGGAATCCGCCAGCTAACCCCCACAAATTTTCCCCACCCACGGCCCCGCCGCGCCTCCGCGCGCCCGGAGCCGGAGTCAAGCACGCACCACACCATCCGCATCACCCCACTCAACAAGGAGCAACACATGAGGCAGCGCCGCCGCACCTGGCAGACTCTTCTCGCCACCACCGCATCCCTGACCGTCGCCGCCGTCGCCCTCACCGGCTGCGGCGGGACCGCCACGGAAGCGAAGAGCACCCCGAAGGCCGCCGCCGCGTCCTTCGAGGGCAAGGGCCCCATCAACTACGTCTCCAACCGCGACGCCTCCGGTGCCGCGAACAAGAGCATCGAGGAGTGGAACGCCGCCCACCCGGAGGAGAAGGTCACGTTCATCGAACTGCCGGACTCCGCGGACCAGCAGCGCCAGCAGCTCATCCAGAACGCGCAGATCAAGTCGGACACCTTCAGCGTGCTGAACCTTGACGTCGTCTGGACCTCCGAGTTCGCCGCCAACAAGTGGATCCTGCCCCTGCCGGAAGACGCTGTCCCCACCGACAAGATGATCCCCGCCACGGTCAACGCCGCGACGTACCGGGACTCCCTGGTGGGCGCGCCGTACTACACCGACGGCGCCCTGTTCTACTTCCGCTCCGACCTGCTGAAGGCCGCCGGCATCGCCGCCCCGCCCAAGACCTGGGACGAGATGAAGACCGCCTGCGAGGCCATCCTGGCGCTCCCGGAAGCTGCCGGCATGTCCTGCTACACGGGACAGTTCGACAAGAACGAGGCCCTCACGGTCAACTTCTCCGAGGCCGTGGCCTCCGCCGGCGGCTCGATCGTCGACGCCGAGGGCAAGCCCACCGTCAACACCCCCGAGGCCAAGGAAGGCCTGAACCTGCTGGTGGACGGCTTCAAGGACGGAATGTTCCCGTCCGACGCCATCACCTACCTCGAGGAGCAGGGCCGCCGCGCGTTCCAGGACGGCAAGCTCGTTTTCATGCGCAACTGGCCCTTCCTGCACGCCTCCCTGAGCGCCACGGACGGCTCCAGCCAGGTGGCCGGCAAGTTCGACATCACCTCCATCCCCGGCACCGACGGCCCCGGCGTCTCCACCCTGGGCGGCCGCAGCCTGGCCATCTCCCCGTTCACCCCGAACAAGGCCACGGCCCTGGAGTTCGTCAAGTTCTTCACCAGCGAGGAGCAGGCCCAGAAGCGCCTGGAACTGTCCTCCCGCGCCCCGGTGTACGCGTCCCTCTTCGAGGATCCCGCCGTCGTCGCCAAGCGCCCGTTCTTCCCCACCCTGCTGACCTCGCTGAACAACGCCCAGCCCCGGCCCAAGGTGGTCCAGTACGGCGCCACCACCAAGGCGATCCAGGAAGAGGCCTACGCGGCCATCACCGGTGCCAAGGACACGGACACGGCCCTGAACGACATGCAGGCCAAGCTCACCGAGCTGTCCAAGTACTGTCTCTTATACACATCT
>NZ_MQTS01000030.1 GCF_020532825.1 Arthrobacter sp. SO3
CGCTGGGGGCGGGCGGGCTGCCCGGAGTCTGGGAGCCTCCCGCTGTGGTGGTCCCGTCTGTCCCGCTCGGCGGCTGGCTGGGCTCAAGCGTTGGGGTATCGGACCTTGTCCTGGTCGGCGACAGTGCGTCCCAGATCGACGGAGTCGGCGAGGGCGCCGCGGACGAGGAGTAGGGCGTTCCCGGCAGGGTGGCAATGTGCGTTTCCTGGGCGCCGCCGGTGACTACATGCTTCCCGTTATCGGACACCGGGATCGCCCAGCCAAGCGTTGCGTTGGAGGGGCTGCCGGCATCGGGCGCATAACTGGTCATTTCGATGGTGCCCAGCTGGTCCGTCTGGCTGATCGGAAGAAGGGTCCAGTCGTGCGGGTTCTTGTGGGTGCCGTTCAGGATGGTCTCAAAATGAAGGTGGCAGCCGGTGGACGATCCGGTCGTCCCCACCCGGGCAATGACCTCGCCGACCCGCACCGAGTCGCCTTTCTTGACGGCGATCGCCTCAAGGTGGTTGTAGGTGGTGATGAGTCCGTTGCCGTGGTCGATTTCCACACGGTTTCCGCCACCCCACGGGTGCCAGCCGACTGCCCGCACGACTCCGGCGTCGGCAGCATAGACCCGGGTGCCGCAGGCCGCGGCATAGTCCTGGCCCCAGTGGAATTCGCCGGCGGACCCGGAGATGGGGCTGGTCCGCAGTCCGAAGGGAGAGGTCTCCTGGATGAATTCCAGGGGTGCCATGAGGAAGCCTTCTGCCGGCCGCTTCAATCCGGCCGATGCCACATTGAGTTCCCCGGGGACGCCGTCCTTGGAGGTCGTTTCGACCGTTGACCGGCTGTAGGCGACCAGGGCCAGGGCGTCCGCAGTGAATCCCGCCGTCGAGGGTGCCTCGGAGCCTGGCACGGCGCGGGTGCCCGCAGTGCCCGGATTCAAAGTGCCCGGCCCGACAACGCCGGAGGCCAGTGCCGGGGAAGGCAAAACTCCGGCGCCGCTGCCCGACAGGCCTTGGGCTCCAAAGGTCAGGACCGCCAGCGAGAGGCAAAAGCCGCCCGACAGACAGCGCACCGCGATGACTCGCGCTCTGATGGCCTTCTCACTCGACGAGTTTCCCCAGTGTTTTCCCACGATGTGACTCCCGCATTCTGTCAGCCAGTCCCCAATATCGCGGACTCACGTTCTTATGGGACCACAATCGGATGGCCGTGGGAACGGTAAAAACTACCCCCTTTGGAACTCAGGTGGTGGCCCAGTAGTCCTAGGTATTGGGCCAAGTACCGGGCCGCAGCGGCGGTGAGCGAGAATGGGGTATGCGCAACCTCCTCAGGGAATGGCAGTCCGAACTCAAACAGACGTTCACCGGAACCCGTGAGTCCGTGCCGGACTGGGTGCCGCGGCTGGCCGACGGCGACGATGCCGGCTACCACCTGCCAGGTTCGGCCGTCTGGGCCGTCCATGGTGACATGCCCACTATCGTGGCGGGCATCCGGGCGCTGCTGATGCAGGCGCTCCATCCCGGCGCGCTGGCCGGCGTCCACGACCACTCACGCTTCCGGGAGGACCCGCTGGGCCGGCTGGCCGGAACGATCCGCTGGATCTTCACCGTTTCCTACGGTTCAACCGCCGCGGCCCGCACGGCCTCCGACTGGGTGCTGCGGCTCCATGGACCGGTGCGGGGGGGCTACGTGGACGGGCACGGCGTCGCCCGGAGCTATGCGGCGAATGATCCGGAACTGCTCCGCTGGGTGCATATCGCCTTCACCGATGCCTTCCTCTCGGCGCACAAGATCTGGGGCAGGCCGATCCCGGGCGGCCCCGATGCCTACGTGCGTGAGTGGGCGCACGCCGGGGAGCTGATGGGGGTGGAGTCGCCGCCGCTCAGCGAGGAGGCCATGCGCCGGCAGTTGGACCATTGGTACGACGCCGGGGAGCTGCGGTCCGACGAAAGGGTCGCCGAGACGGTGGCGTTCATCCGCAATCCGCCGCTCCACCCGGCGCTGAGGCTGGGGTACCGGGTGCTGTTCGCGGCGGCGGTGGCGAGTCTCGAACCCAAATACCGTGAGCTGCTGGGCCTCCGCACCGCCCGTCTTGGCCCTGTCCCGCTGCCGGTGCGGCTGGCCACGAAGGTGACACTCGGCGTCGTCCACCTTGCCCTGGGCCGGGTGGGCCCCAGCGAGCAGGCCGCCCGGGACCGGCTCCGCAGGCTGGGCTACGAGGCCTGAGGGCTGAGGATTGGACGGGGCCCGGACGGGCACGGTTCCGGACCGCGCGGGGATTGCCCGGCACGCAAAAAGGCCCCGGTCCGAGGACCGGGGCCAACCGCGGAGAATGGGGGATTTGAACCCCCGAGGGCGTTAACCCAACACGCGTTCCAGGCGTGCGCCATAGGCCGCTAGGCGAATTCTCCAGTAGCTTCTGAATCAAAAGCAGATACTAGACTACCTGAACTTCCCGGCATCGCCCAATTGACCCCTCCGGACACGTCCTGCGGGACATGCCCCACCCCGGCCGCGGCGGGTGGACATTGGCCCATTGTGCCCACTCCGTCGCGGGAAAATTGGGCATGTCCCGCGGGATTTCCCGGGCCCACGGTGCGCGATTCGGGGCACACTCAAACGTCGGGTAAACTTGCTGACGGCCCCTCATGTGGCGTCATCCTGTTGAACTCCCCCAGGACCGGAAGGTAGCAAGGGTAAATGGGCTCTGGCGGGTGCATGAGGGGTCTTTTATGTCTGTGCCGATTGGTAGGGTTTATCTGTGACTGTTACTACCGCTCTTTACCGTCGATACCGCCCTGATTCGTTCGCCGACGTTATCGGGCAGGAACACGTCACCGAGCCGCTGATGACGGCGCTGCGCAAGAACCGCGTCAACCACGCATACCTTTTCTCCGGCCCCCGCGGCTGCGGAAAAACCACTTCCGCCCGCATCCTGGCCCGCTGCCTGAACTGCGCCGCAGGCCCCACGGACACCCCCTGCGGCACGTGCCCCAGCTGCATCGAACTCGCCCGCGGCGGTTCCGGCTCCCTCGACGTCATCGAGATTGACGCCGCCAGCCACGGCGGCGTGGACGACGCCCGCGACCTGCGCGAACGGGCCACCTACGCCCCCGTCCGGGACCGCTACAAGATCTTCATCATCGACGAAGCCCACATGGTCACGTCCGCCGGCTTCAACGCGCTGCTCAAGATTGTCGAAGAGCCGCCGGAACACATCAAGTTCATCTTCGCCACGACGGAGCCGGACAAGGTCATCGGCACCATCCGCTCCCGCACGCACCACTACCCGTTCCGGCTTGTCCCGCCGGAGCCGCTCATGGCGTATCTCGAACTGCTCTGCACGCAGGAAGACGTCCCCGTGGCGCCCGGTGTGCTCTCGCTCGTCATCCGCGCCGGAGGTGGGTCGGTGCGGGACTCGCTGTCCGTGCTGGACCAGCTCATGGCCGGCGCCGGCCCGGCGGGCCTGGATTACGAACTGGCCGTCGCACTGCTGGGCTACACCCACGCTTCCCTGCTCGACGACGTCGTGGAGGCCGTTGCGGCGTCCGACGCCGCCACGGTGTTCCGCGCGGTGGACCGCGTCATCCAGACCGGGCATGACCCGCGCCGCTTCGTGGAGGACCTGCTGGAGCGCTTCCGCGACCTCATCATCGTCCAGGCCATGCCGGAGAGCGCCCAGTCAATCCTCCGCGGCATGCCTTCGGACCAGATCGCGCGCCTGCAGAACCAGGCCCACAACCTGGGCGCGGCCGAGTTGTCCCGGGCAGCGGACGTCACCAACACCGCGCTGACCGAAATGACCGGCGCCACCTCGCCGCGGCTGCACCTGGAATTGCTGTGCGCCCGCATCCTGCTGCCTTCCTCCGAGCAGACCGAGCGCGGCATTGCCGCCCGGATCGACCGGGTGGAACGCCGCCTGAACTACGCAGGGAACGACGTCGGGGCGCCCGCCGCGGCACCGGCTGTTCCGATGCCCGCGGTCCCGGCCGCTCCCGGACCGGCTGCCCCCGCGCCGATGGATCCGGCTCCCGCGGCTCCCGTTGCCGCACCCACGACGGCATCCCCCGCGGCTGCCCTGGCCGCCGGGAGCGACACCGAACCGGCCAGGGAAACACTCACCGCGCCACGTGTCAGCACCGGCGACTGGCCGGTCGACGAGCCCGCCACGGCCAACCGTGCTTCCGGGAAGACCCCGGAACCCCGCGCATCCGTGCCGGCACGGCCGGCACCGGTCGTCGCCGCACCGCCTGCCCCGGTTCCTTCCGGCCCGGCGCCGTCCGCGCCGGTCCAGAACCAGCCGGCCGAGCCCGCCCCGGTCCAGAACCAGGCCGCCCCGGTACCTTCTTCTGCCGCGCCCGCCGCTGCGCGGGCCGCCGGGTCAGGTCCCGACGTCGAGGTCCTCCGCCGGGCCTGGCCAGAGATCCTGCAGACGCTCAGCAAAATCAAGCGGAGCACCTGGGCCTTGGTCGAACCGAATGCCCAGGTGGGCCACTTCGAAGACCATGTCCTGACACTCGCGTTCACCACCTCCGGGCTGGCCGGAGCTTTCGGCCGGGCGGATCACTCCGAAAACCTGCGCCAGGCGATCCACAAGACTATCGGCATCGAATGCCAGATCAACGCCGTGGCCAGCGGAAGCAACAGCGCAGCGAGCTCTGAGCCAAACCCAAAAGCACCCGTTAGCCGGGACGTCCCGGCCGCGCCCACCGACGCTGACTGGGGCCTGCCCCCGGCAGCCGCCGCACCTCAAGCCGGGCCGGCGCCAACGGAACCAGCTCACACCGAACCCGCTCCGGCCGCTCCCGCCCGGGCGACCTCCCCCGTCACGCCGGCCGCTGCCCAGAACCCCGAAACGCCGGCAGCAACGGCGCCCGCCTCCGTCACGCCGGCTCCTGCGGCCCAGACACCCGTTCCAGTTCCGACTGCTCCGTCACCGGCGCAGGCAGCCGCTGCCCCCGAAGCCCCGCATGCCCCCGCACCGGCAGCAGGCGAACAGGAAAGCTCGTCCCCGGCGCCTGCCGGGTCGTACGCCTACCCCGACGATGACTGGGGTCCGCCGCGCGACGAGGACGCTCCGCCGCTGGACGAGGAACCGCCCATGGACTGGGACCCCGCCGCACCCGCCGTGGCACGGGCAGCCCAGCCGGCCGCCGTGCCCGCGCCAACGCGCAAGAAAACTTCCGCTCCGGCGCGGCCCGGCGCCGCATCCCGCACGTCACCGGCCCACGCTCCCGCCCCCGAGGCGCCGGACACCGCCGACGACCCCTGGGCCCGGGCCGTCGAGCAGTCCCCGGGGATCTGGGCGGTCGGAGCGGATTCCAACGTCGGAACCTACCCTCCGAACGAGTCGGCAACCCCCGAGCCCGCTCCTGAGCCGGAACCTCCGCACTACGAACCTGCGGCGGCGCAGGTGCCGCAGTACGCCGCGGCAGTGTCGGCTTCCGCCGCGTATGAACCCGTCACCTCCTCGACGAATAGTTGGGGAGACCCCGCGGAATTGGTGTCGGTAGGCGCCCGATCCATCCCGGCCTCAGCCGACGCCGCGCCGATGGCCGCGCCCGCCCCACTGGCACACGCGGTGCCGGCGGCCCCGCCCGCTGCACCGGCAGCATCGCCGGCGGCGGACCCGGCACCGTCCGCTGCGCCCAACCCGGCGGGCCGGCAAAGCCTCTACCAGCGACTGTCCAACAGCCCGGAGGCTGAAGCCGGACGGGCCAAGGCTCCGGCCCGGGCAGCAGCCGCCACCACCTATGTCCAGGACATCCCCAGCGCAGATGACGAAACGATCGAGGAATCCGGCGTCTTCGGACGGGCCGCCGTCGAACGCATCCTGGGCGGAAAGCTGGTCGAAGAGCGGTCCCTGGACGGAAGCCCGCTGCCGCCGCGCTTCTAGCCGCCCCGCCGGGCTCACCGCCCGGCACCACCCCAAACGAACGAGGACATTGTGTACGAAGGTGCAGTTCAAGAGCTGATTGACGAGCTCGGACGCCTTCCCGGAGTAGGGCCCAAGTCCGCCCAGCGGCTGGCCTTCCACATCCTTGAGGCCGACCCGCAGGACATGAAACGTCTCGTGGACGCCATCACCACGGTCAAGGAACGGGTCAAGTTCTGCACGGTTTGCGGCAACGTCACCGAGCAGGAACTATGCAACATCTGCCGCGATCCCCGCCGGGACCCCTCGATCATCTGCGTGGTCGAGGAATCCAAGGACGTCCTCGCCGTCGAACGCACCCGCTCATTCCGTGGCCGGTATCACGTGCTGGGCGGGGCGATTAACCCCATTGCCGGCATCGGCCCCGAGCAGCTCCGGATCCGCGAACTCCTCACCCGGCTCAACGACGGCGCCATCCAGGAAATCATCCTCGCCACGGACCCCAATTTGGAGGGCGAAGCCACGGCGACCTACTTGGCGCGCATGCTCAAGTCGATTGGCATCGCCGTGACGCGGCTTGCATCAGGCCTGCCCGTGGGAGGCGACCTCGAGTACGCCGACGAGGTCACTCTCGGCAGGGCCTTCGAGGGGCGCCGCAACGCCCTGAGCTAACGGCCTCCGCCTGCGCGACGCCGGGCCTGCCGCCGACGTGCTCCGATCCCCCGGTGGACATGCCCAGCTCTTGTGCCGGGGGATGGACATAGTGCCAACATGCTCATCCCTGGGCCCCGCCGGAGGGCATGTCCGGACCGGGCCGGAGCGCATGTCCAGTCCTGGCCGGCGGCGGAGGGCATGTCCAGCGGAACGGGAGCCGGGTTGTCTGGCATTCGGTCACAATTCAGCAACCGGGGGCCCGCGGCGATAAACTGGAGTGAGAAGTTACGCCGTCGCGCCGTTTGGTTGCCTGGCCCAGAACCCCGATGATGCAGTGAGGGTGCGCGCATGAGTTTGCCCACTACCGAAGTCCCTCCCGGACCGCAGCCACAGGAGCGGCCCGTCACTGCCGTTGCCACGAAGCACCTTGTGGTGAAGAAGTTCGGCGGCTCCTCCGTGGCGGACGCCGAGGGCATCAAGCGCGTGGCCCGGCGGATCGTGGATGCCCAGAATGCCGGCGACGAAGTGGTTGTGGTCGTCTCCGCCATGGGCGACACCACCGATGAGCTGCTCGATCTCGCGGCGCAGGTGACGGACTCCGCCCCGGCCCGTGAGATGGACATGCTCCTTTCCGCCGGCGAACGCATCTCCATGGCCCTGCTGGCCATGGCCATCAACAAGTTCGGCGCCTCCGCCCAGTCCTTCACCGGCTCCCAGGCCGGCATGATCACCGACGGCATCCACGGCAAGGCCCGGATCATCGACGTCGACCCGCACCGGATCCGCACCGCCCTGGACAAGGGACACATCGCGATCGTCGCGGGCTTCCAGGGCATGAGCCGCACCACCAACGAAATCACCACACTGGGCCGCGGCGGCTCGGACACGACGGCGGTGGCCCTGGCCGCCGCCCTCGACGCCGACGTGTGCGAAATTTTCACGGACGTCGACGGGATCTACACCGCCGATCCGCGGGTGGTCCCGACCGCCCGAAAAATTGACCGGATCTCCAGCGAGGAAATGCTCGAACTCGCCGCGTCCGGCGCCAAGATCCTGCACTTGCGCTGCGTCGAGTACGCGCGCCGGTTTGGCGTGCCGCTGCACGTCCGTTCCTCATTCAGCCAGAACGAAGGCACTTGGGTCCTCCCCAGCGCCGACGACAAGATCACAACCCAAGAGGGAGTTGCCTTGGAGCAGCCAATCATCTCCGGTGTTGCACACGACCGTTCCGAGGCCAAGGTCACGGTTGTCGGCGTTCCGGATATCCCCGGCAAAGCGGCGGCGATCTTCCAGGTCATCGCCGATTCCCACTCGAACATCGACATGATCGTCCAGAACGTTTCCACCCACGGGACCGGCCGGACCGACATCTCCTTCACGCTGCCGATCGTCGAGGGCGCCGACGCCCTCGCCGCCCTGCACGCCGCGCAGGACCGGATCGGTTTCGAAACCATCGAATACAACGAGAAGATCGGCAAGCTGTCCCTGATCGGCGCCGGCATGCGTTCCCACCCGGGCGTCTCCGCGCGGTTCTTCGCCGCCCTGTCCGAGGCCGGGATCAACATCAACATGATCTCCACCTCCGAGATCCGGATTTCCGTCGTGACCCACGCGGACCTGCTCGACGACGCCGTGCGCGCCATCCACAAGGCCTTCGACCTGGACAGCGAGGACGAGGCTACGGTGTACGGCGGCACCGGCCGCTGAGCCGCCCCGCCGAGGACGAGCACCAGGGATTAACCGGGAAAGGGAGCGGCGTCTGCCGCTCCCTTCCCCATGCCGTCGCAGGGCGTTGTTCAGACTTCCTCTTTCGGGAGGTCTTCCTTTCGGACAGCGTAGTGATGTCCCTGCGCATCGGTCTCCACTTCGAAACCGGCGAGTTCCATTGCCGAGGCCTGCTCAAAGTCGTCATTTTTGTGCACGACCGGCGCGGTGTAATCCCCCCGCGAGGCCGGGCCGAAAAGGAAGCGTGCCCATGACGTCGGATGCAGGTGCTGCCTGAGTGCCATCTTCCGCAGTGCAATTGCCACAATTCCCACCCCCTCTCCAGCGTCCGGGCCACGGGGAACAGCCGTGGTGAAGTGCTGGTGCCAGTGAGCCCATCTTACGCCCGGCGGCTGGAAAAGGCATGGGCGCCGCCGGCCCGGGAACTTGCCGGAATTTTGCCCGGCCGCCTGCCCTGACGTGTGCGGGCGCCCCGGAGGGAACCGCAGCCGGCGCCGGATTTACCGCAGCGATTTGTCCTCGGGGTTGCGCGGCACAACATAGGTGCTGCCGTCGGGGCGGTGGAGTGTCTCCCACTGCTGGGTTTCGGCCTCGCGCTGGGCCAGGAGTTGCCGGTTCTGCTCCGTCATCTCGTGTCCAAGGGAGCTGCGGTTGGCCGGCCCGAAAATCATCCTGAGCCTGCCGGTTGCGCGCATGAACTTCTGGGAGGCGTTGTCGGTGCTTTCCTTGGCCATCACTATCCACTCCTAATGAACGAAACGATATCCCCAGTGTACGCTAATAATTAGTGCACTAACTATCAATGGAGGCCCCCGTGACAGACGTATCCGAAGACATCCAGGAAGACCTCCTGCTCGAGCACCAGCTCTGCTTCGCCCTGACGGTGGCCTCCCGGAGTGTCGTCGGCGCGTATAAACCGGTCCTGGACAAGCTCGGACTGACCCACCCCCAGTACCTCGTGATGCTCTGCCTGTGGGAGTCCAGCCCCCGCTCCCTGCGCGACATCAGCGAGGCCCTCGCCCAGGAGCCGGCAACGATCTCTCCGCTGCTGCGCCGGTTGGAGGGCGCCGGGTTCATCACCCGCCAGCGTGTGCCGGGCGACGAGCGGACCCTGGCCGTGGGCCTGACGCCGCTGGGCGCCGCACTGCGGCAGCGGGCCACCGCCGTGCCGGGAACGATGATGGACCTGCTGGGCCTGAGCCGCGAAGAGGTCGGCCAGCTGCACGCCTCCATGATGGCCCTGATCGCGGCCACGAAGACCGCTTCCAAGGACGCGCCCCGGCGGTAGACTGGGCAAAACACAGGAGGACGGCTGATGCGCAAGCAACTGACTCACGCGGCGCTGGTTCTGATGGCGGTGGCCGGATTGGCGGCCTGTTCGCCGGGAACTGCCCCGTCGCCCACGGCTTCCGCCCCGCCGAGCGCGGCCAGCCCGACGGGCACCGTCTCCCCGGACACCGAAACGACGTCCCCCACCC
>NZ_MQTS01000031.1:0-13411 GCF_020532825.1 Arthrobacter sp. SO3
CCCCTCTATAGTCGCCCATTCTGGGCCGATCTCACATTCGGCGGGGCCCGGCGGGAGCGGGCGGGGGCGGCGCCGGGCCGTTTCACGGAATGGTCATTCCAAGACGCGGCTTTCCACCGCGACTATGATCAGTTACAGACGAGATCACAAACCAATGAATCACCGCGACGGATCGATCCTGTCCGTTCGGATTCCATGATCCCCACTCGAAGAAGAGGTTCACGTGACACCAGCGCCAATGACCCAGAAGTACTCCACGCTTTCCCCGTCGCTCGCCGTCGGCATCGACGAGCCGGACCGCAACCTTGCTCTGGAACTGGTCCGCGTCACCGAAGCCGCCGCCATCGCCGGGGGCCACTGGGTTGGGTTCGGGGACAAGAACAAGGCCGACGGCGCCGCCGTCGACGCCATGCGTTCGTTCCTGCAGACCGTTCACTTCAACGGCGTTGTGGTCATCGGTGAAGGCGAGAAGGACGAAGCCCCGATGCTTTTCAACGGCGAAAACGTCGGCGACGGCACCGGCCCCGAGTGCGACGTCGCCGTCGACCCCATCGACGGAACCCGGCTGGCAGCACTGGGCATCAACAACGCCCTCGCCGTCCTCGCCGTCGCCGAGCGCGGTTCCATGTTCGACCCCTCCGCGGTCTTCTACATGGAGAAGCTCGTCACCGGACCCGAAGCCGCCGACATGGTTGACCTGCGCCTGCCGGTCAAGCAGAACCTGCACCTGATTGCCAAGGCCAAGGGCGTCAAGGTCAACCAGCTCAACGTGATGATCCTGGACCGGGACCGCCACCGGGGGCTCGTGGAGGAAATCCGCGAAGCCGGTGCCCGCACCAAATTCATCATGGACGGCGACGTCGCCGGCGCCATCGCTGCCGCGCGGGCCGGCACCGGCGTTGACGCCCTTATGGGTATCGGCGGCACGCCGGAAGGCATCGTCTCTGCCTGTGCCATCAAGTCCCTCGGCGGCGTGATCCAGGGCCGGCTGTGGCCCACCAGCGACGACGAGAAGCAGAAGGCCATCGACGCCGGCCACGACCTGGACCGGGTGCTGTCGACCAACGACCTCGTCTCCAGCGACAACTGCTACTTCGCGGCCACGGGCATCACCGACGGTGACCTGCTCAAGGGCGTGCGTTACTCCAAGGACAAGGTCCTCACCCAGTCCATCGTGATGCGTTCCAAGTCCGGGACCATCCGTTTCGTGGACGGCGAGCACCAGGCCAGCAAGTGGGAAGGCTACGCCCGCAAGAGCTAGCACCCGCCGCACTGGAACACCCGGAACCCGGGGCGCAAAACGCGCCCCGGGTTCCGGCGTTTCCGGGCGGGTTGCGGACCGGTGGCGTTGGGTAGGGTGGAACCATGACATGGCTTGTTACAGGTGGCGCAGGATATATCGGTTCTCACGTGGTCTCCGCTTTGCGCGGGGCCGGAATGCAGGCGGTGGTGGTCGATTCGCTCTCGAGCGGGCACCGCGAGTTCGTCCCGGAGGACGTGCCGTTCGTGCACGGCACGATCCTGGACTCGGAGCTCGTGGCCCGCACGATGCTGGACCACGCCGTCACCGGGGTGATCCACCTCGCCGGGTTCAAATACGCCGGCGTTTCCGTGCAGGAGCCGCTGCTCACCTATGAGCAGAACGTCACCGGCACGGCGGAACTGCTGAAGGCGATGGAGCTGGCCGAGGTCGCCAACCTGGTCTTCTCCTCCTCCGCCGCCACCTACGGCACCCCCACCGGGGACGTCGTCACCGAAGACACCCCGACGCAGCCGGAGTCCCCCTACGGGGAGAGCAAACTGATTGGCGAATGGCTGATCCGGGACCAGGGCAAGGCCCGGGGGCTCAAGCACACCTCGCTGCGCTACTTCAACGTCGTCGGATCCGGCTCGCCGGAACTCTACGACTCGAGCCCGCACAACCTCTTCCCGATCGTGCTCCGTGCGCTGACGGCAGGCAAGACGCCGCGCATCAACGGCATCGACTACAACACCGCCGACGGCACCTGCGTGCGCGACTACGTGCATGTGGCCGACCTTGCCGCGTCGCACGTCGCCGCGGCCCAGGCCCTCGCCGCCGGCCGGCCGCTGGAACGCGTCTACAACCTCGGGTCCGGCGACGGGCTGTCCGTCCGGCAGATCATGACGGCGATGGCCAAGGTCACCGGCATCGACTTCGAACCGGAGATCGGCCCCCGACGGGCCGGCGACCCGGACCGGATCGTGGCCGACGGCACCCTGGCCGCACGCGACCTGGACTGGAAGATGCGCCACTCCGTCGAGGACATGGTCGCCAGCGCCTACGAAGCCCAGAAGCGCGCAGCCTCCACCCGCATCTAGGACTCGCGGCCGCCACACCCCGGGGGACATGCCCAGTGGACGGGCCAGGGGTTGGACATAGTGTGCTTATGTCCACGTGCCTGGGCCAGCGCGGGACATGTCCAGTCGTGGGGTGCGCTGCCCCCGGGGGACATGTCCAGTGGCTGGGCCAGGGGTTGGACAGAGTGTGCTTATGTCCATGTGCCAGGGCCAACGCGGGGCATGTCCAGTCGTGGGGTGCGCTGGCCCCGGGGGGCATGTCCCGTGCGGGCGTGCAATGCCTGGTGCGGGGGGTTACCGGCGGAGGGCGCTCCGCAGCCGGACGGGCAGCTTCCGGGCTGCCCGGAAGCCGCGGCGGGCGGCCTGTGCGCCCTGTCTGGCCAGCTGGTACCCGCCGTAGCGCAGCTTTCGCACGGGCAGATCCCAGGTTCCGGGGTACGAGACCTCGCGGCCGCCGAAGGACTTCTTGAAGGCAGTGAACCCTGCCCACTTGTGCTCGGGCTGGTCCGCCGGTGCCACCCCCCAAAGATCCACATGCTTCAGGCCCTTGTCCTTGGCATCGGCCATCAGCGTGACCAGCAGCGGAATTCCGGCGCTGAGCTTGCGGTGGGTGTCATCCAGTGCGGCGTGGGCATAGGTGCGGGTGTCAGCGGAGTCGTAGGCCAGGGCGGCGGCGATGGGCTCGCCCTCCAGCTCGGCGATGAAGAGCGTCGCGGCACCGGCCGGCACCAGCGAGCGGGCGACCTGCGTGAGGTAGTCATCGCTCTGCGGCTTGAAACCGTTGCGCGCCGCCGTCAGGTGCAGGAAGTGCAGCAGCACGGATATCTCGGACGGGTCCTGGCTGGCGCGGAACGTCACGCCCTTTTTGTGGATGTTCCGGTACAGGTTGCGGTTCACCGGCTTCATGTCCGCGAGGACGTCCTTGAAGTCCCGGTCCAGGTCCACGATCCAGCTCAGTTCGGGCTGCTGGTTGGCCGGGGCGGGCCGGAGTCCGCGTGTGCGCAGGACGGCATCGGCGTCCGCGGCCGTGAAGCCCGCGTCCACCGGTTCTATCCGGACAAACACGGCCCCGCAGCTGCGTGCCAGCGCCGTCAGCGCCGTCAGCGCGGCATCGAACGCGGTGAGGGAAGCGGCCACCGGGCCGTAGGGCGCGTAGAGGAGTTTCCCGGCCGGGTTGCTTTCCTCGATGGCCAGGAAGCTCCAGCCGGGGCCGGAGCGCTCGTGGACTGTCCGGCCCAGGCTGCGCTGGAAACTGGCCCATCCGGGGCTCTGCAGGAAGTGGTCCACGGTCTCAGGCTTTCAGTGCGGTGGTGACGGCGAAGGCCAGGGCTGTCCCGGTTGCGCCGGAGACGGCGTGGGCATTGACCGGGGCCTCGGCCGCGGGCAGGAAGGCGCTCGCGCCGCGCTCCAGCCGCAGCTCGCCCTTGGGGGAGTCCAGGAGCAGGGATCCGGCTACGACGATGATGACGGCGGCTCCCGACTGTGCCAGCGGGACGGGCTCCGCGCCGGGCAGGAGCTCGATGCGCTGCAGCTGGAACTCACGGAACGGCGGCCGGAAGACCTCCTGCCCCAGCATCGTGGTCTCGGGGCTGAGCATCGGCACGACGGCGGTCTCGAAGGAAATGGTGCGGAGCAGTTCCGGCACGTCGACGAACTTCGGGGTCAGGCCGCCGCGCAGCACATTGTCCGAGGAGGCCATCACCTCGATGCCGAGGCCGTGCAGGTAGGCATGGACGTTTCCGGCCGGCAGGTAGACAGCCTCGCCCGGCGCCAGAGAGATGCGGTTGAGCAGCAGGGAAATCAGCACCCCCGGGTCGCCCGGGTACTGGGCATTGAGGGTGACGACCGTGGAAAGCTCGGCCTGGTACGGCGCCGTCGGGGCGCCGGACATCAGGGCAGCGCCAATCGCGGCCGTCGCTTCCGCCACCTCGCCGCCACCGGAGATCAGCCGCTCAAAGGCCGAGCGCAGGGCCGCAGCCTCCTCGGGCTGGGAAAGATCCGCCAGCAGCAGCGGCACGAGCGGGGGGAGTTCCAGGCCGGCCAGCTCAAAATCGGCCACCAGCAACTGGAAGACCGCCCGGGCGTCCGCCGCGGGCCGGAAGCCGCACAGCGCCTCGAACGGTGTCAGCGCAAAGATCATCTCCGGCTTGTGGTTGTTGTCCTTGTAATTGCGCTCGGCTGCTGCGCGGTCGACGCCGGCGGCCTCCTCGCGGGCGAACCCTGCCCGGGCCTGCTCGAGGGTCGGGTGCACCTGGAGGGAGAGCGGGCTGTCGGCAGCCAGGACCTTGAGCAGGAACGGAAGCCGGGGGCCGAATTCGGCCACGCTGTCGCTGCCCAGATGGTGCTCCGGATCCTCCGCGATCAGCGCATCCAAAGCCAGGCGTCCGCCGTCGTCTGCGACCGCGGCATGGGCGCCCGCCGATCCGGCACCGGCCGGGCTGAGCGCCACCGACGGGGAGTCCGGGTGCGCGCCGATCCACAGCTCCGCCTCGGGGCCGCCGGAAGCTGCCCGGCCGAGCAGCCCGGCGATGGCTGTCCTGGAGCCCCAGGCATAGGGCCGGAGGACATTCTCGAGTTCGTACACTGCCTGGGTGTCCCTATCTGTTACGGAAGCCTGCTGCGGAAAGAGTCGGCACTGGTGCTAGAGCGGCGCGCACTGGCCGTTGGTGGCGACCAGGTCGCGGATGGACTGTTCATCGCCGTTGCGCTTGAACTGGTTGAGCATCTCCACCGTGATCGGCTCACCGTCCGGCGTCGTGGTCACCGGAGTGAAGTCCGACGGCGACTCCGCGGGCTGCGTGCCGGGCTGGGTACCGGGCTGGGTGCGCGGCGAACCGCCGGCTGCCGAGAGCGGCCCGGGCGCCGCGTCCTGCGGCCGGATGCCGTCGTCCGCGGCGCCTGCGGCGGGGGCGGGCGCAAGCAGGGCGTCGACCTTCTGGTGGATCTTGTCGAAGTCCGGTGTGGTCGAGAAGGACGCGTCGAAGTCGGGCGGTCCGATGGTCAGCCGGCTCATTTCCTGGCCCTTGGCCTTCATCGCGAGGTCCACGAAGCTGCCGAGCTGGCCCGCGGAAACGTTGGACTCCACCACCTTGGTGCCGGCCTTGGCGATGTCCTCGAACTTGGCCAGCAGGGTGGCCGGATCCAGTTGCTTCAGCATGGCCTGCTGGACGCACTGCTGGCGCTGGATGCGGGCGTAGTCGTCGACGAACTCGCGCGAGCGGCCGTACCAGAGCGCGTGATAGCCGTCGAGGGTCTGTTCGCCGGCGCGGATCCAGCCGATCGGCATGCCGTGGATGCCGTTGGCCTCGTCCACCGTGGGGCCGCTGAGCGGGACCCAGCCGCCGGCCTTGATCCGGATGCCGCCCATGGCGTCAATGAGTTTGGAGAAGCCCTCCATGTCCACCAGCACGTAGGCCTGGACCTTGATGCCCAGGGTCCCGGACACGGCTTCCATCGTGGCCTGCGCGCCCGGGTCCGCCACCCCGGGGTACAGGTCCTGGTGCTCGTTGGTGACCTCGGTGTTGATGGCGTTGATGAGGCATTCGTCACCGCAGTTGTAGCCGTCAGGGTAGAGCTTGCGCATCGGCGAGCCTTCGCTGAACTGCGCGTTCTGCAGGTTGCGGGGCACGGAGATGATCGCAGTCTTGCCGGTCTTGGCATCGACGCTGATGACCGAGAGGCTGTCCGGGCGCCGGCCGGTGCGGTCCGCCCCGGCGTCGCCGCCCATCATCAGGAAGTTGTACCGGCCCTCCGAGGGTTCAATGGTCGGCCCGTTGGAGAAGATGTTGCCGATGGCGTCGCGGCTGACGTTGAGCAGGTACGCGGCGTAGCCCAGCGAACCGCTGCTGAGGATCATCGCCAGCACCAGGGTGAGAACGACGGCGGGGCGCACCCGGGGCGTCAGCAGCACGGGACGGATCAGCCGCAGGGTGTTGAGGAAGACGGCCGCCCAGCCGAGCGCCAGCGCGCCGAGGCCGATGATGAGCAGCAGCGAGGTGACCGGTCCCGTGATCACGTTGATCAGCGTCGGCCGGGATACCACGAGCAGCACTGCCGCCAGGATGGCCAGCGCCCAGACAGTGAGGGTGACGCGCAGCGCCGTCCGTCCCAGCCGCCGGTTGCCGGCGACGATCTGGGCGCTGCCGGGCAGGAGCAGCGTCATCAGGACCAGCAGGAAGGCCCGCTTGGTCAGGACCGGAGCGGCCGCTCCCGAGGGATGGCGGACGGGATCCGAGTGCGACGGTGAAGCCGTCCGGTTCCGGGGCTCCTGCTGACGGGAGGGGGCGTAACTGTTGGTCATCTGGCGGTCCCTAACGGCTGCCCCGGGTGACGACGTTGGCGTCGGCGAACACTTCGCTCACCTTCTGCCGCAGGCTCGCGCCCTTCCGGGTGGCAACGTCATTGAGCTCCTGTGCGAAGTCCACCAGTTCGGTGCGGAGCCGGGCTGCGAGGGGATCCGTGCCCGAGGCCAGCATGCGCACGGCCAGGAGACCGGCGTTCCGGGCGCCGCCGATGGAGACGGTTGCGACCGGCACGCCGGCGGGCATCTGGACGATGGAGAGCAGGGAATCCATGCCGTCGAGGGTCTTGAGCGGCACCGGCACGCCGATGACGGGCAGCGGTGTGACGGAGGCGAGCATGCCCGGCAGGTGGGCGGCGCCGCCGGCGCCGGCAATGATGACGCGCAGCCCGCGCCCATGGGCCGTCTGGCCGTAGCTGATCATTTCCAGCGGCATCCGGTGTGCGGAGACGACGTCGGCCTCAAAGGGGATGCCGAATTCCGCGAGGGCCTCGGCGGCGGCCTCCATCACGGGCCAGTCGGAGTCCGAACCCATCACGAGACCGACGACCGGGGCGTCGGCGTCCGGCGCTGGCGCGAACCGGGGGTCCGTGGACTGTGCCGTGCTGTTGCTGTTGCTCGCGCTCATGCGTTCTCCTCGTGGGTTCCGCCTGTGGTGCGGGGACGGGCCCGTCCGTTCCGGATGATGTTGGCGACGGTGGTGGCGCGTTCCCGGACGGAGTCGACGTCGGCCACTGAACCGCCGACAAGGTTGACGTGCCCGATCTTGCGCCCCGGCCGGACGGCCTTGCCGTAACAGTGGACCTTGGCCGCGGGGTCGCTGGCCAGGGCTACGGGGTAGGCGGAGAACAGATTCTGGTTCTCGCCGCCCAGGAAGTTCTTCATCACGACCACGGGGCCCAGCAGGTCCGTGGCGCCGAGGGGTAGGTTGAGGATCGCGCGGAGGTGCTGTTCAAACTGGCTCGTTACGGAACCGTCCTGCGTCCAGTGGCCGGTGTTGTGCGGGCGCATGGCGAGTTCGTTGATCAGGAATCCTGTTCCCACGCCGGGGGTTTCGAACAATTCCACGGCCATCACGCCGGTGACGCCGAGCTCGCTGGCGATCCGGAGGGCGGCGTTCTCCGCCGCGGCCGCAACCTCCAGCGGGATGTCCAGGGCCGGGGCGATGACTTCGTCGCAGACTCCGTCCACCTGGATGGTGTGGACCACGGGCCAGGCCCGCGCCTCACCGTCCGGGGTGCGCGCCACCAGTGCAGAGAGTTCGCGGCTGAACTCCACCTTGGCCTCAGCCAGCAGCGGCGACATCGCCTCGAACCAGGCCGCGGTCTCTGCAGCGTCCGCCGCGGAGTCGACGATCCGCACGCCCTTGCCGTCGTAGCCGCCGCGCGGGGTTTTCAGCACCACCGGCCATCCGGTGTCGTCGCCGAATGCGATCAGCGCGGCGACGTCGTCAACGGAGGCCCAGCGCGGGTTGGGCAGTTCGAGCCTGTCGATAGCCGCCCGCATCACGAGTTTGTCCTGGGCATTGACCAGCGCATCCGGTCCGGGGTGGACGTTGACGCCGGCCCGCTGCAGGGCGCGGAGATGCTCCGTGGGGACGTGCTCGTGGTCAAAAGTCAGGACGTCCAGGCCGCGGGAGAACTCGAGCAAATGATCCAAATCGGTGTAATCACCGACCGGGGCGTTGGCCACGGCTGAGACGGCTGAGACGTCCTCACCTTCGGCAAGGACGCGGAGCTCGAAGCCCAGGGCGGTGGCCGCCGGGGCCATCATTCGGGCGAGCTGGCCGCCGCCAACAACACCGATCACAGGAAAAGTCACAAGCCCCAGCCTACCGAAAACCTCGCCAAATCCCGGCTTTTGTCAGTCCTGGTGCGGGGTCGCAAGGGTAATCCGGCGCTTTCCGGCGGGGTTTGACCCGCCGCAGCCGCGGCCTGCGAACCAGGCTCCGGGGCAAGTTCCCGGCAAACGGCGCTAAAATGGGCAGTTGGCCCAATGGCCGACAGTTCAAGAGGGCCACGGAGGGTCATGATTACTACACTTACCGAGCGCATGCGCGGGCTAGCCTCGCTCTTTTGGCGCGAAGTGGCCAAGTTCGGTGCGGTGGGCGGTGTTGCGTTCATCATTGACAACGGACTCACGTACTACCTGATGCACGGGCCGATGACCGACAGCGAGGCCAAGGCCCGGTTCGTTGGTGCCAGCATCGCAACCGTCTTCTCCTGGATCGCGAACCGCTTCTGGACCTTCCGGCACCGCCGCCAGGACAATGTGCTGCGCGAGTTCGGGATGTTTATCCTCATCAACGGTATCGGGATCGGCATTTCCACCGGCTTCACCGCCCTGGCCAAGTACAGCTTCGGCGTCACGGACAAGAACATGCTGTTCGCAGCCGGCGTTGTGGGCATCCTGGTCGCCACGGTGGTCCGCTTCTTCGCCTACCGCTTCCTGGTCTTCAACAAGGAACTCGACGAAGAGCCGGAGTTCTCCCACGACCACGAGATCATCGAACGGCATCCGCACACCCAGCCCGGCGAAGTCGTCGGGAAGCGCGTTGTCGAGGGCCGGGTCGTCGAGAGCCGGGCCGTCAAGGATCCGGAACTGCCGGGCCCGTCCGCCTAAGGCTTCGACCGCAGGATCCGCCCTCTGGCCGGGGAGACCGTTCGGCCGCCCCGTGGGACAGCCGTCCGCCGCCCCGGGGCATACCCTTCAGCTGCGGGGAGACCCTTCAGCTGCCCCGGGGAAGCATTTAGCTGCCGCTGACCCGTTCGTCCGCGAGCAGCTTCTCCGTCACCGCGACGGCGGGGTGCACCAGCACCACGGACCCGTCGCTCTGCCAGGCGCCCAGGGACTGGGCCAGGGCGTGCTCCAGTCCGTCGCCCGCCGGAACCAGCAGCCGCACACCTGCGCCGTGCGCCGCGGCGAAGGATCCCAGCAGCTCGCCATGCGTGTGCGTCGTCCCCGCTGTGCCCAGGACGGCCCGCCGGGATGGTTCCGGATCCACGTGCGGCATCAAGACATCACCGTGGGAGCGCACCTCGGCGGCATAATCCACGACGCCGGTGGGCAGCTCGCCCGGCCAGCGCATGGCCAGCGCCGGCAGCGCCACTGCCAGGACGGCGTCGAAGGCTCCCTGCGCCGCCCCGGGGCCCGGATCCGCGGTTGCCAGCAGCTCGGCCTCGGCGTCGTCGAACACGACCTCCATGCCGAGCTGCCAGGCGGCCAGAGCCAGGATCAGGGATTTCCAGTGGGCCGGCAGGTCCAGCCGCAGCCGTGTCCCGGGCTCGGCGTCGAGCTCGTCCTGGAGCAGGTTGCCGGTCTTTGCCACCCAGTTGTCCAGCACCCGGCCGGAGAGCTCCACCCGCTCGGACTCAGGCCCGTACCAGGTGAGCCGGGGGGAGGTGGACTGGCCGGAACGCAGGGCTGTCATCAGTTCGATTGCCGGGATGCTCATGGTTTCATCTTGCCACGGCGGCGGCATGTGATCTCCGTCATACCCATCCCGGTGGCGGCCGGGCTCCATCCCCGGCCCGTGTGGAGAAGTTCCGCGGAAATTCAGGAAAAATTCTGCAAACTGCTCAGCACCCTGATTATTCCGCGTGTTCTCTGGGCCGGGGCCGAAAAATCCCGGGCGTGGCGTGCCCCGGATTTGCGGATTGAGTTGATTATTATCTCCGCCTTGGCTTGACTCCCGGATACTTACACACGTGTAATTAGGTATCGAAAGCCAATGCGCAGAAACCGGCACTCAACCGAGTGTCCAAGGGTCCGTCAAAGGCTGCAAAATCAGAGAGGAAACGCCAATGGGGCTAGCAGAGCGTATCCATGAAGAGGCCGTCGTTGCTGGGCAGGCCACGGCCAAATACCGTTCACGCGGAGTGCCGAGCGACTGGTATGTAGATCCGGCCGATCCGGACGCGGCCGAACGCTACAACGAACACACCAAGGACTCACTGCAGGACCAGGCGACCGCCTTCCTCGCGGCCCACGACGAACTTCTGTCCGGTCCCGACCAGGACAACGATCTCCACGACCCACCGATGGAACTCCAGACGCTCCATGCCGGCACCACCGCGCAGCCGGTTTGGATCGGATTGCCCTCCCAGCAGGACTTCGACGATGAAGGCGAGCTGGGCTGGCAGACGGACGCCCTCTGTGCACAGACTGACCCGGAGGCATTCTTCCCAGAGAAGGGTGGCTCCACCCGCGACGCCAAGAAGGTCTGCGGTGCATGCAACGTCCGCTCGCAGTGCCTCGAATACGCTCTGTCCAACGACGAGCGTTTCGGAATCTGGGGTGGCCTCTCCGAGCGCGAGCGGCGCCGGCTTAGGAAGCGAGCAATCTAATTCTTCAGGAAGTACGAGTCACCGCCGTCGTGGTTTCCCACGACGGCGGTGATTTTCTCCCCAGGACCCTCGCTGCGCTGGCGGCTCAAACCCGTCCGGCGGATACCTGCATCGGGGTTGACACCGGTTCCCGCGACAATTCCGCGGCCCTCCTCGAGCAGGCCTTCGGCACAGCCAACGTCACCACGTTCGACCAGACCCGCAGCGGCATGGGCGGAGCCGTGCAGGCATGCCTCCGCGCCCTCGCGCCCTGGGGCGACGGCGGCATGCCCGGCAGCGGCCAGGCCGCCAGCCCGGCGGCCGAGTGGATCTGGCTGCTGCATGACGACGCGGCCCCTGCTCCCGAGGCCCTCGCCGAGCTCCTTCAGGCCGTGGAACGGGCGCCGTCCGTCACCGTGGCCGGCTGCAAGCAGCTGGACTGGCATTCGGAGCGCCGTCTGATCGACGTCGGGCTCTCCACGAGCCGCTGGGCCGAGCGGCTGACGCTCATCGAAGCCGACGAGCTCGACCAGGGCCAGTACGACGGCCGAAGCGATACTTTTGCGGTGAATTCTGCCGGCATGCTTGTCCGCCGTGACGTCTGGGAGGACCTCCGCGGCTTCGACCCGGCCCTGCCGGGCAGCGGCGACGACGTCGACTTCTGCTGGCGGAACCGGCTGGCAGGACACCGTGTGGTGGTGGTCCCCGGAGCCAGGATGTTCCACGTCTCGCACCGCCCGCACGCTCTGGGCAACGCGACGGCGGCCCGGAAGGCCCAGGTGTACCTGAGGCTCAAGCACGCCCCCGCCTGGAAGGTGCCGCTGCACGCGGCCGGCGCCCTGCTCGGCAGCCTCTTCAAGCTGGTCCTGAGCATTGCCGTCAAAGATCCCGGGCACGGCTTCTCGCAGCTCCTGGCAACATTCGGCGCTCTCGGACGTCCCGCGGCAGTGATCCGGGGGCGGCGGAACGCTGCCCGGACGCGCCGCATCCGGCGCTCCGTGATCAAGGGGCTGCAGACCCCGCGGCGGGAGGTCTGGGCCCACCGCCGCTCCCTGATGGAAGCCCTCGGCGCGGACGACTCCGGCGACAGCCCGGCCGGGAACGATCCGCTGGCCGAACAACCTTCCGGCGACTCGGCCGACGACTTCGCCGCACTCACCACCTCCGAGCGGGGCTGGGTCGGCAACGGTGCGCTGCTCGCGATCCTGATCACCACGGCGGCCTCCCTGATCGGCCTGCTGAGCCTTTTCCGGGTGGAGGCCGTCTCCGGCGGCGCGTTGATTCCGGTCTCGCTGCGGCTGGGTGAGATCTGGAACCATGCCTCTGGCTGGTGGATCACCCTCGGCGCGGGCCTTCCCGGCCACGGCAACCCTTTCGGCTACGTCCTGTGGGTCCTCGGCGTGCTCGGTGCCGGCAACGCCAACGGTGCCCTCGGCTGGCTGCTGATTCTCGCCATGCCGCTCTCCGCCCTCGGCGCCTGGTTCGCCGCAGGGGCCCTGACGCAGCGCCGGCGCCTCCGCCTGGCCGCCGCCCTCATCTGGGCCGCCGCGCCGGCCCTGCAGGTTGCGCTCAACCAGGGACGCGTCGGGGCGCTGCTGGTCCACGTCATGATGCCGCTGCTGGTGCTGGCCCTGCTGCGTGCCACCGGCACCGCCGCGGGACGCGGACGCTACGCCGTTCCGGCCCCGGGGGAGCGCCGCTTCACCGAGGCGCCCCCGATCAAGCCCGGGGTCAACGGCACCGCCTCGTGGACTGCCGCGGCGGCCGCCGGCATGGCACTGGCCGTCGTGACCGCGGCCGCGCCCTCCCTGCTGCTCCCCGCCATCGTCCTCGTGGCACTCTGCGGCACCCTCCTGGGCCGCCGCGGACGCACCGTCTGGTGGGCGCTGCTCCCCAGCCTTGCGCTGTTCGTGCCGTTCCTGGCCTCCACCATTGACCGGCCCCGGGCCCTGCTCGCGGACCCCGGCCTGCCGCTGGGCTTTGACGCTGCACCTCTGTGGCAACAGGCCCTGGGCCAGCCGCTGCGCTTCGCGGCCGACGGCGGCCTCACCGGCCTGCCATTATTCGGCGCAGGCTCGGCCGTGCCCTGGGCGCTCCTGCTCGCCCTGCTGATCGGCCTGCCCGTCCTGCTCCTGGCGGTGGCGGCCTTGTTCCTGCCGGGCCGGCCGGCGCGGACTGCCCGAGCCCTCTGGACCGCGGCACTGCTGCTGCTGGCCGGCGGCTGGCTCAGCGGCCAGGTCGCCACCGGAGCCAGCGCCAGCGTCCTGGTCACTCCCTTCACGGGACCCGCCGTGTCGGCCGCGGCCTTTGTCATCCTGGGCGCGGCACTGATCGGCGCGGCGGGCCTGCTGGACTCCGCCGACCGGGCCGCCGCCACGGTGGGCCGCAAGATCCTGGTCCGCACCACCGCCGTGGCGGCCATGGTCCTCCTGCTGGCGGGCCCGCTTGCGGGCCTGACGGTGTGGGC
>NZ_MQTS01000031.1:13421-17329 GCF_020532825.1 Arthrobacter sp. SO3
GCAAAACCTCGCGCCGCGGGCCGCCGCGGAAGCCGCCGGTTCCGGGATGCCCGGCACCGATGCGGCCGGCACGGGTTCCCTTGGCGCCCTGCGGCTGGTGCAGCCGGCCGAGTCCCGGACCCTCCCGGCCACGGCCATCGACCGCGGCGAGGGGCCGGAACAGGCCCGCACCCTAATCATTTCCACCGGCGAAAACGAAACGTATGACGCCGCGCTGATGCGCGGTGCCGGCACCACCCTCGACGGACTGTCCACCATCGCCGCCGCCCGCCCGATCATGGGTGCGCCGGGGCAGGAAACCGTCCGTGACGACGACGCCGTTGCGGCGTCGGTCCGCAACGTCGTGGCCACCATCGTGGCCGGCCAGGGCGTCGATCCCCGCGCGGAACTCGAGCAGCTCGGCGTGGGCTTCGTGGTCCTGCGGGCCGCAGACACCGCCGCGCAGCTGACGGCGAGCCGGATGGACGCCGTCCCCGGGCTCGTCGCCGTCGGCAAGACCGATGTCGGCTGGCTCTGGCGGATCAGCCCCCTGAACCAGCCGGTGATCCAGGCCGCCGACGTCGCGCACCGCGTCCGGATCGTCGACGGCGCGGGTGCCACCGTCGGGCTGATCCCGTCCCAGCCGGTGTCCGCCGATGCCGCGGTGCCCGCCGGGCCGGAAGGCCGGCTCGTGGTCCTGGCGGAACGTGCCGATCCGGGCTGGAGCGCCTGGCTCGACGGCCGGCGCCTTACCGCCACCACCTCCGGCTGGGCACAGGCCTTCACCCTGCCCGCGCAGGGCGGGCAGCTCAGCCTCCGCTACGAAGCGCCGTGGGCCCCCTGGACCGGCGTTGCCCAGGCCGTCATCATTGGCCTGACCGCCCTGCTTGCCATCCCCATGCCTGCCCGTCGGCCGAACACCGGCCTCTCCAGGGACGAAGGCTCCCTGCGTAAGGAACATCAACATGCCTAGGGACGACACCACCGCGAACGACGCCACCGTCACACCCGACGCCACCGTCACGCCCGACGCCACCGTAACGCCCGACGGCGGCGGCAGCCCCGCCGGCCCACCGCCGGCGCAAACCGGCCGGCCCGAGCGCCGGGCGGCCGGGCCGTTGCTGCCCCGGCTGAAGGCAGGCCCGCGCGCCGGGCGGCTGGCCGGTGTCCTGTTAGCCGTCGTGCTCGTCGGGGCCGGCGGCGGACTTGTGTCCGCCGCCGCACTGACCCCGCAGGGCCCTGGCAGCAGCCGGCCCGTTTCGGCCCCCCTGACGGCCGTCCCTGCGGGCAGCAGCCTCGGCGTCTGCCCGGGACCGGCCCGTCTGCTCGACGGTGCCCCCGTGGGCAACGATCCGCAATTCAGCCCGGAGTCCGCCACCGCCAGGAGCGACGTCAACGCCCTGGTGCTGGGCTCCGGTGCCGGTATCCTGCCCGGCAGCAGGCTCGCCTCGCTCACCGGAAGCCCCCTGGTCGAAATTGCCAAGGCCCCGCCGGCACCCGACGGCACGGCCACGCCCAAGCCCGCAGGCGCGGTGCCGACGGCCGGGGTGGTTTCACGGCGCAGCGTCGACGCCGGGACGGTCCTAAGCGCCGATGCACAGGCCGACCACCAGGCCTCCGCAGGGGCCGTCATGCGCTATACGGCCGAGGACGGGGACCTGCGTGGTTCGGCGGCCACAGCCTGCCAGCAGCCCGCCAACGATCTCTGGCTCGTCGGCGCTAACACCGCGCTGGGCCGGACGGCCGTGTTGAACCTCAGCAACGCCTCCAGCAGCCCGGCCACGGTCAGCCTCGAACTCTTCGGAGCCAAGGGCCCGATCCAGGCTCCGGGCAGCCGCGGACTCCTCGTTGCGCCGGGCACCACCCGCTCCGTCATCCTGGCCGGCCTCGCCCCGGGACAGGAGCGGCTCAGCGTCCGGGTGCGCAGCGCCGGCGGCCCGGTGGCAGCGGTCATCCAGCAGAGCGTGCTGCGCGGGCTGACGCCCGGCGGCGTCGAGTTCATCGCGGCGGCCGCGGCTCCGGCCCTCCGCCAGGTGGTTTCCGGCGTCGACATCCAGGATCCGGCCGGGCTGGCGGACCTCACGGGTAAATCCGGCTTCTCAGATGCGGGACCTGCCCTGCAGATCACCGTGCCCGGGCCCGCCGACGCTGTCGTTTCGATCAAGCTGTTCGGACGGGACGGCCAGAAGGCCCTGCCCGGCGGCGGAGTGGTCACGGCGAAGGCCGGGTCCGTCACCGAGGTTCCGCTTTCCGGCGTGCCGGCCGGGCCCTACACCGTGGCTGCCAGTTCCGACGTCTCCTTTACAGCGGCGGCGCGCGTGACCCGGGGCCTCAAGGCCGAGGATGCCACCGACTTCGCCTGGTCGGCGGCCTCGGCGCGGCTGGGCAGCCAACACGTTGTCCCCGTCCCCGGCACAGGGGAGCGCTACCTCATTTTCGGCGCCCCCGACGGCCGGGCCACGATTTCCTATACGCCGATCACGGCCGACGGCAAGGTCCGCGCAGCCGCGGCCGCCGACATCGCAGGTGGCACCACGACTTCCATCAAGGTCCCGGCCGAGGTCGAGGGATCGCCTCTTGTCGGCTACCTCGTATCCGCCGCCGGGGAACCCGCCTACGGCGCGGTGCTGCTGCAGGAGGATGGCCGGCAGGACGTCTCGACGATGGCCATTGCCCCCGGGGCATCGGGCCAGGAGCAGGTCCCGGTCACCCTCGGCTACTGATCGTTCGGCCACTGACCGCGTCCGGCGGCGCTGTTCCGCCGGCTGTTCCGCCTGCGGGGCCCGGCCCCGCAGGTTTCGGCGGCGATGTCAGGGAAGCGGCCCTAGTAGCGGCGGCGGTAGACCGGGTCCAGTGACTCCGGCGGCACACCAAGCATCTCGGCGGTGTACTCCACCACGACGTCATGGACCAGGTCCTGGAGTTCCTCGCGGCTGCCGCAGGCCTGCTCAACCACGCGCCGGTACAGCGTGATCACGGGCCCCTCGTCCGGCGTGGCGGGGGAGTAGGCGCCCATCGGGGCGACGGTGCGGTCCGCCACGAGCTGCTCGAGCCCGGGCGGGATCTCGTCGACGGCGAAGCGGACGCCGTCCAGCGGCTTGCCCCAGATGTCATGCAGCCGTTCGGCCGAGTCCAGCACGAAGTCGTCGAAGCGGTCCGAGCGGGTGCGGTAGCCGGGCAGCGTGGGCAGCATCAGCTCGCCGCGGAGCCCCCGGCCGTGCCGGTTCCTCCGCCGCTGGCGGAAGCTCCGTGGCGCCGTGGCGCGCGCGGAGCCGTCCGGTGTGGAACCGGCGTCGTGACGTCCGGCGTCCGGGTCAGCCAATCGGACCATAAAACCCGGATCTTGGTGCGGTGACTGCATATCTCGACTCTAAACCCGGCGAATCGTTTACGCGAGACGGGCCGCGCGACCCGCCGCCAGCGCGTCGCACGGCGTCCGGCGGCCCGGGGGAGTAGTCTGTGGTGTCGTGGGTGCCATTCGTCTTTGTTCAAGGTCAGCCTGCCGCAATTCAGCGGTGGCAACTTTGACGTACGTTTACGCCGACTCCACCGCAGTCCTGGGGCCGCTGGCCACCTTCGCCGAACCGCACTGTTACGACCTGTGTGAACAGCACGCCGGATCGCTGACCGTCCCGCGCGGCTGGGAAGTGCTCCGGCTGGCCATGCCGGCGACTCCCGCAGGCCCCGGACCCGATGACCTCGCCGCCCTTGCGGACGCTGTCCGGGAGGCGGCCTCACGGCCCGCCGCACCGGAATCCGGCCAGGGCCAGCGCGGGGTCCATCCGACCCTGGCAGCCCCGGCCGCGGCCGAGGGTGCCCGCCGGGGGCATCTGCGCGTGCTGCGCGAACCGTCCTAACGTGAAAATAGGGTGTCCCCGCGGTCTCAGCCGGTGTGGGTGAGAGGTTCCAAGGTGACGGTGTAGCCGAGT
>NZ_MQTS01000032.1 GCF_020532825.1 Arthrobacter sp. SO3
AGATGTGTATAAGAGACAGCTGGAGAGGCGACCACCACGACATTCTTTCCCCAGGGATCCGCCGTGTAGCAGCTGATCAGCACCAGGCGGTTCGGAACGGCGTCCCAGACAAGGCTGTCCTTCAGGGTGGACTTGGTGTAAGTGGTCACCGAGTCCACGGCGTACCGGAGTTCACCCGTCTCCGTGGCGACAGTGATGGTATCCCCTGGTGCGGCGGCTGTGCTCAGGTGGTTGAACGGCGCGTCCAGGCCTTCCCAGCTGTGGCCGATGACATAGGTGGTGTTCGCCGATCCCGCCCCGGGCCTGCCGAAGGGAGTCAGCCAGTAGCCGTCCATGGTTTCTGGAGGAACAATGCTCCGGCTCTCAACGTCGCCACTGTCCGGTTCCAGGGGGCGGACGGCCACGTCCATGCCTGCCGCCTGGTACAAAATGCGGTGCGGGACGGAGGCCGCGGGTCCTTGGGCCGGAGGCTCCGGCGCCAAGGGCTGCTGCGCTGCGGGCTGCGCGGCGGACTCCCCGACGGGCAGCATCCCGGCGCTGGTTCCGCCCGGGGCAGGGCCTGACGACGACGCCGGCGGCCCAGAGCTTCCGGTCAGGGACGTCCCTGCCGCCTGGCCGAAGGCCGGCTGCCCGTTCCCGGTACCGGCCCCTGCCCCGGCACCGGCACCGGCACCGGACGCTGCGTAGAACAGCCACGCGGTGATGAGTCCCAGCACGCAGACCGTCAGGATGAGCATGTCCCTCGGGCTGAGCACCTGTCCGCGGATACCGGGCAAGCGGCGTCGTTGGATCTGACGGTGACGGCTCATAGCTGCTCCTGTTGACGTGCGTACCTGCGCTCGGGAGGGGAAGGCGCGGGGCCGGTGCCGCAATCGCGGCACACGCCCCGCGTCCTGCTGTTCCCTGGTCCTGCTGTTCCCTGGTCCTGCTGTCCCTGGTCCTGCTGTCCCTCAGTTCTCTGTGGTCCGGGCGAGCCTTCCGCTCCTCCAGAGCACGGTGGCCGCTCCCGCGGTCAGCACCCCGGTCAGCGCCAGCAGCCAGGCGGGAATCCCGGTGTCAGCGGTACGGTCCACCGCGGTCTGGACGTTGTAGCCGACATTCGTCTTTTTGACGACCGCAGCGGCAGCCTTCGGAGCCACGACAACAGCAGCAGGCGGCGTGACATCCGATACCGGTGTCGTCTCCGCCGGGGTTTCATCCACCGGCCCCGGAGTTTCGTCCACAGGGCCGGGTGTTTCATCCACCGGATCGGGCGTGTGGTCCACCGGGGGAACAACGACGGAAGCGCAACCATTGGCCAGGAACGCCAGGTTCGCGGTGCTCAGGTTCAGTCCGCCGGGAAAAAGATCCCCGTCGTTGGCGGGGACAATGTCCAAGGTGTCGTCCGCATGGGCTTTCAGGGCACTAAGGTCGATTGTCACGGGGACGAACGGGTTTTCCGCCGAGCTCGTCGCATGGCAGATCGTGATTTTCTTCTCCGCTGGCGGTGCCGCGTTGGCAGACACCGCGGCTGTCATCATCCCCAGCCCCACAACCCCCAGTGTGGCAATTACTCGTCTCATGTTCCGTCGCTCCGTCTCGTCAGGTTTAAATTCGCTTGACCGCGCGCGGAGTAACCGTCCTCGAGACCCAGGAAAACAACTATTCGAGACCTCAAACAGCGACGTGAACGGTGACAGCTACTCCCCAGCGGTGTCGTCAGTTCGCTTGCTCTCTCAGGCTAGGCGGGCCGCCCCGGCCGGGTCGTGAGTAGTCGCTACTCGTCTACCGGGTGGGTTTTACCCTCTTTCCCGCGCGGAGTACTCAGATCAGCGGCGATCTACTACTTCCCGGTAGCTTTCTTCGGCGCCAGGCCCGGGCGCCGGCCCGCAAAATCCGCATAATTACCCGGAAACCTTGCAGAAACTCCCGTGAGTACAACAAAAATACTCCCCCAACTTTCGCCAGGTGAGGGAGTGTTTCGCGGCGGTCCGCAAAGTGTGAAGCAGCGCAGCATTCGCCGAGGTGACACTTCGCGCCCATGCCGTCGCCGGACATGGGCGCGAAGTCTCACCTCGGCGAAGTGGCGGGCGGTCAGGCCTCGGCGGGCTCCTCGTACTTCGGGAAGACCGGGGCCGGGGCGGGCAGCGGCGTTCCGGCTTCGATCGCTGAGGCCAGGGCGGCGAACTCCCGCGCCTCGCCCTCCGGCTGGCCCAGGGTGGCCAGGATGGACGCCGCGGCTGCCGGCATGACCGGCTGGGCCAGGATGGCGACGATCCGCAGCACCTCGAGGGTGACGTACAGGACGGTGTTCATTCGCTCAACGTCGGTCTTCCGCAGCACCCAGGGCGCCTGCTCGGCGAAGTAGGCGTTGGTGTCGCCCAGGACGGCCCAGATTGCTTCCAGGGCGCGGCTGAACTCCTGCTTTTCAAACGCTGCGCGGGAGATGTCCAGCAGCCCGTTCGCCTGCCCCAGCAGTGCGGCGTCCGCTGCGCTGAAACCGCCCGGGACGGGAACGGCGCCGTCGCAGTTCTTCGCGACCATAGACAGCGAACGCTGGGCCAGGTTGCCGAAGTTGTTGGCCAGGTCCGCGTTCATCCGGCCCACGATGGCGTCGTGGCTGTAGGAGCCGTCCGCACCGAAGGGCACTTCGCGGAGCAGGAAGAAACGCACCTGGTCCAGGCCGTACTGGGCAACCCAGTCCGCCGGGGCAACCACGTTGCCGAGCGACTTGGACATCTTGACGCCCTGGTTGTGCAGGAAGCCGTGGATCATGACGCGCCTGGGCAGTTCCAGCCCGGCCGACATCAGGAACGCCGGCCAGTAGACGGCGTGGAAGCGGGAGATGTCCTTGCCGATCACGTGGACATCCGCCGGCCAGTACTTTTGGAACAGCTCCGATTCGGTGTCGGGGAAGCCGACGCCGGTCAGGTAGTTCGTCAGCGCGTCCACCCAGACGTACATCACGTGCTCCGGGTTGCCCGGCACGGGGACGCCCCAGTCGAAGGAGGTGCGGCTGATCGAGAGGTCCTCGAGGCCGCCCTTGACGAAGCTGACGACCTCGTTGAAGCGGTTGTGCGGCGCGCCGAAGGAGGGGTGGTCCGCGTAGAGGGCCAGCAGCCTGTCCTGGTAGGCGGAAAGCTTGAAGAAGTAGCTCTCCTCCTCGGTCCAGGTCACTTCGGTGCCGGTTTCGGACGCATAGCGCAGGCCGTCGGCCTGCACCTCGGTCTCGTCCTCGACGAAGTACCGCTCGTCGCGGACCGAATACCAGCCGGCGTACTTGGAGAGGTAGATGTCGCCGTTGGCTTCCATCCGCTGCCAGAGCGCTTTGGCGGCCTCATAGTGGTCCGGGTCGGTGGTGCGGATGAAACGGCTCAGGGAGATGCCGAGGTCATCGCTCATCTGTCGGAACGCGCCCGAGTTGCGGTCGGCGAGCTCCTTGACAGGGATGCCTTCCTTTTCCGCCGTCTGCTGCATCTTGAGGCCGTGCTCGTCCGTGCCGGTCATGAAGAACACGTCGAAGCCGTCCAGGCGCTTGAAGCGCGCCATCGCATCGGTGGCGATGACCTCGTAGGCGTGGCCGATGTGCGGCACACCATTGGGGTAGCTGATGGCCGTCGTGATGTAGAACGGGGTCTTCTCGGAAGATGTCACAGTTTTAACCTAGATCAGTTCGGTGAGGGTATCGCTCTGGCGGACAAGTTCGTGGTCATGTGAAGCGACCAGCACGGCGATGCCGTCCGAGGTCGTGTCCTTGAGGATGCTGATGATGCGGTTGGCCGACGCCCGGTCCAGGCTGGCGGTCGGCTCATCGACCACCAGCACCCGGGTCCCGAGGATCAGGGCGCGGGCGATTGCGACGCGCTGGCGTTCACCGCCGGAGAGCTGGGCCGGCCGGTGGCGCATGCGCCGGCCCAGGCCGACGAGGTCCAGGAGGTCCTTGGCCATGTCGCGGCGTTTGTCCACCTCACCGTCGGGGACGGCGGGCAGCAGCACGTTCTCGAGGGCACTCATCCCGTCGATCAGGGCGCCGCCCTGGTCGACGTAGCCAATCAGGGCGCGGCGGCGGTCGGCGATCTCGTCATCGCCCATGGTTTCGAGGGAGTCGCCCTCCCAGAACACCCGGCCCGACGTCGGCAGCGTCAGTCCGGCGCCGACAGTCAGGATGCTGGTCTTGCCCGAGCCGCTGCGGCCGGCGACGCAGTGCATCTCGCCGGCGTGCAGCGTCATGTTGAAGTCGTCCACCACATTGACCGCTTCGGCGCCGCCCTTGCCGCCGCCGTAGTGGATCGTGATGTTGCTGAGCTCCAGCGGTGTGGCGTGGTCGGTGGCCTTCACGATCGTGTTGGCCCGCGTCTTGTGGCCACCGCGGCGGGTGCTCGCCGTCATCCGGTCGTGAGCCTCACGGTCGAGGTTGAGGTCGTTGTTCATCGGACCACTTTCGTTGCAATTGGAATCCAGCAAAGTACAGCCACGAGCCCGGCGACAGCGGCCCAGAGTGCGGCATAGGGGGCGAGGAGCAGGCCTACGCCCAGGGCACCGAGGACGCCGAGCGGCAGCGCGACCGTCCCCACCATGGCATTTTCGAAGAAGCGGACCTGACCGAGCATGTCCGGGTTCCAGCCCATGGCCTGCAGCGTGCCGAGGTACTGGCGCTTGGCCTGCAGTTCGAAGCGGCCGGTGACCATGGTCAGCAGCAGCCCGACGGCGACACCGGACACTCCGAGGATGATGCTCGGCAGCGCGATGGACGTGGCGGCCAGGCCACTGAGCGCACTCGCTCCGGCGGCCCGGGGTATGTCGATGAGCAGCGCGACCATCCCGCCGACCGCGGCGGCAAAAACGCCGACGGCGACGGCCAGGGAAATGGTGTTGAACTTGTTGGTGCTCAACTGCCGGTTGGCGAAGGTCAGCGGCGAATCCACGGCGATGAGCCGTTCATCGTGCTGCGGTTCCTGGTCCACGACGTCGCGGTGGCGCAGCTGCTGGGCGGCGAAGAACGCCGCGCCCGCATAGAGCACCAGCACGGAGGCCGAGACGATCGCCGTGGCAGGGTTCCAGCTGACCAGGCTGAGGATGATTCCGGCGAGGGCCAGCAGGGCCGCGCCGACCCCAAATTCGGCAAGCACCCAGGACCGGATCCGGCGTTGGGTCCAGCCCATGGCGCGCAGGGTTCCGGCCTCGCTGCGGCGTTTGCGGACGTAGCTGACGGTCGAGGCGCCGGTGAGCAGGGCGGCTCCGCAGAGCGTGAGGAAGAGCAGGGTCAGGTTGGTGGCGGTGAGGGACCCGGAGACGGCGTCCGCGGCGTCCTGGCGTACCCACGACTGCTGGACGGTGCCGAGCGGGGACTCCTTGCCGGCGTCGTCCTTGGAGTAGCCGGGGACGAAGATGCTGGCGTCCTCACGGGCAGAGCCGGCAACGATCGTTGCCTGCAGGCCCATGTCGCGGATCTCGTTGGCGAGCTTCTCCACGTCGGGCTGGGCTTCCTTCCAGCTGCCGGGCACCTTGGCCCGCACGCGCACCGCATCGATCACGGAGGCGTTGTCCGTGTAGCCACGGGCGGCGGCGAGGCCGTAGAAGTCCGTGATGGCGCCGGCGGACTGGCTGGCCAGGCCCGTGGCGCTCAGGGAGGGCTTGAGCTCGGTGTTCCCGGCGTCCTTGCCGGAGGCGTCCTTGGTCAGTGTGAAAGGGGTGGGATCGTAGCCGCCCAGGGGCAGGCGGTTGACGTCGCCGGCGGCCTTCTTGACCGTCTCGGCGTCGAACGTTCCGTAGACCATGGCGAGCGGTGTGGCGAGCTTCTTGCCGGTCTCGAGGTTTTCGCGGTAGGAGCGCTCGTCGACGGGCTTGCGCTGGGTCTGGTCCACGGGGGCCCCGTTGGCCGCTTTCTCGGGGAGGCGGTTCACGGTTACCCAGTCGCCGGGGATGGCGCTCTTGTCCACGGCGCCGTTGCCTGCGGTTTGACCGTCCTTGTACTTCGGGGCGGCGGCGAAGTCGGTGCTCCAGGTGGCGGGGTTGTAGAGGCCCTGGCTGAAGGTTGCGGTGTCACCGAGCAGCTGCGAGAGGTCCTTGGACCCGGGCCAGGCCAGGGCGAACGGGGACTTGGAGACGAACGGGAGGTAGTCCTTGTCCAGCGAGCGGGTCACGGTCCCGACGTCCTTGGTGACGTTGCCGGAGGCGTCGATCTCCTCGACCTTGACCGAGTACTTGAGGTCGAGGGAGGTGCCGGAGCGCACAATCAGCGGGATCGCCTGCGAGTCCGCGGTGAGCAGGCCGCTGTTCTTGGCCTGCTGGTACTGGCTCATCATCGGCGCCCAGTACTTGAGCTTGACGCCGAGGAAATCGGGGCCTTCCTTGAGTTCGTCCATGCCGATGCCGGTGGTGAAGAGGCTCTCCAAGTGCCGGCCGATTGCCCCGGCGTTGCGGGCATCGGCGGGCGGCGCCTTCTCCAGCGGGGCGAGGAAGTCGCCGGCGCTGCCGAGCAGGGCACGTTCGGAGACGGGGTCGACGGCGACGACGGATTCGGTCACCTGCGGCGCGAGCGGCAGGGAGACGGAGAGGTTGAAGAGGTTGTGCTCGGAGCCGCCGGCCGGAGCCGGGAACTTGATGCCGGTCTCCCCTGCCGGGCCCGCGATGCGGACGTTCTTGCCGCCGGCGACCTGTTCCTCGATGAGCTTCGCCTTGCCGAGGGAGCCCTCGGCCATGGTCTTGAACAGGGTGTGCTCGGACTGGCCGTCGGAGCTGACGGCACTGGCGGTGAGCCGGTATTTTTTCGGCGTGTCGGACAGGACCGACTCCGCGGCGGGCCATTTGCTCGGATCGGTGGCGCTGGGGTCCCCGGCGGTTCCGGCGAGTCCGGCGTTGAAGCCGAGGTAGTCGGTGGCATCCAGGCGCGGGGACTCAAGGTTCTGCGTGACGCGGGAGACAAGGCTGATCGGCGCCGCCACGGAGGTGCCGGAGAGCTTCCGGAGGGAGTCCAGTTGTTCGAAGCTGATGCCGCCCTGGCCGGTGGCGATTTCCGGCTGCATCAGGCCGCCGTTGTTGTCGGGCTTGGCCTGGACCAGAATGTCGTAGAGCCCCCGCGAGTTCTGGTCAACCGTCCGGTTCAAAGCGGCCTGCGACTGACCCTGCACGAGGACCGAGAGGCACATGGCCACGATCAAAATGGACGCGGTCAGCAGAAGCACTCGGCTTCTGATGAACCTCTGGACGGCGTTCATTGGGCTCCTGAAAGCTGGATTGCGTGCGCACACCGAAGTTCATTCCATGCGGAAGTGAAGGCGTCCCCTGCCGGGTGTGCAAAAGTAAAGGCCGGGCTGCCGGCCGGATCCGAAAATCGGACGTAGCCATTGTACGCAGACCGGCCATGCGTTCGTGGACACCGGCTGCGGTCAGAACCGCCGCCGGTGTCCACGGTGAAGACATCAGTCCTCGAGGTCGACCTCGCGCACCATGTCAGCGCCAATTCCGGCCTTGATGGCGTCCAGAACCTGCTGCGGGACAGAGCTGTCGATGGTCAGCAGGGCGAGCACCTGGCCGCCCTCGTCCTGCCGGGCAACCTGCATGCCGGCGATGTTGATGTTGTTCATGCCAAGGATGTGGCCGATGGTGCCGATCACGCCGGGGCGGTCCGAGTAGGCCACCACCACGAGGTGTTCGCTGATCGGAATCTCCACCTCGAAGCCGTTGATCCCCACGAGCTTCTGGACCTGCTTGGGGCCCGTCAGGGTTCCGGCCACGGAGATCTGCGTGCCATCGCTGAGGGCGCCGCGCAGGGTCAGCACGTTGCGGTAGGACTCGGTGTCCGGCGTCGTGAGCAGGCGGACGTTGATGCCGCGCTGCTCGGCGATCACGGGGGCGTTGACGTAGGAGACCTGTTCGGTCACGATGTCGGCGAAAATGCCCTTGAGTGCCGCGAGTTCGAGCACCTTGACGTCGAGGGAGGCGATTTCTCCGGCGACCTCGACATCAAACTGGGTGAGCGAGGCGTGTGTCATCGCGGTGAAGATGCGGCCCAGCTTTTCCATCAGCGGGATGCCCGGGCGGACGTCCGGGGCAATCACGCCGCCGGCCACGTTGACCGCGTCGGGAACGAGTTCCCCGGCCAGGGCCAGGCGGACGGATCTGGCGACCGAGACGCCGGCCTTCTCCTGCGCTTCGTCCGTGGACGCGCCCAGGTGCGGGGTGACCACGACGTTGTCGAGCTTGAAGAACGGCAGGTCGGTGCTGGGTTCCTTGACGAAGACGTCGACGCCGGCACCGGCGATTTCGCCGGACTCCAGGGCGGCGTAGAGGGCTTCCTCGTCGACGAGGCCGCCGCGGGCGACGTTGACGACGTACGCGGTGCTCTTCATCTTCTTGAACGCCTCGGCGCCGAGCATGCCGACGGTCTCGGGCGTCTTGGGCATGTGGATGCTGATGAAGTCCGACTGCGCCAGGAGCTCGTCGAGGGTCACCAGCTGGACGCCCAGCTGCGCGGCGCGGGCCGAGGTGATGTAGGGATCGTAGGCGAGGATCTTGGTGTCGAAGCCCTTGAGGCGGGCGGCGACGAGGGCGCCGATCCGGCCGAGGCCGATGATGCCGATCTTCTTCTCAAAGAGTTCGATGCCGGTGTACTTGGAGCGCTTCCACTCGCCGTCCTTGAGCGCGGCGCTGGCCTGCGGGATGTGGCGGGCAAGGCTGAGGATGTGCCCGACCGTGAGTTCCGCGGCGGAGACGATGTTCGAGGTGGGCGCGTTCACCACCATGACACCGGCCTGTGTGGCGGCCTTGATGTCGACGTTGTCGAGGCCGACGCCTGCGCGGGCGATGACCTTCAGGTTCTTCGCGGCGGCGATGGCCTCGGCGTCGAGCTGGGTGGCGGAGCGGACCAGGATCGCGTCGACGTCGGCGATCGCAGAGAGCAGCTGGGAACGGTCGGCGCCGTCGGTCTGCCGGATTTCAAAATCCGGGCCAAGGGCCTCGATCGTGGCGGGCGAAAGTTCCTCAGCGAGGAGTACTACAGGTTTGGCGCTTGTCACCGGTGACCTCTTTAGCTCTCTTGTATATCAGGTGGGGATTTTGGTGCTGGATAGAAACAGGTGCTGCATTAAAGCAGGGAAGCCGGACCCCAGTTGGCGTCCGGCTCCCCTGCCGGTCAGTGCTTAGCGGGCCACTGAGCCTTCGGTGTAGTCGTCTTCGTTCTTGATCCAGGAGAACAGCTTGCGCAGTTCGCGGCCGGTGGCCTCGATCGGGTGGTCCTCGCCCTTCTTGCGCAGAGCCTTGAACTCGGGGGCTCCTGCGTCCTGGTCGTCGATGAAGCGCTTGGCGAAGGTGCCGTCCTGGATGTCCGCCAGGACAGCCTTCATGTTTTCCTTCACGTCCGGGGTGATCACGCGCGGGCCGGAGACGTAGTCGCCGTATTCCGCCGTGTCCGAGACGCTCCAGCGCTGCTTGGCGATGCCGCCCTCAACCATGAGGTCCACGATGAGCTTGAGCTCGTGCAGCACCTCGAAGTAGGCAACCTCGGGCTTGTAACCGGCTTCGGTGAGGACCTCGAAGCCGTACTGGATCAGCTGGGAGGCGCCGCCACACAGGACAGCCTGCTCGCCGAAGAGGTCCGTCTCGGTCTCTTCGGTGAAGGTGGTCTCGATGACGCCGGCGCGGGTGCCGCCGATGGCCTTGGCGTAGGACAGGGCCAGTTCCTTGGCCTTGCCGGACGGGTTCTGCTCGACGGCGATCAGGTCCGGCACGCCGCGGCCGGCCTCGAATTCGCGGCGGACGATGTGGCCCGGGCCCTTGGGGGCAACGAGGGCGACGTCGACGTCTGCCGGGGGCTTGATGTAGCCGTAGCGGATGTTGAAGCCATGGCCGAAGAACAGGGCGTCGCCCGGCTGCAGGTTCGGTGCGATGTCTTCGGCGTACACGTGGCGCTGGACCTGGTCCGGGGTGAGGACCATGATGAGGTCGGCTTCGGCGACGGCGTCCTTGACGTTCAGGACGCGCAGGCCTTCGGCCTCGGCCTTGGCGCGGGACTTGGAGTCTTCCTTGAGGCCGACGCGGACGTCGACGCCGGAATCGCGCAGGCTAAGGGCGTGGGCGTGGCCCTGGGAGCCGTAACCGATGACGGCGACGGTGCGGCCCTGGATGATCGACAGGTCGGCGTCGTCGTCGTAGAACATTTCAGTCACTGGGGTGTCTCCTTTGAATGGATTCTTGGGTGGTGCTTGTCGGTGAAATTTCGCTAAACCTGGTGTGGTGCTGCGGCAGGTCCCGTCCGCTGCTGAGGGCGTGCCCCCGGCTGTGTTCCGCGCTGTGTCCTAGGCGCTGCGCAGGGCCCTGTCACTCATGGAGCGGGATCCCCGCCCGACGGCCAGGGTGCCGGACTGCACGATTTCGCGGATACCGAAAGGCTCGAGCACTGAGAGCAGTGCCGTGAGCTTTTCGGGGTGGCCTGTCGCCTCAATGACAACCGACTCTGTGGAGACGTCGACCACTGATGCGCGGAACAGGTCTGCAGCCTGGGTAACCTGCAGCCGTGTAGCGGCATCTGCACGTACCTTGACCAGGATGTGGTCACGCTGTACGGAAGATTCTGGGGTGAGCTCAACGATCTTGATCACGTTGACCAGCTTGTTCAGCTGCTTGGTGATCTGTTCGACCAGCTCACCGTCGGCGTCGACGACGACGGTCATCCGGGACATGCCCGGTACTTCCGTCGGCCCGACGGCCAGGGAGTTGATGTTGAAGGCCCGGCGGGCGAAGAGGCTGGCGACGCGGGTCAGCACACCAGGCTTGTCTTCGACCAGAACGGACAGTGTGTGGCGGGTCATGTTCAGTCCTCCTCTTCCCATTCCGGGGTCATGTTGCGGGCAACCTGGATCTGGTCGTTGCTGACTCCGGAGGGGACCATCGGCCACACCATGGAGTTGGGGCTCACGACAAAGTCAATGACCACGGGGCGGTCGTTGATTTCCAGGGCCTTCTGGATGGTGGCGTCGATGTCCTCGTCGCGGTCGCAGCGGAAGGAAGCGCAGCCGTAGGCGTCCGCGAGCTTGACGAAGTCCGGGATCCGGACGGTGTCGTGGCCGGTGTTGAGGTCGGTGTTGGAGTAACGGCCCTCGTAGAACAGGGTCTGCCACTGCCGCACCATGCCCAGCGAGGAGTTGTTGATGATGGCGACCTTGATCGGGATCTTGTTGATCGCGCAGGTGGCCAGTTCCTGGTTGGTCATCTGGAAGCAGCCGTCGCCGTCGATCGCCCACACCACCCGGTCCGGGGCGCCCACCTTGGCGCCCATGGCGGCCGGTACGGCGTAGCCCATGGTGCCGGCCCCGCCGGAGTTCAGCCAGGCGTGGGGGCGCTCGTACTTGATGAACTGTGAGGCCCACATCTGGTGCTGGCCGACGCCCGCGACGTACACGCCTTCCGGGCCCGTGAGGGCGCCGATGCGTTCGATCACGCGCTGCGGGGCGCTGAGGCCGTCGTCCGGTTCGGTCCAGCCCAGCGGGTAGGTCTCCTTGAGGTTGTTCAGGAAGGTCCACCAGTTGGTGTAGTCCGGGGTGCCGGAGACGGCGAACAGGGCGCGCAGGGCTTCGCTCAGTTCCGGGATGATTTCCTTGACCGAGCCCACGATCGGCACGTCGGCGGTGCGGTTCTTGGAGATTTCGGCCGGGTCGATGTCCGCGTGGATGACCTTGGCGTTGGGGGCGAAGGACTTCAGGACACCGGTCACCCGGTCGTCGAAGCGTGCCCCGAGCGTGATCAGCAGGTCCGACTGCTGCAGGGCGGTCACGGCCGAGACCGTGCCGTGCATGCCCGGCATGCCGACATGCTGCGGGTGCGAGTCGGGGAAGACGCCGCGGGCCATCAGGGTGGTGACCACGGGGGCGCCCGAGAGTTCAGCGAGCTCCAGCAGTTCCGCGGAGGCGTGTGCCTTGCTGACGCCGCCGCCCACGTAGAGCACGGGCTTGCTGGCCGCCGCGATGAGCCGGGCGGCCTCGCGGACCTGTTTGTTGTGGCCGCGGAGCACCGGGTGGTAGCCGGGCAGGTCGATCTTGGGCGGCCAGGAGAAGGTCATCTGACCCTGCTGGGCGTCCTTGGCGACGTCGACCAGGACGGGACCCGGGCGGCCGGTCGAGGCAAGGTGGAACGCCTCCGCCATCACGTGCGGGATGTCGTTGGGGTCGGTGACCAGGAAGGAGTGCTTCGTGATCGGCATGGTGATGCCGACGATGTCCGCCTCCTGGAAGGCATCGGTGCCGATGACGCCGCTGGAGACCTGGCCGGTGATGGCCACCATGGGCACGGAGTCCATGTGGGCATCCATGATGGCGGTAACGAGGTTGGTGGCACCCGGACCCGAGGTGGCGATGCAGACGCCAACCCGTCCGGTGACCATGGCGTAGCCTTGCGCGGCGTGGCCGGCTCCCTGTTCGTGACGGACCAGAATGTGGTTCATTCGGGAAGCCATCAAGGGGTCATAGGTGGGCAGGATCGCGCCACCGGGCAAACCAAAAATGTCGTCAACGCCGAGTTCTTCGAGCGAGCGGACGATTGCTTGTGAACCGGTCATCACCGTCGGGGGTACGACGTTGTTCGGCCCAAGGACAGGAGAGACAGCAGCAGTGTCGACGCCGGCATCGGCCGGACGTGCGACGCGTTCCGAAGCCTTGGAGGCTCCAGCGGACTTAGCGGCCATCAGCGAGGGGCTGATCGGCGATCCTTTGCTCATCGGACTCTTCCTTTGTGGATCTACGGTTGGATCTTCGGTGATCGTGGAACTGCTGGTACTGCATGATGCTGGTTCTGCCGGTGCTGCGGAAATAAAAAAACCCCTCAGCCTGACGGCTCTTCGAGGGGTTTGCGCGTGACGGTTCGTTACCAGTCGGGCTATGGAGCCACGCGCCTGGTAAGGACGACGACGCCGGCGGTAACGAATGCGATCATGCGTTCAGTTTTCCCTCTTAGTGAGACACGTGTCAACGAGCCCGCACTCTGTCTCACTATTTGGACTTCATTGTCCACTGGTTGATCCCTGCCCACCCCCGGCGGCCCGGCAGCATTCGGCGGCGGTCGGCGGCCTCCTGCCCCAAGCGCACGGCGCGGACGCCGTTCGCCTGGGGCCCCGGAGGCTCCCTCAGGCCGGGTTACCCGTGCTTATCGGCATTACCCGCAGTAGGCGCCGGTGGAGGCGCTGTGGACGAGCTTGGCGTACTTGGCGAGCACACCCTTGGTGAACTTGGCCGGAAGCGGCTCCCAGCCGACCTTGCGGGCTTCGAGCTCCGCCTCGTCGACCAGGAGGTCGAAGCTGCGGGCTGCGATGTCCACGCGGATCCGGTCACCGTCCTTGACGAAGGCGATGGGGCCGCCGTCAACTGCCTCCGGGGCAACGTGGCCGATGCACAGGCCCGTGGTTCCGCCGGAGAAGCGGCCGTCGGTCAGCAGCAGCACGTCCTTGCCCAGGCCGGCACCCTTGATGGCGCCGGTGATGGCGAGCATTTCGCGCATGCCCGGTCCGCCCTTGGGGCCCTCGTAGCGGATGACGACGACGTCGCCCGCTTTGATCTGGCCCTTGTCGAGCGCATCGAGGGCACCCTGTTCGCGTTCGAACACGCGGGCGGTTCCCTCAAAGACGTCGGCGTCAAAGCCGGCGCTCTTGACCACGGCACCCTCGGGAGCCATCGTGCCGTGCAGGATGGTGATCCCACCGGTCTTGTGGATGGGGTTGTCCATGGCCCGGAGGATCTTGCCGTCCAGGTCCGGCGGGTTGATCGCCGCGAGGTTTTCCGCGACGGTCTTGCCCGTGACGGTGAGGCAGTCGCCGTGGATCAGGCCGGCGTCGAGCAGTGCACGCATGATGACGGGCACGCCGCCGATCTTGTCGACGTCGGTCATCACATAGCGGCCGAACGGCTTGAGGTCGCCCAGGTGCGGGATCTTGTCGCCGATGCGGTTGAAGTCCTCGAGCGTGAGGTCCACTTCGGCCTCCCGGGCGATGGCCAGCAGGTGCAGGACGGCGTTGGTGGAACCACCGAAGGCCATGGTGACGGCGATGGCGTTTTCGAAGGCCTTCTTGGTCATGATGTCCCGGGCGGTGATGCCCAGGCGGAGCAGGTTGACCACGGCTTCGCCGGACTTGTGTGCAAAGACGTCGCGGCGGCGGTCTGCCGAGGGCGGGGCCGCCGAGCCGGGGAGGGACATGCCCAGCGCCTCGCCGATGCAGGCCATGGTGTTGGCCGTGTACATGCCGCCGCAGGCGCCTTCGCCCGGGCAGATGGCTTTTTCGATGCGGGTCAGGTCTTCGAGGCTCATTTTGCCGGCTGCGCAGGCGCCGACGGCTTCGAAGGCGTCGATGAGGGTGACTTCCTTTTCGGAGCCGTCCTCGAGCTTGACCCAGCCGGGCATGATGGAGCCGGCGTAGAGGAAGACGGCGGCGAGGTCCAGGCGGGCGGCTGCCATGAGCATGCCCGGAAGGGATTTGTCGCAGCCGGCCAAGAGCACCGAGCCGTCGATCCGTTCGGCCTGCATAACGGTTTCAACGGAGTCGGCGATGACTTCGCGGGAAACCAGCGAGAAGTGCATGCCCTCGTGTCCCATGGAGATGCCGTCCGAGACGGAGATGGTGCCGAACTGCATCGGGAAGCCGCCACCGGCGTGGACGCCTTCTTTGGCGCCCTGGGCCAGCCGGTTCAGGGAGAGGTTGCAGGGAGTGATTTCATTCCACGAGCTGGCCACGCCAATTTGGGGTTTGGCGAAGTCGTCGTCGCCCATGCCGACCGCCCGGAACATCCCGCGCGCGGGCGCGGCGTGGATTCCGTCGGTGACGACCCGGCTGCGGGGCTTGATGTCCGGTTTGGTCTCTGTCGCTGTTTGGGTGTCCTCACTCATGGGTCAAAGTCTAGGGCTCCCCCGCGGGACGCAACGACCCGGAAGGGCGCATTAAGCGGAAAACCGGGAATATTGCGACCAAATAGTGGACGTCCGTCTCACCAGATGGACTCCCCCTGTGCCGTATGTCAATTAAGGTGAGCTGCGTCACGCAGTTCCGGGGCTTCGGCGACGGACTGCGCCTCGGCCTTGAGCAGGGTGAGCACCTGCTGGATGGTGGTCCGCGCCGCGACATCGGGCCGCGCCAGCGCAACAATGCTGCGGCTGGCCTTAACCCCGGCCAGCGGGCGCAGGACGAACCCGCGCCCCTGGTTTTTCAGCGCCGTATAGCGCGGCAGCAGGCTGAGCCCGTGTCCGGCGCTGACCAGGGCCTCGAGGACCCGGAGGTCGGGGAACGTCTGCGCGCGGACCGCGGGGGAATCGGCCTGAACTTCGATCTGGCGGAGCACCGTGTCGAACGGGAAGCCTTCGGGCACTCCCATCCACGGGAAGCCGATCACGTCTTCGGCCCGCAGCGTCGACTTGCCTGCGAGCGCATGGCCCTCGGGGACTGCGACGTCGAGGGGTTCGTCCAGGAGCGGCACCACCGTCAGCCCCAGCCGGGCAAAGACGTCGGGCCCGTCGACGCTGTGCGCCAAAACGATGTCGTAGTCGGCAGTGAGACCGGCGAATCCGGCCACGTTGGGATCCTCGAAGTGCGCCTCGAAGTGGAGTCCGTCGATGGCCTTGACGCGGTGCAGGAGGCCGGGGAGGAACATCTCGGCGGCGCTCGGGAAGAACGCTGCCCTGACATGAGTCTGCCAGCCGCGCCGGTACGTGTCGATGGTGGCCTCCGCGCGGGCCATGGCGGTGGACACCTCCGCGGCCGCACCCGCCATGGCGAGTCCGGCCTCCGTGAGCCGCACACCCCGGCCCGATTTCTTGACCAGGACAACGCCCAGCTCCTCCTGGAGGGTCTTCAACTGCTGCGAGACGGCGGAGGGCGTCACCTTCATTGCCTCAGCGGTGGCGCCGACCGTGCCGCGGTCGGCCAGTTCACGGAGAATCCGCAGTCTCTTGAAATCCATGAAGTGAGGCTACAGGGCGGCGGCCGGGAGGCTGGACAGCCCCCTTCGGGCAGACGTACGGTCAAACGACGGCAACCTTGCCTCATGGACAGAAAGGCTCTGCTATGGATTGGATCATCTGGCTCGTCGTCATCGTGGCGATTGTCGCCATCGTGTGGTGGCTGCTGAACCGCAACAGCGCACGCAGCAAGTCCGGCTCCGGCGCCGCTGGCACCGGGACCGGGACCGGGACCGCAGCCACCCACGATTCCACCCCTTCCCATCTGCACGACGCCGGCCACGATGCCAGCCCCCGCAGCGCCGTTTCCGGCGGCGGTCCTGCCGCGACTGGCGCCGCGACCTTGCCCGCTGCTGAAGCTTCCCCAGCCGCCGAGAGGTCAGGCGCCGCGACCTCGCCGGCCGCTGAAGCGGCCCCAGCCGCGGAGAACCCGGAATGGGAAACCCAATGGTCCGAGACACCGCCGGCTGAACCGCACGCCGCCCTCCACCAGGAGCCGGCCCACGGCGCCGCCCACGGCGACCACGTGATGGAAGCGCCCGCGGCCGGGGCGGCGGCCGCTGCAAGCGCCCCGGTGCACCATCCGGAATACACGGAGCCCCACGCCCCCACCC
>NZ_MQTS01000033.1 GCF_020532825.1 Arthrobacter sp. SO3
GCACCAGCCTGGTACTGCAGTTCGGCATCAAAAACCGCCACTGACATCACACCGAATATGTGACCATGTCAGGAGCCCTGGTTAACGGCCGCAGGCGGTGGAGGACCAGAACCATTGCGGACCACCCTCGATTCGGTGAGCAGGCGGGGGTAGCGGACAATGGAACTGTGCCTTCCGCAGCAAATCCCCGTGCCACAGCAGCAGCTCCCACCCCGACCGGGGGAGCGCGAGGTCCTGTTGTGGGTCCAGGCGGGATCTCCCGGCCCTGGCTTTTCGCGGGCCTGGCGGCGCTGTTCCTGGGACTGGTTGCCGCCCTGCTGTTCTCCGGCGCCGCGGCTGCCCGCGGGGTCTCCGATCCGGGCGCCCTGGTCCGCTGGGGCCTGCCCGTCAGCAAGGCCGTCCATAACGCCTCGCTGGCCACCGTGATCGGAGGGCTGCTCTTCGCCGTCGGAATCCTGCCCCGCTCACTTGCCGGCTCGCGCTCCAAGGCCAAGGACCTCCCGGAACATCCGGCTTTCACCCGTGCCCTGGCTGTCGCGGCGGCCGCCGGTGCCGTCTGGACGCTTTCAGCGATTGCCGTCCTGGTGCTGAGCTACGCGGATATCGCCGGACAGGGGGTCTCCGGGGACGCGGAGTTCACCCGGTCCCTGGTCTACTTCATGACCGACATCGAGACCGGCCGCGCCTGGCTGTCCGTTGTCATCATTGCTGCCGTTGTCACCACCGCACTCTTTGGCGTCCGCTCCCAGGGTGCCCTGGTGGCGACCCTGATCCTCTCCCTCATCGGACTCGTACCCTCAGCGCTGATCGGCCACTCCGCCAGCTCGGCAGACCACGAAGGCGCCATCAACTCGCTCGGCCTGCACCTGGTCGGGGTATCGGCGTGGGTCGGCGGCATCATCACGCTGGCTCTGCTCTCCGGCGTCCTGGGAGGCGCAGCGTCCGGCTCGACGTCGGGAAGCCGTCCGGATATCACCGAGCCGACGCTCCGGCGCTTCTCCTCCCTGGCGGGTCTGGCGTTCGTCCTCGTCTTCGCCTCCGGGGTGATCAATTCCAGCATCCGCCTCACCTCCTGGAACGACCTGTTCGGTTCGGCCTACGGACAGCTGATCCTGGCCAAAGCCGCAGCAACCCTCGTCCTCGGCGGCATCGGCCTGATGCACCGCCGCTGGGTCATCCCCCAGCTGGGCAGCGCGGGTGGGGGACTATCCGCCCGCCGGGTGCTGTGGCAACTCGTCATTGCGGAGCTGCTGATCATGGGAGCGACGTCGGGCATCGCCGTCGCGCTGGGTCGCTCCGCGCCGCCGCAGAGCGAAGCGCTCGCGCCGGACGCCACCCCGGCCTTTATTGTCTCCGGCTACGATCTGCCGCCGGAACTGACCCCGGATCGCTGGCTGACCGAGTGGCGCCCCGACTGGCTCTGGGTCGCCGTTGCGGTCTTTGGCCTCGTGGCCTACATCCTCGGCATGCGGAAGGTGATTCGCCGCGGCGACTCCTGGTCCTGGTTCCGGGCCGTTAACTGGCTGATCGGCCTCGGGGTCCTGACCTATGTGACCTCCGGTCCGCCGTCGGTGTACGGCCGCGTCCTCTTCTCGGCCCACATGGTGGACCACATGGCCCTGACCATGGTGGCTCCCATCTTCCTGGTCCTCGGCGCCCCCGTGACGCTGGCCCTGCGCGCCCTCACTCCGCGGCGGGACAGCTCGCGCGGCCCCCGGGAATGGCTGCTGATCTTTATCCACTCCAAGTTCGCCCAGCTCGTGACGCATCCGCTGTTCGCCGCTGCCAACTTTGCCGGCTCGATCGTGCTGTTCTATTACTCGGAAGCGTTCGGATACGCCATGCGTGACCACGTGGGCCACGAACTGATGAACCTGCACTTCGCCCTCACCGGCTACATCTTCGTGCTGACCATGATCGGCACCGACCCGCTGCCCCGGCGCGCCCCCTACCCCATGCGGCTGCTGCTCCTGCTGGCCACGATGGGGTTCCATGCGTTCTTCGGCGTCGCCATCATGGGCGGAACCGGGCTGCTGGCCGCGGACTACTTCGGCAATCTCGGCCGGACCTGGGGGGTCCCAGCCCTGCTGGACCAGCAGATGGGCGGCGCGGTGGCCTGGGGCATCGGCGAAGTGCCCACACTGCTGGTGGCCATCGGCGTCGCCGTCATGTGGTCCCGCTCCGATGAGCGCGAGTCCAAGCGCACCGACCGTGCGGCGGACAGGAATAACGACGCCGATCTCACCGCTTACAACGATATGTTTGCCAAATTGGCCGAGCGCGATGCCAGGCTGGCCGAACGCAACTCAAAGCTGGAAGGACGCTGATGACCGAAACCGTACGCACCCACCTCCGGGTCCGGGCCTCCGAGCTGGTGGGCCGCAACTGGCTCAACACCGGCGGCAAGTCCCTGGACCTGGAATCCCTGCGCGGCAAGATCGTGCTGCTGGACTTCTGGACCTTCTGCTGCATCAACTGCCTGCACGTGCTGGACGAGCTCCGCCCGCTCGAGCAGCAGTACTCCGACGTCCTCGTCACGGTCGGGGTGCACTCTCCCAAGTTTGAGCACGAGGCTGATCCGGTGGCCCTCGCCGCCGCCGTCGAGCGCTACGAGATCCGCCACCCGGTCCTGGATGATCCCGAGCTGGACACCTGGAAGGCCTACACGGCACGCGCGTGGCCCACGCTGGTGGTCATCGATCCCGAGGGTTACATCGTGGCCCACCTTTCCGGCGAAGGCCACGCCGACGGCCTCGCGGTGCTTATCCCTGAGCTGATCGCCGAGCACGAGGCGAAAGGTACCCTGCACCGCGGCGACGGGCCCTATGTGGCGCCGGAGCCGACGTCGGGCACGCTGCGGTTCCCCGGCAAGGCTCTGTTCCTCCCGGACGGCCGCGGCGTCGGAAGCGCTGCGGATGCGGGATCCTGGTTGGTCACCGACACCGGCCACCACCGCCTCGTGGAGCTGTCCACCGATTTCCAGACAGTTCTTGCCACCTACGGTTCCGGCGACAAGGGCCACACCGACGGCAATGCCGCAACCGCCCGGTTCAACGAACCCCAGGGCCTGGTCCTGCTCCCGGAGGACGCCGCCGCCGAGGCAGGCTACGACGTCGTTATCGCCGACTCCGTGAACCACCGCCTGCGCGGGCTGAACCTCGCGGACGGAAGCATCACCACGCTGGCCGGCAACGGCGTGCAGCGGCTCCTGGAGACGGGACCGGCCCGGGTCGACGAGGAGGGTGCCGCCTATGGTGCCCGGCTGGAAGCGGACCCGCTGCAGGTTTCCCTCAGCTCGCCCTGGGACGTGGTCTGGTCCACCAAGCTGGATGCCGTTGTGGTTGCGATGGCCGGCGTGCACCAGATTTTCAGCTTCGACCCGCGCTCCGGCGCCGTTTCCATCATTGCCGGCAACGGACTCGAGGGCCTGCTCGACGGACTGGCTGAGGAGGCCTGGTTCGCCCAGTCCTCCGGTCTCGCCGAGGACGCGGACGGCAACATCTGGGTGGCGGACTCCGAAACCTCGGCCCTGCGCAAGCTCGTCATCGGCGACGGCGGGGCTGTCACGGTTGAGTCCGCCGTCGGCAAGGGCCTGTTCGACTTTGGTTTCCGTGACGGAAACGCCTCCGACGCCCGGCTGCAGCACCCGCTGGGCGTTACTGTGCTGCCGGACGGCTCGGTGGCGATCGCCGATACCTACAACGGTGCCGTCCGCCGCTACGACCCCGCCTCGGGCCTGGTTTCTACCCTGGCGCGCGGGCTGTCCGAGCCCTCCGACGTCATTGTGGACCACACACACGTGGCCGGTGCCGAGCCGCTCCTGGTGGTGGTTGAGGCAAACAAGCACCAGCTGGTCTACGTTCCGATCCCCAAGGAAGCGCAGCAGGTCGACGAGGGCGCGGCCCAGACCCACCGGCCCAAGAGCCCCGTGGCCCCCGGGCTGCTGGAACTGACAGTCCGCTTCACCGCGCCGACCGGCCAGAAACTCGATGACCGCTGGGGCGACCCGACCCAGCTGAAGATCTCCTCGACGCCGCCGGAACTGCTGCTGGCTGGCGGCGGGACCTCGGTGGGCCTGCTCCGCACCCTGGAACTCGCCTCCGACGTGCCCGAGGGTGTGCTGCACATTACCGCCCGCGCCGCTGCCTGCGACGGACCGGAGGACGCGGACGGCGAGATCCCGGACCACGCAGCCTGCCACCTGTACCAGCAGGACTGGGGCATCCCGGTCCTGCTGCAGGCCGACGGCGACACCGAACTGGTGCTGGACCTGCGCGGAATGGACTGACCTCCGCAGGAGTGGCCCACTTTGGCTGCTGTTCGTGACCACCGCGTCACGGGCAGCAGCCTTTTGGCTTTTACCGGGCCCCGGATCCGCGGAATCCCGGAGTTCCACGGCGTTGGGGGCCGCAAAACGCTGCGCCGGGTGACGTGAAGATGTCCACATAGCGGGTTAACGGACTGCCGGCACCGCGTGGCCGCGGAAACGATGGGCCTATGGATGTGTTCAGGGCCTTGGCCATCTGCGGGGGAGCCGCCCGGCGGCCTGCGCTGGCCCGCCTGGGGATCGACGACGCCGCACTGCGGCGGGCGGTGAGGGCCGGCGTCCTTCAGCCGGTCCGGGGTCTCTATGCGCTCCCGACGGCGGCCCCCGACCAGGTGGCGCTGCTGCAGCACCGGCAGCTCCTCACCTGCAGCAGCGCGGCGCCCTTCTACGGGCTCTGGTGTGTGAACTCCGCCGGTCCGCTCCATGTACATCACAGACGCGGTGAGGCCTTCGGGGGGCAGGCCGGGCACTACGGACTGCTCCTCGAACCGCACCCCTACCGGCCGGTTGCTGCCCTCGGTGACGTGCTCATCCACGCGCTGAGGTGCCTGCCGTTCGCTGAAGCCCTGGTCATGGTGGAGAGCGCCGTCGGCCGGGGCGATATGACACTCGGATTCCTGCGGGACCGACTCCCTGGGAAGCGCAATGGCCGTGCCCGCCAGGTCCTTGACTGGGTTGACCGCGGAGCCGAATCCCTGCTGGAGACCCTCGCCAGGACGTATTTCCGCCAGGCCGGCATCAGTGTGGAATCGCAGGTCTACATCGAAGGCGTCGGATACGTGGATCTCCTGCTGGAGGGCACACTGGTTGTGGAGCTGGACGGGCGACATCACGGTGAGTGGGTCCAGGTCAAGAAGGACCAGCGGCGCGACAACGTGTCCGTGGTTCGGGGCTACTCCGTGCTCCGGTACTACTACGACGACGTTGTGCACCACCCCGCGCGGATGCTGGCCGAGGTCCTGGCAGTCCTCGGCCGGACGCCCGGGCCGGTGTAGGCTTCACGGCAGGCAGGTTCTTGGCAGCTTGGCACAACGGATTCCGCGGAATGACAGGCTGCGGTGGGACCGTTGGAGTCAAAAGACTGTCCGGAGTGATGTCAGCGCTGCCGCCACCGGGCCGTCACTGCTCCCGCGGCGCTAGTAGCTCAGCAGCGGGGTCACCTTGACGGTGTCGTCGTCGACGTCCAGGCGGGTGGTGAAGCTGAAATCGTGGACTGCATTGAGTTCCGTCACGGCCCCGGTGAACAGGTCCACCTGCTGGGCCTTGATCCGGGCTTTGCCGTTCAGGGGCGCCACCACCCAGCGTCCGCCGAAGGGCTCGATGCTGACGGTGGGGTACTCGGTGATGCTCCAGTCGATGGTGCCGTCGACGACGCGGTTGTTGGTGGTGTGGTAGAACGGGCAGTCCGGCTGGAGCTTCTGCTCCTTGTCGGCGGTGTCGGCGCAGGTGTCCAGGAACTCCCTGACCTTGCCGCCCACCGCGTCCTTGAGCCCTTCGGTGGCTTCGGTCATGAGGTTCAGCGGAGCGACGGGGACGTCCCGGCCGGACAGCGTGGCCTTGGCGGGCGGGGCGGAGAAATACGACCCGGGCAGTGAAGCTTCATACTCGCCCGGGTAGAAGACGGCGAAGGAGTTGCGGCCGTTGGGCATGTTCACCGGAACCCCGTTCAGGGTGGCCTCGCTGGAGTTGACCACCGTGACATCCAGGACCGGAAGAGCGGCCGGGACGAAGGCCCACTTATGGAAGAACAGCCATTCCACGCCGGACTTTTCCAGCAGGAACTCCGTCCGCAGCTGGCTGCCGTCAATCGTGTAGTCAATCGGCACCATGACCCGGTTGCCGCCGCGGTCCTCGGCCTCGCCGTACTTCACACCGCTGATCCGCGCGGACGCAGTCTGCAGCGCCGTGCCGTCCAGCATGGCAGCGTTTCCCTGGGGCACCGAGGCGCGCAACAGGCCAAGGGCCTTCTCGCCGTCGCCCTTCTGCAAATCGTCGAGGTATTCGCGGACAGGCTGCTGCGGGCTCGCGATGGTGTTGTTCACGATATTGATCGCAACGATGCCCCCGGCCACGGCGAGCATCAGGCCCAGCAGCCACCCGGCTGCGATCCTGACCAACGCCTGACTGATTTGCACGTACCTTACGTTACCTGCACCCCAGCGGAATCCTCTTGTCACAGCGGCCGCACGCGGCCAGCTCTCCACCCAAGGCGGTCCGCTCCGGCGGGAGGTGCCGCCCGGATCGCCGCCGCCAGGGGAGGCCCGTTCCGCCTGGTTCCTAGCGGCGGCGGCGCTTGGGTGCCGTGCCGAAGACCCCGCGCAGCAGTTCGCGCCCGAGCTGGGTCCCCAGCGACCGGGCCATGCTCTTGAGTCCCCCGCCGAGGGCGCCACCCAGGGCTCCGGCGAGGCCGCCGTCGTCCGACGGCGGCCTCGGGGACTGCTGCGGTTCCTGCCGCGCAGGTTCCTGCCGCTCGGGTGCCGGAGCGGGCCGGCTGCTGGGGCGGCCCAGGATTTCCTCCTCGATCCGCCGCGCTTCGGCGTCGACGTCCGGGCTGCCACCGCCGCCTGGGGCCGGCGGCGCCGGGGCTGCCGCGCCGGTCTCCGCCGAAGCCTTCCCGGCAATTTTCTCGAAGGCGGAGATGTTGTCGACGGCGGTGCCGTACTTGGGCAGCAGGGCCGAGCCGGCCACGGTGCTGGCGATGAGCGCATCGGCGCTGGGGCCCATGACGGATTCCGGGGCGCGGAGCCGGGTGAGCGCCACCGGCGTGGGGGCGCCCTTCTCATTCATCACGGTGATGACTGCTTCGCCGATCCCCGCGGAGGTAAGGGTTTCCTCAAGGTCGTAGTCGCTCATCGGGAAGGTGGAGACGGTCGCTTTGAGCGCCTTGGCGTCTTCCGGCGTGTAGGCCCGGAGGGCATGCTGAACCCGGTTGGCGAGTTGCCCCAGGACCTCCGCCGGGACATCCTTGGGGGTCTGGGTGACGAAGAAGATGCCGACGCCCTTGGACCGGATCAGCCGCACGGTGGTGGTGATGGCGTCCAGGAAGGCCTTCGAGGCGCCGTTGAAGAGCAGGTGGGCTTCGTCCAGGAAGAACACCAGTTTCGGCTTGTCCAGGTCGCCGGCCTCGGGCAGGTCCTCGAACAAGTCGGCCAGCAGCCACATCAGGAAGGTAGAGAACAGCATTGGCTTGGTTTGCAGGGTAGGCAGCTCGAGGCAGGTGATGACGCCGCGCCCGTCCGGGGCGGTGCGCAGCAGTTCGGCGGTGTCGAACTCGGGTTCGCCAAAGAACTTCTCCATGCCCTGCGCCTCGAGGGTGATCAGTTCACGGAGGATGACGCCGGCGGTCGCCTTGGACAGCCCGCCCAGTTCCTCGAGTTCGTCCTTGCCTTCCTTGGAGGTGAGGAACTGGATGACCGCGCGCAGGTCCTTCAAGTCGATCAGCTCGAGGCCGTTCTTGTCCGCGAAATGGAACACCAGCTGCAGGCTCGATTCCTGCGTGTCGTTGAGTTCCATGATGCGGGAGAGCAGGACGGGGCCGAAGGACGTTATGGTGGCGCGGACCGGGATGCCGTGGCCGTCGCCGCCGAGGGCCAGGAACTCCACCGGGAACGTCTTGCCGGACCAGGACTGGCCGATCCCGTCCGTGCGGGCGATCAGTTTTTCGCTGCCGGTGGCTGCAGTGGCCAGCCCGGAAAGGTCCCCTTTGATATCCGCCAGGAAGACCGGGACCCCCGCGGTGGAGAGCTGTTCGGCCATCATGTGCAGGGTGACGGTCTTGCCTGTGCCGGTGGCGCCGGCCACCAGGCCGTGCCGGTTCATCATGGAGAGCGGGAGCCGGACGGGGGCGTCCTTGTGGACTTCACCGTCAATGATCGCAGCGCCCAGCTCGATCGTGGGGCCCTCGAGGGTGTACCCCTTCTGGATGGTGGCGATTTTGTCTGCAGTGGATTTGATGGCCATGCCGACAGCATAGCCGGGTCCGGCGGCCCCGGACCCGGCTAATGGCAGCTACGCCTGCGTTGCTATTCGGCGAGGGCCTTCAGGACTTCCTTCGCCACGTCCTCGCTGGACTGGGGGTTCTGGCCGCTGATCAGATTGCCGTCGCGCACCACATGCGACGTCCAGGCGGCGGCGTTCTCAATGATCGCGCCCTTGTCCTTCAGCGCGTCCTCCACGAACCACGGCGTATTGGTGCCGGTGCCGCCATTGAGTTCCTCCTCGTTGGTGAAAACGGTGAGGCGGCGTCCCGCGAAGGCGAACGTCCCGGCGTCGTCCGTGGCGCTCAGCAGGCCGGCCGGGCCGTGGCAGAACGGGGCGATGACCTTACCCGCCGTGTTCGCCGCAACCAGGAGCTTGCCGAGATCGGCGTCCCGGTAGAGGTCGGTCATGGGCCCGTGGCCGCCGGGCAGCACGATTGCGTCATAACCGGAGAGGTCCACGTCGGCCAGTGCCAGCGGCGCGGACAGCTCGGCGTCAAGCCCGGAAAGGTAATTCCGGAAGCTGTCTGCGCGTTCCTGGCCGCCGGCAGATTCGGCGGCGAGGCTGACCTCGTCGACCGTGGGCTTTGCGCCGCCGGGGGTGGCGATGTGGACGGTGTGTCCGGCGTTGAGGAGGGTCTGGTGGGAAACCACCAGTTCCTCGGCCCAGTAGCCGGTGGGGTGTTCGCTGCCGTCGCGCATGGTGAGGGAATCGGCGGCGGATACGACCATCAGGATGTTAGCCATGTCAGGCTCCTGTTCTGCCGGCCACACGGCCGGCGCTGAAAGTAAAAGGGATCAGTGTGCGGATTCAAGTTCGGCGTACGTGGCGTCATCCAGGACGACGCCGGCAGCGGCCAGGTTCTCTTCGAGGTGGTTGACCGAACCGGTGCCGGGGATCGGCATCATGACGGGGGAGCGGCGCAGCAGCCAGGCGAGGGCCACTTGCGAGGTGGTGGCGCCGAGCCGTTTGGCGGCCTCATCCAGCGGGCCGCCGGGCCGGGCCAGCTCCCCGGCGGAGATCGGCGCCCAGGGGACGAACCCGATGCCGTTGGCCTCGGCGTAGTTGAGGACGTCTTCGGAGCTGCGGTCGGTCAGGTTGTAGCGGTTCTGCACGGTGGAGACGGTGAAGTACTTCCCGGCTTCCTCGAGTTCGGCGACGCTGACCTGGGAGAGGCCCAGCGCCTTCACCTTGCCCTCCTTCTGCAGGTCGCGGAGCACGGTGAACTGCTCCTCCGGATCCACCTTGGGGTCGATCCGGTGCAGCTGCAGCAGGTCGAGCGCGTCGACCTTGAGCTTGCGCAGGCTCAGCTCAGTCTGCTGGCGGAGGTACTCCGCGCGGCCCAGCGGGACCCACTGGTGGGGGCCGGTGCGGGTGAAGCCGACCTTGGTGGCGATCCGCAACCCCTCTTTGTAGGGGTGCAGGGCTTCGGCCAGGATCTCCTCGCTGATGTTCGGTCCGTAGGAATCGGCGGTGTCAATGAAGTCGACGCCGAGTTCGACGGCGCGGCGGACGACGGCGATGGCGGCCTTGCGGTCCGCCGGCTCGCCCCAGACGCCGTCCCCGACAATGCGCATGGCGCCGAACCCCAGGCGGTGGACAGTTCCCACGTCCTTGAGATCGATCGTGGCGGATATTTGCTGATGCTGTGAGTTGTCATGGCTCATAGGGGCGGTAACTCCCTAAGCCAGCTGAGTATTCCGCCCGCAGACTCGCTCGGCGGGATTCCCGGCGGGTTTCCCGGCCCCGGCCGGGGTGCGGAAGTAAGCTGGGGCATGGCTACCCGGGTATTGACGAAGCTTGCTTCCGCCGCCATCACGTTTGGCCTTGTCCTGCTGGGCGGGGGGCCTGCGGGCGCCGCCCCGCCCCGCACATCCGAGCCGGTCGGCATCGACGTGTCCTGGCCCCAGTGCGGAAAGACCCTCCCCAAACAGCCGGCGTTTGCCATCGTCGGGGTGAACAACGGCCTCGCCAACACCACCAACCCGTGCCTGGCAACCGAACTTGCCTGGGCAAACACCGCCCCAGACCCGGCGCTCAGCACCCAGCCGAGGGTGGCGCTCTACGTCAACACGGCCAACCCGGGCCTGCAGGGTTCCTGGTGGCCCACCTCAAACCACTACGGCGGCGCTGACGTGGCCAACCCGTATGGAGTCTGCGGCAGCGTCCCGGACAATTTCAACGCCTGCTCCTACATGTACGGCTACGCGAAGGCCTACGACGACGCCACAATCCGCGGGGTCGACAACCCGCAGAACTACCTGTGGTGGCTCGACGTCGAAACCGGCAACAGCTGGCAGGCCGACAAGGCCGCCAACGTCGCCGACCTCGAAGGGATGGCCGCATACTTCAAGGGCATCAACGCGAAAGTGGGCATCTATTCCACCGGCAGCCAGTGGGCACAGATCGCCGGCACGGTCCCGTCGAGCAGTCCGCTCGCGGGTCTGCCGAGCTGGCTAGCGGGTTCGCGGTCCCTGACGGGTGCCAAGTCCAACTGCTCTTTGCCGGCGCTCACCCCCGGCAGCCGCGTCGCGTTGACGCAGTACATCTCCGGCGGGCTGGATTACAACTATCCATGTCCCTAAGCCGCCCCCGGAAACGGCATGGGGTGCGCCACAACTGAGGCAGAAATAACCCGGAGCCCGGCGTCGTTGTCCACAGTGTGCGCATGCCGGGACCCGGTGCCGCGCCTGAGACTTCCCCGCTACGAAAGGCCGGCTTTTCCGTGACTGTTCCGCTTTCCATCCTTGACCTGGCAACCATCGGCAAGGGCCAGACGGCGGCTGAAAGCTTCGCGGGCAGCGTGGCCATGGCGCAGCTCGCCGAGAAGCTGGGCTACCGCCGGGTCTGGTACGCCGAGCACCACAACATGTCCGCCATCGCTTCCTCGGCCACCAGCGTGCTGATAGCCCACATCGCCGCCCAGACCGAGAGCATCCGGCTCGGCGCCGGCGGGGTGATGCTGCCCAACCATTCGCCGCTGACCATCGCCGAGCAGTTTGGCACCCTGGAGACCCTGCACCCGGGCCGGATTGACCTGGGGCTGGGACGTGCGCCCGGCAGCGACCAGAACACGCTGCGGGCCCTGCGCCGGGACCCGATGTCCGCGGACAGCTTCCCGCAGGACGTGCTGGAACTCCAGGGCTACCTGAGCGGCCCCACCCGCATCCCGGGCGTGGAAGCCACCCCCGGCAAAGGCACCAACGTGCCGCTTTACATCCTGGGATCCTCGCTGTTCGGCGCCAAGCTCGCCGCGCAGCTGGGCCTGCCGTACGCTTTTGCCTCGCACTTCGCGCCGAACGCGCTCCAGGACGCCGTCGCCATCTACCGCCGCGACTTCCAGCCCTCCGCGCAGCTCGACGCCCCGCACGTGATCGCCGGCGTCAACGTGATCGCGGCGGATTCCGCGGCCGAGGCGCAGCAGATGTTCCATGCCACCAAGCGTGCCCGCGTCTCGCTCTTCTTCGGCGGCGGCCGCGAGTTCAGCGACGACGAGGCGGACATGGTCCTGGACTCGCCGCAGGGCCAGCACGTGGCCCAGATGATGAAGTATTCCGCCGTGGGAACGCCGGACGCCGTGCTGGAATACCTGGACGAATTCACCGCCCACGCCGACGCCGACGAGCTCATCGTCGCGCACCAGAGCACCGGGACCGAGTCCCGGCTGCGTTCAGTGCAGCTGCTGGCCGAGGTCGCCGGACTGGTCCGGGTCTAGCAACCCCGGTCACGGCTCGATGACGTCCCGGAGCCTGGCAGCGGCGGTTTCCGGGACGATGTCGGCGATGAACGCTCCCATCGCCGCCTCCGAACCGGCAAGGTACTTCAGTTTTGTTTCCTCGCGCCTGGGGGAGGTCAGCTGGAGCATCAGCCGGATATCGTCCCGGTGGGCCCGGACGGGTGCTTGATGCCAGGCCGAGATATACGGGGTCGGCGTCGGATACAGCGCATCCACACCGCGCAGCAGCCGGCCGTACAGCAGGGCGAACTCGTCGCGCTCCTCGGCACTCGTGGCCGCGAGGTCGGGAACGTGGCGGTGCGGCAGGATGTGTACTTCCAGGGGCCAGCGCGCCGCGAAAGGCACGAAGGCCGTCCACCGTTCGCCCCGGAGCACCACCCGCTCGGAGTTCAGCTCGAACGTGAGGACATCCTCGAAGAGCGAACTGCCGTACCGCTCCAGCGAGCGGATGAGTGTCTGGGTGCGCGGGGTGATGAACGGGTAGGCGTAGATCTGCCCGTGCGGGTGGTGCAGCGTCACCCCGATCTCTTCGCCGCGGTTCTCGAAAGGGAAGACCTGCTGCACGCCGGGCATTGCGGACAGGGCCGCTGTCCGGTCCGCCCAGGCTTCCATCACCGTCCGCATCCGGGACAGCGATACCCGGGCGAGCGATCCGGTGTGTTCCGGGGAGAAGCACACGACCTCGCAGCGGCCCACGGACTGACGGCTGCGCCCCAGGCCAATACGCGAAAGATCCTCGAGCCCGTCCGGCGCCTGCGGGCCGGTCAGCTCCGGCCCGAAGGACGGCGACTTGTTTTCGAAGACAGCCACATCGTAGGGGCTGGGGATCTCCGACGGGTTCCCTGCCGAGGCCGGCGCCAGCGGATCCAGGTGCGAGGGTGGGAGTACGACCCGGTTCTGGCGGGCCGAAGCCACCGAAATCCATTCGCCGGTCAGCACATCCTGCCGCATGAGGGCCGTTGGCGGCCGCGGCGCCGGTGCACGCAGATCCGGCGAACGTTCCGCTGGGAGCGCGGTATCGGCGTCGTCGAAGTAGATGATGTCGCGCCCGTCCGCGAGCTGAAAGGCGCGCTTCACAATCCCGGCCATGCTAGCTGCCCTTCCCCGCGGGGCCGGGGACGGCCCGCACACTCAGGAGCAGGCCGTGTTCCGGATTCAGGACGGGCATCGGCAGGCCGGACCCGGCGAGGAAACGGCCGCTTACCTCAATCCCGGCTGCCAGCCAGGCAGGCGGGCGCGTCTGGATGAAAGCGTGCCCGCTGTCCGGGGCCGGATAGGCAAGCTCCACCCGGTAGTTCTGGTCGGGCAGCAGCCCGGGCAGGGGCACGTGTCCGGGAACCTCGGAGAAGGACGTCGCCACCGACACCAGCGCGAACAGCGCTTCGGAGCCGTCATGCGAGACGACGCCGTGCAGCATCAGCGAGGGGTCCCGCTCGTCGGCCCGCACCATGCGCCCGCTGTGCAGCAACGAGCGGTGCTCCTTGTACAGCGCGATGACGGCTGCAAGCTCGTCCCGTTCCGCACCCCCGAGCTGGCGGACGTCCCATTCCAGGCCGAAGTGGCCGAACATGGCGGTGATGGCGCGGAAGGACAGTTCGTGGGTGCGGGCCGTGGTGTGCGAGGTCCCCGGCCCGATGTGCGCTCCGACCAGCTCCGGCGGCACCACCACCCCGGTCCACCGCTGAATGGTCTGGCGTTCCAGGGCGTCGTTGCAGTCGGAGGCCCAGACCCTGTCGGTGCGTTCCAGAATGCCCAGATCCACGCGCGCCCCGCCGGAGGAGCAGCTCTCAATTTCGACGCCGGGATGGGCCTTCCGCAGTTCATCCAGCAGCCGGTACGCCGCCAGCGTCTGGGCATGGACGGATGGGCTGCCCTCGTGCCCCATTTCCACGAGATCCCTGTTCTGGTCCCATTTGAGATAGCTGATGCGGTGCTCGCTCAGGAGTGAGTCCAGCCGGTCAAAGATGTATTGCCACGCCTCCGGGTTGACCAGGTCCAGCACCTGCTGGTGCCGCCATTGCTCCGGCAGCCGGCCCGGTGCGCCCGGCCCCTGGCGGAGCGGGCCCGGGCCGGAGATCCAGTCGGGGTGGGCGCGGGCAAGGTCCGAATCCTCATTAACCATCTCCGGCTCGACCCACAGGCCGAATTCCATGCCGTGGGCCGTGACGGCGTCGATCAGGGGGTGCAGCCCGTCCGGCCAGAGCTGTTCGTCCACGTACCAGTCGCCCAGGCCGGCGTGGTCGTCGCGGCGGCCGCGGAACCAGCCGTCGTCGAGGACATAGCGCTCGACGCCGAGCGCGGCGGCGGAGTCGGCCAACTCCAGGAGCGTGGGGAGCCGGTGGTCAAAGTACACCGCCTCCCATACGTTCAGCACCACGGGTCGCGGCTTCCCGGACCGTGTGCCGGGATGGTGCGCCCGGGCACGGAACCAGGCGTAGAACGAGTCACTGATGCCGTCCAGCCCGGCGTCCGAGTAGGCGGCAAAGAGCCAGGGCGTCTGGTAGCCGGTTCCTGCGGCCAAGGTGACCTCGCCGGAGCCCAGCAACTCCGACGCGCCGATGACCGAGCGTCCGTCGCCGATCGTCTCCACGAAGCTTTCGTGGTTGCCGCTCCAGCCCAGATGAACGGCCCAGACCTGCCCGTGCCGGTTGCCGAACCCCGGGGTTCCCGCGGCCAGCAGCAGTGAGGAATCGTGACCCGTGCGTCCATGCCGGCCGGAGCGCACCCAGGTGCCCTGCCGCATCGGCAGCCGCTGGGGGTGGGCCTCGCGGCACCAGCGTCCGGTCAGGTCCAGGATCTCGCCTGCGGCACGCCCCACGGGCAGCACCGCGGCGAGCTCCTCCAGTGAATAGCCGTCCGGGCCGTCATTCTGGAGGCGGTGCCGGAGCTGCAGCAGGCCGCCGTCGTTGATGATGATTTCGGTGCTGAGGGTCAGGCCGGCGTCGGGGTCTGACTGGGTGATGACGGCGGAGCAACCCTCACCCTCCGTAACGGACACCAGGCGGAGCCGGGCGGAGAACGACCGGCCGTTACGGTGGCCGCGGAGCCCGGGGCGTCCACGCCAGCCGGAGGACGACTGCGGGATCAGGCCCTGCGTCACCGGAATGTCCAGGGATGAGGGCGGCACGGGGTCGCCCAGCAGGGACAAATCCGGAAGATCGGGGCCCAGGTCAGCTCCGAAATGCAGCACCGCGGGCTCGCCGGTGCTGCAGTCGATGAGCAGTGCCGTGCCGGAATGCCGCAAATACAGCAGCCGCGGCAGCGGTTCCAGGACCGGAGTCCCCCCGGGGACGGTGGTCGGGTTCAGGTGGCTCACGGCAGCTCCATGCTTGTCATCGGCGGTGGGTGGTGGATGCTGTGCGGGAACGGACGACGGCGACGGCGCCGGCGGCCAGGCCAAGGCCGCCGTCGAGCTCCTGGCCGGCGATGAGTTCTACCCCCGCAAGGGGCAACCGGACGTCGTCCGCCCCGTGGTTGATGCAGAACGTCCAGTCCGTGCCGTCCTTGCTGCGCCGGATGACCTCGACGTTGGGGGGAAGGTCCGGGACGAGGGGCTCCACCGACGCATCGGCGCAGATAACGGGCAGCAGTTCGCTGAGGCCTTCGGCGGACAACGTGGTGGCGACGTAGTAGGCCCGGCCGGTTCCCGCGTGGTTGCGGGTCACCGCCGGGGAACCGGCCACCGGCCCCTCCGTTACCGCAGCGAGCACCTCCGCGGTGCTCACCGTGCCCAGTTCGCTCCAGCACGAGCCCGCCCCGAAGGCGCTGAGCGGGACCGATTCGCCGGCGCGCAGGGGGAAGAATTCCTCCATCCGTACTCCCAGCAGCTCACTGAACGCGCCGGGGTAGCTGCCGGGCCTGATGTGGTCATGTTCGTTGACGATGCCGGAGAAGTACGTGACGACGAGGTGTCCGCCGGACCTCACATAACTGTCCAGGTTGGCCGCGCCGGCATCCGTCACAAGGTATTGCATCGGGGCCACGACGAGCCGGTAGCCGGAGAGATCGTCCGTGCTTTGGCGGAAGTCCGTCGGGATTCCGGCGCGATAGAAAGCATCATGCCAGCGACGCGTCTCCGCAATGTTGGAGGCATCCGCGCTCGGGTGCGAATCGAGTTCCGATGCCCAGCGGGCATCGGTGTCATGGATGATCGCGACATCGACGCTGCCGGACGCGCCGGTCACCACCGAGCCGGCGACTTCGGCGATGCTGCGCAGTGCCTGCCCCAGCTGGACGACTTCCCGCCACACCTTGGTGTCGGTTCCCCCGTGCGGCAGCATCCCGGAGTGGAATTTCTCCGCACCGGCCCGGGAGGCCCGCCACTGGAAGAAGAGCGCACCGTCCGCGCCGCGGCCGACGTGTTGCATCGAGTTGCGCAGCATTTCTCCGGGCGCCTTGGCGATGTTGCGGGGCTGCCAGTTGACCGCAGAGGTGGAGTGCTCCATCAGCAGCCACGGCCTGCCCTGGGCCCAGCCCCGGGTGAGATCGGCAGTCTCGGCAAGCTCCTGGAAGTTCCGCAGGTCCTCGGCGATGAGGTAGTGGTCGTTGGAAACAACGTCCATCTGTTCAGCCCAGCGCCAGTAGTCCACCGGCTGGTGCAGCCCCATGTTGAAACCCATGAAGTTTGTGGTCACCGGATGCCGGGAATGCGAGCGGATGATCGCCGCCTCCGCTTTGTAGCACTCAAGGAGTTCGTCCGAGGAATACCGGGCGAAGTCCAGCTGCTGGGTGGGATTGACCCATGTGCCGGAGGTCCGCGGCGGCAGGATTTCCTCCCAGGCGTAGTAGCGCTGCGACCAGAATGCGGTGCCCCAGGCATCGTTCAGGCCCTCGAGTGTTCCGTAGCGGGCCTCCAGCCAGCTCCGGAAGCCTGCGGCGGCGCCGTCGGAAAAGTCGGGCTGGTTGTGGCAGCCGTACTCGTTGTGGACATGCCACATGACCACCGCGGGGTGGTCCTTGTACCTCGCTGCAATCTGCTCCGTCAGGGCGGCCGCAGCCCGCCGGTAGTCCGGGCTGGAGGCGGCGAAGGCCTGCCGTGACCCATAGCTGTGGCGCACGCCGTCGGCAGTCACCGGGAGGGACTCCGGGTACTGGTGGCTGAACCACGGCGGCGGCGAGGCAGTGGCGTTGGCCAGGTCCACCTTGATGCCGTTGGTGTGCAGCAGGTCCAGCACCCGGTCCAGCCAGCCGAATTCGTAGATGCCCTCGGACGGCTCCAGCAATGACCAGCTGAAGATGCCGACGCTGACCAGGTTGACGCCGGCCTCGCGCATGAGCCGGACATCCTCGTCCCAGGTTTCTTCCGGCCACTGCTCCGGGTTGTAATCCCCGCCGAACGCCAGCATCGGGGACCCTTCGGAGCCCAGCCGGGCGGTGATGTAGTCCATGGGGGCGTTGTTGTTGTAATCCACGTTTATCCTTTGCTGGAGCCGAGCGTCAGGCCGGCCACGAAGTGCCGCTGCAGGAGCAGGTAGATGATGAGGGCCGGGATGGCCGTGATCATGGCGCCCGCGGCGATCAGGTTGTAGTCGGAGAGGAACTGGCCCTGGAGGTTGTTTACGGCGGTGGTGAGCGGGAGCCGGTCACCGCTTTGAATAAAGAGCAGCGGCCAGAAGAAGTCGTTGTAGATGAAGATGACCTCGAGCGTGCCCATCGCCGCCAGCGCCGGCCGGCAGAGGGGGAGGATGATCTCCCAGTACTGCCGCCAGATGCCGGCGCCGTCCACCAGGGCGGCCTCCGTCAACTCGGGGGACAGCGCCTTCATGTAGTTGGAGAGGACGAACGTGACGAAACCGATCTGGAAGGCCGTGTCGACAGCGATGACGCTGATGTAGGTGTTGAGGAGGTTCCCGGAGTCGCTGACGCTGTACGGGAGCTCAAACTGCTTGAACATCTGGAACAGGGGAGCCGCGAGGACCTGGGGCGGCAGGAGGTTGCCGGCCGTGAACATGATCAGCAGCGTGACGTTGAATTTCCAGGACACCCTGCTGACGGCGAAGGCCATCATGGAGGCGAAGAACAGAATCAGGATGACTGAGGGGACGGTGATCAGCACCGAGTTCCAGGCGTATTGCGCAAACCCGCCCCGGGTCCAGGCCTCGACGAAATTGTCGAAATTAAAGGACCCGCCGAGGCTGAAGTACCCGTACTTGTCGGTGTCGGCTTTGGGCCGCAGCGACGTGAAGACGGTCCAGCCCAGCGGCACCAGCCACATGGCTGCCATCACGATCAGGAAGATGTGGATGCCGAGGTGATTCCTGGCTGGCCCCCGGCTTTTGCCGCCGGTGCCTGTGCGCGGCGCTCCGGCGACGTCGTTGCCTCTCGCCGCGGCCGGGGCCGGCTTGATGATGCTCATGCCTCTTTGTCCTTTCCAAAGGCCCGGGACAGGTAGAAGGTGATGGGAACCAGCGAGATGACCAGGAGGATGACCGCGAGGGCGGAGCCGACGCCGATCACCTGCCCTTCGCCCACAAGATTCTGGATGACGAGGGCGCTGATGAGTTCGAGGCCGTTCGTGCCGCGGTTGATGACGTAGACAATGTCAAAGGCGCGCAGCGATTCGATCACCGTGATGACGATGATGATCACGTTGACCGGCCGCATGGCCGGGAAGATGACCCGAAAGAAGGTCTGGACTGCGTTGGCGCCGTCGATCTGCGCCGCTTCCCGCAAGGTGGGGTCAACACCCTTGAGCCCTGCCAGGTAGAGGATCATGACGTAGCCGGCGTGCCGCCACGTCGCTGCCACGAGGGCCGCCCAGATGTTGACGCTGGAGTCGCCGAACCAGTCGACCGCCTGCGGGGTGCCGCCGGTCCCCAGCAGGAAGTTCAGCAGGCCGCTGTCCCGGTTGTAGAACAGCTGCCAGATGACGCCGATCAAGGCCAGCGACAGCATCACGGGAGTGAAGAAGATGCTCTGGTAGACCTTGGTGCCGCGGATGTTCTGATCGAGGAGGATGGCGAGCAGCAGGCCCAGCGGGGTGGCGATGAGGGCCAGGAACACCAGCCACAGCACGTTGTGCTGGACCGCGGGCCAAAACGGCGGGTAGTCGTTGACGATGAACTGGTAGTTCGCCACCCCTGCGCTCTTGATGTCCGTCAGGCTCAGCCCGTTCCACCTGGTGAAGGACAGGGCCGCGGAGAGCAGCGTGGGGATCCAGACCAGGACGAGCTGGATGAGGGTGGGGACCCCCACCATGAAGCCGAGTACCCACTTGTCCCGGCCGGACAACCGCCGGACCCGCCCTGCCGGGGCCTGCTTGGCACCCCGGACCCCGGCAGTTGTTGTGTCGCTTGATGTGCTCACTAGGGATTCCTTGCTCGATATCGCGTGCGGCTACTGGGCGGCGTAGAGCGATTTGGCCTGGGCTTCCAGGTTCTTGACGTCGACGTTGCCGTCCTTGATGAAGGACTGCAGCGCCGGGATCATCACGTTGTTGGCCATGGCCGGGAGTGCGTCGCGGTCAAAGAACTGGCTGATGCTCTTGGCGTTGCCGATGGCCTCCGCCATCTTCTTGTTCAGTGGCGAGAACTTCGACGTGTCGGCGCCCTTTGCGGTGGCGATATTCGAGGAGTCCACGGATGCGTAGACGTCTTGTCCTTCCGGGGTGCCGAGGTAGGCGAGGAAGTCCTTGGCGGCCGGGTTCTGGCCGCCCTTCTTGGAGAGCAGCAGTCCGTCGATGGGGGCTTCGATCGCGTCCTGGCCTTCCATCGCGATCTCCGGGAACGGGAAGAAATCGATGTCGTCCGCGACCGCCTTGTCGGTGTACTGCTGGGTGAGGAAGGATCCGAGCAGGTACATGCCGGATTTTTTGTCGCCGAGGTTCTTGGCGGAATCCTGCCAGGTCATGCCCAGGGCGTTGGGGTTCTGGTACGGCAGGAGTGCCTTCCAGGTGTCGAACACGTCGCTGACCTTCTTTTGGTCCCAGCTTTCCTTGTGGGCCGTGAGGTCCATGTGGAACTGGTACCCGTTGAGGCGCATGTTCAGGTAGTCGAAGGTCCCCATGGCAGGCCAGCCGTCCTTGTCCGCGAATTCGATGGGGATCAGGCCGTCGCCCTGCATCTTCTTGGAGAGTGCGGTGAGCTCATCGAAGGTCTTGGGAACCTGGTAGCCCTTCTCGGCCCACAGGCTCTTCCGGTAGAAGAAGCCCCAGGGGTAGTTGTAGTTCGGGACCAGGTACATCTTTCCGTCGGTGCCGGTGGAAGCCTTCTTGAGGGCGTCGGAGTAGTTGCCCCCGATCTTCTCCCAGACATCGTCGATCGGGGCGAGTAAGCCCTTGTCCGCGTAGTACTGCATCCGGTAGCCGGCAAACCAGGTGAAGGCGTCGTCGGGGCTGCCTTGCAGGTACGTGTTGATTTTGTTCTGAAAGTCGTTGTGGGGCACCACATTGGTGGTGACCTTGGCACCGGACTTCTTCTCGAAAGCGTCGGTGACTGCCTTGTAGGCGGCCTTGGGAACTTCATCCGAGGATCCGGACCCGAAACTGACCGTCTTGGCGCCGCCGCTCGACGCCGGCGCGCTTCCGCCGGTGCAGGCCGCCAACAGGGGCACCCCCGCCATTGCGACTGCTCCCACACCCAGCGTCTTCAGCAAGGTCCGACGGTCCCAGCCGCCCTGGCTGGAGGCCCGGCGCAGCGCATCTTCGTGCATGGTCATGATTTCTCCTTTGAAACATCACGGGTGTGAGGCAGTTCACATAACTATGTATCATAATCGCACAATAAGGAACGTCAAGGGGCAAAAAGGAACATCTCTGCGGATGTTACACAGCTGCAACCGCCGGGACACCTGCGGGAAATCGGGCCGGGAGGATACTGGTAGTACGTCCTTCTCGGACGGTCTCATGCAGGCATTGGGGACTACTCGAAGGACTCCGCACATGCCCACTCCACTCAACCAGTCCCTGGCCGACTCTGCCCTTCTGACGAAATCCTTGCCGCTGGGCCTGCTCCGGGCCTTTGTGCAGACCAACGCAGCCGACGACGGGCTGACGCCGCAGCTGCTGGCGGACCTCAAGATCCTGGCCCGCATCCCTGGGCTGCTCGTGGCCTGCAACTACGGCGGGACCCTGTGCGCCGCGGAAGGCATCTCCACCGAGACCCTGCCGCTGGGAAGCGCAGCGGTTGCACTCCGGGCGCTGGCTGCCCTGCCCAACACGCACGCCGCCGTCATCTCGGGGCGTTCCCTGCGGGACCTGGCCGCCGTCTCACGGCTCCCTGCAGAGGTGCACCTCGTGGGTTCGCACGGCGCCGAGTTCGACATGGGCTACGCCCACGGGCTGTCCCTGGCCACCGAGTCGGTGCTGCAGCAGGCGAGCCAGGCGCTCGCCGAAACCGTGGGCGCCTACCGCGGCATCACCATCGAACGGAAGCCCGTCGCCGTGTCCGTCCACACCCGCCCGGCCGCGCCCGAGGTCGTCGCGCTGGCCACCGCCCAGGCGGAGGAAATCGCCCGGGCGCACGGGCTCTCCTTCATCGTGGACGGCTCGGTCCTGGACCTGAGCGTGGTGGAACCGTCCAAGGCGGCGGCCCTGGAGCACCTGCGCTCCATGGTTGGGGCCAGCGCGGCGCTCTACGCCGGGGATGCAGCCAGCGACGAGCTGGCGATGGCGACCTTGCGCGGCCCGGACATGGCGCTGCGGGTCGGGGTGGGCCCGACCCAGGCTACCCACCGGCTCCGGGACCCCGAGTCCTTCGCGAGGGTCCTCGCCATCCTCTTCGAACTGCGGCGGGCCTGGCTGTTCGGTGAGGACGCGGTCGGCTTGGAGCGGCATTCGATGATCGGCAACGGCTCCTCCACGGCTCTGATCACACCGGACGCCAAGATCTGCTGGATGAGCCACCCGCTGCCGGACTCGGGATCCCTATTTGCGCATCTTCTCGGCGGTGACGCGGCCGGCCATTTCTCGGTCGAACCGGTAAAGGCCTCGCAGGTCCTGGGCCAGCGCTATGTGGACAGCACCATGATCGTGGAGACCCGCTGGGCCGACGTCACCGTCACCGACTACCTGGAACCGGCGCCGGAAGGCGTGACCAGCCTGGTCAGGGTGCTCTCCGGCACGGGGACGGCGCGGATTGTCTTTGCGCCCCGCCCGGACTATGCCAACGCGCCCTTCAGCATGGAGGCCCGCGGCGAGGAGCTGCACGTCGTGGGGACCGCGGACCCGATCATCCTGCTGGCGCCCGGGGCCGGCTTCTCCATTACCTCGGACGGCCGGCATGCCACCGCCACCGCCGAGGTGACCCTGCGGGACGGCCCCGTGGTGCTGAACCTGCGCTGCGGCGACACGGAACCCCAGCGGGCGGAACCGCCGGAGGAAAACTCGCGCCGCGCCGCCGTCGCGCACCAATCCCGGCGCTGGGTGCAGGCACTGCAGCTGCCGTCCGTGAAACCCTCCCTGGTCCGCCGGTCCGCCCTGGTGCTCCGCGCCCTGGTCCACGAGCCCACCGGCGCCGTGCTGGCCGCGCCCACCACCTCGCTGCCGGAGGGGATCGGCGGCACCCGGAACTGGGACTACCGGTACTGCTGGCTGCGGGACGGCTCCATGACGGTCAACGCACTGGTGGATCTCGGTTCGACCTCCGAGGCGGAAGGATTCCTGGCCTGGCTGGGCCGGATCCTTGCCCACGCTCCCGGCCCGGAGTGGCTGCACCCGCTGTATTCGGTCACCGGCGCGCCGCTGTCCACCGAAGCCATCATCGAGAGCCTCCCCGGCTACGCGGGCTCCCGGCCGGTCCGGATCGGCAACGCCGCGGACCACCAGGTGCAGCTGGATGTCTTCGGGCCGATCGCCGAGCTAATCGACGCCCTGTCCGCCCGGCACGGAGACCTCTCCGATGCCCACTGGGAGCTGATGGTGCAAATGGCCTCGGCCGTCCTGGCCCGCTGGCACGAGCCGGACCACGGAATCTGGGAGGCCCGACGGGCACCGCGGCACCATGTCTACACCAAGGTGATGTGCTGGGTGACGCTGGACCGGGCCCTGCGCACCGCCGCGCGGCACGGCCGGACACCGGTCCCGGCGTGGGAACCCGCCGCGACCGCCATCCGCGACGAAGTCCTGCGCGAAGGCTGGGACGAGAGCGCGGAGTCCTACACGGTGGCCTACGGCAGCCCGGACCTGGACGCCGCGGTGCTGCACATCGGACTCTCCGGACTGCTCGACGTCAGCGACCAGCGCTTCCTGGACACCGTCACTGCGGTGGAACGGGAACTGCGGGTGGGCCCCACGGTGTTCCGTTACCGCTACGACGACGGCCTGCCGGGCCTGGAGGGCGGCTTCCACATCTGCACAACATGGCTGATCGAGGCCTATGTAGCGGTCGGCCGGATCGAGGAGGCCTGGGACCTGTTCGACCAGCTGGTCAACCTGTTCGGCCCCACCGGGCTGCTGCCGGAGGAGTACGACCCGGGCACCGAAACACATCTGGGGAACCACCCCCAGGCGTACTCGCATCTGGGGTTCATCCGCTGCGCGCGGCTGCTGGACGCGCTGCCGAAGAACTAAGTGTTCCGCCGGAGCCTGCCCCGGGAGTCCGCTATTCGCAGGCGATGCCGTCGCGGTCGCCGTCCATCTGCTCGCGGTAGCCCGGCTGGCCGGCCCGCAGCGGTGCGGCGCCGGCGGCACGGGCAGCGGCGCAATTGGCGTAGTACACCGCTGCCGGGGCTGCCGGGGCGGGTGCTGCGG